>NZ_BAAAEH010000014.1:0-107400 GCF_039522915.1 Sphingomonas oligophenolica
CGCTTGCTCCCGTCGTTCACACAGGAGCAACATACAATGTATCTTACTTCAGTTCCAGATGACTAGCCCGCCGCGGCTTAGATCAGCGATAACGCTTATGACGAAGAATGTCTTAAAGCCCCGGCTCAGGCCGCGGCGCGCGCTTCGTCAGCTGCCTCGATCTCGGCTGCCTTGTTCTCGACCAGCCTGACGATGTGCTCGATCATGTCCTCGCTCTGGACAGTGTGGTCGGTGACGCCAGAGAGATAGACCATATGCTTGCCGTTGCCGCCGCCGGTGAGGCCGATATCGGTCTCGCGCGCCTCGCCCGGGCCGTTGACGACGCAGCCGAGCACCGACAGCGACATCGGCGTGCGGATATGCTGGAGGCGCTCCTCCAATGCCTGGACGGTGCGGATCACGTCGAAGCCCTGGCGGGCGCAGCTCGGGCAGGAGACGACGCGGACGCCGCGATTGCGGATGCCCAGGGCCTTCAGGATCTCGAAGCCGACCCGCACTTCCTCCTCGGGCTCAGCCGAGAGCGAGACGCGGATCGTGTCGCCGATGCCGTACCAGAGCAAGGAGCCGATCCCGATCGCCGACTTGACCGTGCCGCCGACGAACCCGCCCGCCTCGGTGATGCCGAGATGCAGCGGGCAATCGACGACTTCGGCAAGCTGCTGATAGGCGGCGACCGCGAGGAACAGGTCGGACGCCTTCACCGCGACCTTGTATTCGTGAAAGTCATGGTCCTGCAGGATCTTGATGTGATCGAGCGCGCTTTCGACCAGCGCCTCGGGGCAGGGCTCGCCGTACTTCTCGAGCAGGTCCTTCTCGAGGCTACCGGCATTGACGCCGATCCGGATCGCACAGCCATTGGCCTTGGCCGCGTTGACGACTTCCTTCACCCGCTCCGACGAGCCGATATTGCCGGGGTTGATGCGCAGGCAGGCAGCGCCGGCATCGGCGGCTTCGAGCGCGCGCTTGTAGTGGAAATGGATGTCAGCGACGATCGGCACGCGGCTGGCGCGGACGATCTGGCGGAGTGCCGCGGTCGATTCGACATCGGGGCAGGAGACGCGGATGATGTCGACCCCGGCATCCTCGCAGCGCCGGATCTGGTCGATCGTCGCTCTGGCGTCGGAAGTCAGCGTGTTGGTCATCGTCTGCACGGTGACGGGGGCGTCGCCGCCGACCGGCACGTTGCCGACCATGATCTGACGGCTCTGACGGCGCGTGATATCGCGCCACGGGCGAAGGGACATGCGGGCAACCTTTCGAATTCACGCCTCATATAGCGCCGCATGCCGCGGCACGGAAGGCATAGGCTCAGCCCTGCACCGATTCGCGATAGCGCCTGCTTCCCTTCAGCTCGGTCCCGTTTTCGAGCACCACGGTGAAGTCGCCGCTGCGATCGGTCTCGATCCGGCGGATCGCCGCGCGGCGGACAAGTCGGCTGCGATGGATCTGGACGAATCCGGCGCCCAGTTCAGCCCCGACGCCGGCCAGCGTCGCGCGGTGAAGCAATGTCCGCGGCGCCCAGGCGATCTCGACATAATTGCCAGCGGCGGTGACATGATCGATCTGGTCGACGGGCACTTGGTGAGTCACCGCACCATCCGCGACGGTCAGCATCCGCTGGGTCGCGGGCACGGCGACGGGAAGGCCGGCACGGGCGATGAGCCACTGCGCGATCACGGCCAGGCCGGCAAACTGCAGATACGTCGCGAAATCCTTGCGATATTCGTAGAGCAGGCGATCGGCGATCGAGCCGAACAGATCGAAGAAGTGATAGCGCCCGCCCTCCATGGCGTAGAACAGCTTCCGCAGCCCGACCATGAGGGCGATATGCCAGAGCGAGACCGGCACGCTCGCAAGCAGAATCAGCAGCGCGACAACGACCCAGGAGAAGCGGGGCGGACGCACGCGGAGGACAAGCCACCAGATCGCCGGCGTCGCCGTCAGCCAGGCGATGATGCTGGTCGTTTCCCAGCTCCAGATATGGACCGCCGTGTCGTGTTTCCCGCTGAGCGCGAGATCGCTCATCATCGATTCGGCGTCGGCAACCAGGATCGCCAGCAGCACGATGGCGAAGCCGGCAGCGAGCAGCAGCGCGAGCCGGCGCTGCGCACCGTTCATCCCGTGTCGACCGCCGCTCGTCCCCATGCCCGTCGCCATCGTCCCTCCGGTGCCGCCTCCCGCCCCATCCCGATACCGGGGCCGGGCGCCGCTCGCTAGCCGTCACCCATCGATCATGGAGGCAAGGAATGGAACGGCATTGCGGCATGGACTGGCTGCGGATCGGGGCCTTTGGCCTGCTGATCTTCTATCATATCGGCATGGTCTTCGTGCCCTGGGGATTCCAGGTGAAGACCGCGCAGCCGGCCGACTGGGTCGCCGTGCCGATGCTGCTGACCAATGCGTGGCGCCTGACCCTGTTGTTCGTGGTGTCAGGCTATGCCAGCCGTGCCTTGTTCGCAAAATCGGCGAGCGTCCGCAGCTTCCTCGGCAATCGCAACACCCGCCTGCTCTTGCCGCTCCTCTTCGGCATGGCGGTGATCGTGCCGCCGCAAAGCTGGGTCGAGCTGACCACCCAGCACGGCTATACAAGGAGCTTCGCCTGGTTCTTCACCAGCGACTATTTCCGGTTCGGCACGCTCGACGGGATCATCCTGCCGACCTGGAACCATCTGTGGTTCGTTGTCTATCTCTGGGTCTACACGCTGGCGCTCGCCGCGCTGCTCGCACTGCCGCGTCTGGCGGGAGCGCAAGCTGCGTTCGACCGGGCCTTTGCGGGCCTGCGCGTCCTTTGGGTGCCGATCGCCTGGCTGCTCGTTTTCAACCTGCTCCTGTTCCGGCGTACCGAGGATACGCATGACCTGTTCCACGACGGCGTCGCGCATCTCGCCTATTTCCCCGCCTTTCTGTTCGGCTTCGGCCTTGCAGGGTCGAAGCCGGCAATGGCGGCGCTGGCGCGGCTCTGGCGGCCATCCGCCGTGCTCGCGATCGCGGGCTATCTGATCGTCGCGTCGGTCGAGATTGCCTATCCGGGCTTCGCCATGCCCTCCAAACCGATCGCCGCGCTCTACCATGTCGCGCGCGAAGTGCAGTGCTGGGCGAGCATCGCCGCGCTGATCGGAATCGCCGAGCGCTTCTGGAACAGCGACACGGCATGGCAGCCGATGCTGACCGAGGCCGTCTTCCCCTTCTACATCATCCATCAGACGGTGATCGTGGTCGCCGAATATTGGCTGCGGCCCCTCCAGATCGGCCCGGTCGCGGAGTTCGCGATCCTCGTGCCGGTCACGGTCGCCGGTTGCTGGGCCTTTTATCTGACCGGCCGACAGATTGCCTGGTTGCGGCCAATGATCGGGCTGCGCCGCCGGCCCCACCGTGATTCTTCCGACGTACCGGCGCCAGAATTGCGTAGCGCCTGACGCCGATCGAGCCCGGCCGCGACAACCGACGCGGCCGGGCCACCACCCGTCGCGCGACGGGGGTATGGCACACCTCAATGCTGGCCATCCGCGGCGGCCACGCTAAAGGCCGGGGATGGATCGGCACTACGGCCTCGACTGGCTGCGTATCGGCGCGTTTGCGCTTCTCATCTTCTATCATGTCGGCATGGTCTTCGTGCCGTGGGACTTCCATGTGAAGACCAGTCATCCGACTGAATGGGTCGCGATCCCGATGCTCGCGGCAAACAGCTGGCGGCTGATGCTGCTGTTCGTCGTCTCCGGCTACGCCAGCCGCGCGCTGCTGGTGAAGGGCGGCCATGTCGGCGGCTTCATCGGATCGCGCAGCAAGCGGCTGTTGATTCCGCTCCTGTTCGGCATGGCGGTGATCGTGCCGTTGCAGCCCTGGATCGAGCTGATGGGCAAGCATGGCTATGCTCAGGGCTTTGCCTGGTTCTGGCTCCACGACTATTTCCGCTTCGGCAGCCTGGAAGGGATGATCCTGCCGACCTGGCAACATCTCTGGTTCGTCGTCTATCTGTGGATCTACACCATGGCGCTGGCCGCCGGACTGTGGCTGGCGCGCGGCCGGAGTGTGCAGCCTGTGTTCGACCGGGTGTTCGGCACGGTCGCGGTGGTGCTGGTGCCGATCGCCTGGCTGCTCTTCGTCGACATGGTGCTGTTGCAGGGTGCGCAGGAGACTCATGACCTGTTCGACGACCCACTCGCTCATCTCCATTATCTGCCGGGCTTCCTGTTCGGCTTCGCGCTCGCTCGCTCGGGGCCGGCCATGGCGGCGATCGGCCGCTGGTGGCGGCCGGCGGCGGTGGTCGCGGCGCTGAGCTATTGCATCGTCGCCGCGATCGAGTGGCGCTGGCCGGGCAGTGCGATGCCCAGTCCTTTCGGCGCAATCTTCGCCGCGGCGCACGCGGTGCAGGGCTGGTGCACGATCGTCGCACTGATTGGCGTCGCCGAGCGTTTCTGGAACCATGATCACCCGTGGCGCAAGACGCTGACCGAGGCGGTCTTCCCCTTCTATATCGTCCACCAGACGGTGATCGTCGGCGTCGAGTGGATCTTGCTTGGCCAGAATCTGCCGGCGGCCGAGGAATTCGCCATTCTCGTGGCCGCGACCATAGCCGGGTGCTGGGCCTTCTATCTGCTCGGCCGCGAGATCAACTGGCTGCGGCCGCTGATCGGGTTGCGAACCAAGTCGGCGCGGCCTCGCGTCAACGATCGCCTGTCACCGTCGGGAGCCTGAGCATGACCGAACCGGCGATCTGGACCCTGGTGCTGCATGGCGGGGCCGGGATGATGACCCGGGAGCGGATCGACGCCGCAACCGATGCGGGCGCGCGGGCCGGGCTATCGGCGGCGCTCGACGCCGGATCGGCGATCCTGGCCGGAGGCGGCAGCGCCATCGATGCCGTCGAGGTGGCGGTGCGCGTGCTCGAGGACGATCCGCACTTCAACGCCGGGCGCGGCGCCGCGCTCAGCCATGAAGGCGTGGCCGAGCTCGATGCGGCGATCATGGATGGCAGCAGCCGCGCGGCTGGCGCGGTTGCCGGCGTGACGGCGACCCGCAACCCGGTCAGCCTCGCCCGCGCGGTGATGGAGGAGAGCCAGCACGTCCTGCTCGGCGGCGAGGGCGCCGACCTCTTCTCCCGCGAGCATGGGCTCGAACAGGCGGGGCAGGACTGGTTCATACTGCCCGAGCGGCGCCGGCAGCTCGAGGAGCTGAAGGCGCGCGGCGCCGACTCGTTCGATGTGGACATGAAATATGGCACGGTCGGCGCGGTCGCGCTCGACACGCGCGGCCATGTCGCCGCCGCGACCTCGACCGGCGGCGTCACCGGCAAGCGCTGGGGCCGGATCGGCGATTCGCCGCTGATCGGTGCCGGTACCTATGCCGATGATCGCGCCTGTGCCGTCTCGGCGACTGGATCGGGGGAATATTTCATCCGCCTTGGCGTCGCGCATGAGATCTGCGCGCGGGTCCGGCTGGCGGGAGAACCCATTCAAGCCGCAGCCGACGCGGTGATGGCCGAGGTGAAGGCGCTGGGCGGCCGAGGCGGCGTGATCGTGACCGGGCCGGGCGGCGAGACCGTCTGGAGCTTCAATACGGCCGGCATGTTCCGGGCGATGGCCGATTCGAGCGGTGCGCGGCGCATCGCCATTTACGGGGACGAATAGCCGCCCGCCCGCTTCCGCACCGCAGGCGCAGCGGCTAGAGCATTGCCATGAGTCGCATCCTCCCAGCTCTCGCCGCCGTCGCGCTCGCCGCGACCGCTTCCCCAGCCGCCGCTTATTGGGAATATGGCCACCAGACCGTCGCCGAGATCGCGCGCGCCAATGTCCGCCCGCAGACCCGCGTCGCGATCGAGCGCCTGCTCCGTCAGTCGACCGCGTTGCTCGACACGCCGACCTGCCCGACGCGCACGATCGAAGAGGCAAGCGTCTGGGCGGACTGCATCAAGACGATCAAGACCCCCGACGGCAAGCGGCCCTATGATTATGCGTTCGCCTGGCACTTCCAGGATGTGAACATCTGCAAGCCCTTCGACCTGGTCGAGCCCTGCAAGGACGGCAAGTGCGTCTCGGCGCAGATCGAGCGCGATGTGAAGCTGCTCAGGGACAAGCGCACGCCGGCCAAGGACCGCGTCCAGGCGCTTGTGTTCCTGATCCACTTTGTCGGCGATCTCCACCAGCCGCTCCATGCCGGCGAGAAGGACGACAAGGGCGGCAATGATGTCGGCGCGACCTATGGCATTTATGCGACTCCCCATTTCAACCTCCACTCGGTCTGGGATGGACCGCTCGCCGAGCGTGCGATCACGACCGGGCCATCACTGGTGCGGCGCTATCCCGCGGCCGTGCGCACCCGCATCGCGGCCGGCACCGTGACTGACTGGAGCCGCGAGAGCTGGCTGGTTGCGCATGACAGCGTCTATGCCAGCGCGCTCGGCGGCGACCCCTGCGCGCCGAACCCAGCGCATGTCACGCTCGACGAAGCGACGATCGACAAGCTCGTGCCGGTGGCCAAGCTTCAGGTCGAGCGCGGTGGTTTGAGGCTGGCGAAACTGCTCGACCAGGCCTTGAGTTAACCCGCGCTCGACGCTGGTAGCGCAGGTTTCGACGCGGTTGAATCGATGACGGGTGGACGGTGCGACGTCCTCCATCTGTTGGGAATGTCATGCAAGGCGCTGACATTTCCAATTGTACAGAACATTGTACAATGTTTCGTGCAGCCTGCGATATTCCTGAGCCTGCCGGCCTAGAGAGCTGCTCGCTCCGCACTCGACCATCCGCCACCCAGGGCCCGGAACGAGGAGATCGCCGCGCGTGCGGCTTCGGTCCGCGCCTGTATGCGCGCATCGCGGGTCGCAAGCAGACGATTGTCGGCATCCAGAACCTCGATCAGGCTGACAACACCGCCTTGATAGGCGGCAAACGAGGCCTTGCGCGCGCGGACCAGCGAGTCCTCTCCCTCGGCCAGAGTGCGTTCCTGCTGCTCGCGTTCGACCAGGCTCGAAAAGGCATTCTCCACATCTTCCGATGCACGCAGGACCGCCAGCCGATAGGCCGCCAGGGCCTCGGCATCGCGCCCCCGCGCAGCGGCGATTTCCGCATCGACCCTGCCAAAATCGAATAGCCGCCAACGCAGGCCCAACACCCCCTGCGCCTGGGTTGCCCCTGAACCGAACAGCCCGCCAGCCGCGGTCGTGGCGGTACCAAGCAACCCGCTCAGGGAGAGCTTGGGATAATATTGGGACACGGCCTCCCCGATCCTTGCATTGGCCGCGATCAGTCTCTGCTCGCTTGCAAGCAGATCGGGCCGCCTGCGCAGAAGCTCCGCCGGTCCGCCCGCATCAGCGATCGCGGGTGGAACCGGGATTGGGCTGGGCGCCGCCAGGCGGCCATGATTGCTGCCCGGCTGGGATCCGAGCAGCACATCCAGTGAATTCATGGCCGACTCGAGCGCTTCGCGCAGGACCGGCAGCGTCGCGGCGACTTGCGACAGCGCCCCTTTCGCCTGGTTCAGCTGCAGTTCGGCGGCGACGCCCTTGCGGTATTGAAGGTCAATGATGCCGACCAGGCGGCGCTGCGTATCGACCTGCTCCGTCGCGATCGCGATACGGTTTTGCAAGCCACGGATCGCCACATAGGTTTCCGCCGTCTGCGCCGCGACCGCTATGCGCGCGCCCGCGACGTCAGCCTGCGACGCGCCATAATCGGCACGCGCCGCCTCCCGTCCGCGACGCAACCCGCCGAACAGATCGATTTCCCAACTCGCGCTGACGCTTCCATCATAGAGTTCGCCGTCGCGCGCGAAGCCGGGCACGCCGCTCAGCAATCGACCCGTTGGCGTTTCGAGCGACTGATGCGCGGTGGCCGCATTGGCCGAAATCTGTGCCGATGGCAGCAACGCAGCGTTCGCGGCGCGGAGCCCCGCCCTTGCCTGGGAGACCCGCGCGACCGCCTGCGCCACGTCAAGGTTATGATCGAGCGCCTCCTCGATCAATTGAGTCATCAAGGGATCGTCGAAGCCGTTCCACCAACTCACCAGGTCCGATGGCACGGCAGCGGCACGCGCAGCGACCGCCGGCTGCCCCATGAAGCGGCCGGCCGACGCGACTTCCGGGCGGTGATAATCCGGCCCCACGGCACAACCACCCGGACCCAGCGCCACCAGAAGGAGACCGGCAATTCTGGCGTTTCGCATGACACTCGTTCCTTTCGTGAACGAGTAACTAATATACGTTTTGGTCACAAGTTGTCAAACATGGCCGCCATGGCTATACGTCCTGATGATGAACGACCTTCAGGAGAGCCCCGTGGACGGGCAACGCGGCCCGGCGGACCACAATATACGCGAGCAGATTATCGCCGCAGCCTATGACCATTTCGCGCACTACGGATATGGCAAGACCACGGTTTCCGATCTGGCCAAGGCAATCGGATTTTCCAAAGCGTATATATACAAATTCTTTGACTCTAAGCAGGCCATTGGCGAGGCTATTTGCAGCAATTTCCTATCCGAAATTATTGTGACTTTGGAAGAGTCGGTCTCATCCGGCCGTTCCGCGACCGAAAAATTTCGTATAATGGCCGAGACATTGACGGACACAGGGGTATTCCTGTTTTCCAATGACAGAAAACTTTACGATATCGCTATCCATTCGTGCACCGAAAAATGGTCTTCATCCCTCAAATATATCGAGAATATTGAGCATATTCTCGCACGAATCATCCTGGAGGGCCGGGAATCGGGCGAGTTCGAGCGCAAGACGCCGCTCGATGAGACCTGCCGAGCGATCATGGGGGCAATGAAGCCTTTCGTGAACCCAGTGATGCTTCAATATAATCTGGACGATCTGCCCCGTGACAAGAACGAGATGATCAGCCTGGTCCTGAGGAGTCTCGCGCCCTGAATTTGTAACCAGTGACCAATTGACATATCCGTCACAATCGTTCAGGCAGCATTTCTCCTCATGAGAGATGTCCGCCATGTCGTCCTGGTATCGAATCCTGTCCGCGCTTATCGCCACCACAGCATCGCTGTCCCTTGCCGGCTGCGGCAGATCCGAGGCCGATCCCCGGACCGCACCTCAGCTGGTGCGGGTAACGACCCCCATTCCGGCAGCGGGCGCTGAACGCGAATTCACGGGCGTCGTCTCGGCACGCGTCCAAAGCGACCTGGGATTTCGGGTCGGCGGCAAGATCACGGCGCGACTGGTCGATGCCGGCCAGAAGGTCCGGAGAGGCCAGCCGCTGATGCGAATCGACTCGACCGATCTGGCGCTCGCGGCGGCGACGCAGGACGGCGCGGTGACGGCGGCGCGCGCCAGGGCGGTCCAGACCTCCGCTGACGAGGCGCGATACCGCGAGCTTGTCGGCGCGGGCGCTGTGTCCGCTTCAGCTTATGATCAGATCAAGGCAGCGGCCCAATCGGCACGCGCGCAATTGGTGGCCGCCGAGGCGCAGGCGCGGGTTGCGAGAAACGAGACTGGCTATTCCACCTTGCTCGCAGACGCCGACGGCGTTGTGGTCGAGACATTGGCCGAGCCGGGGCAGGTGGTATCGGCCGGCCAGATCGTCGTCCGCCTCGCCCAGGCGGGGCCCCGCGAGGCAACGATCAGCCTGCCGGAAACCGTTCGTCCCGCGATCGGTTCGGCGGCACGCGCCAATATCTATGGCGTCCCGGCCTGGGGCGCCGCCCGGTTGCGCCAGCTATCCGATGCAGCGGACCCGAAATCCCGAACCTTCGACGCGCGCTACAGTCTGGAAGGTCCTCCGGCGGCGGCACCGCTTGGCGCCACTGTCCGCATCGCCCTGCCGCTGGCCGGCAAAGCCTCCGGCATGCAGATCCCATTGGCAGCGCTGTACGACAGCGGGCACGGGCCTGGGGTGTGGGTTCTCACCGGCGGCGAGCCAAAAGTCGCCTGGCGCCGCGTGACCATCGCCGGACTCAGCGACGAAACCGCAACGATCTCATCCGGCCTTGCCCCGGGCGAGCGCATCGTCGCGCTCGGTGCCCATCTCCTGCATGAAGGCGAGCGGGTCCGTGTGGATGCCGTCGCGACCGCTTCGCTGTGAGCGGGTTCAACCTCTCGGCGCTCGCGGTACGCGAGCGGTCGGTAACGCTCTTCCTCATCATCGCCATCTCAGCGGCAGGCCTGTTCGCCTTCCTCAATCTCGGCCGCGCCGAGGACCCCAGTTTCACGGTCAAGGTGATGACCGTCGTCAGCGCCTGGCCCGGTGCGACCGCGCAAGAGATGCAGGACCAGGTGGCGGAACCGCTCGAGAAGCGCATGCAGGAACTGACCTGGTACGACAGGAGCGAGACCTTCACGCGCCCCGGCCTGGCTTTCACCCAGTTATGGCTGAAGGACGCGATCCCCCCCGCCGCCGTTCCCGAACAAATCTACCAGGCCCGCAAAAAGCTCGGTGACGAGGCAGCGAAGCTCCCCCGCGGCGTGATCGGACCGCTGATCAACGATGAATTCGGCGACGTCACCTTCACGCTCTATGCGCTCAAGGCGAAGGGCGAACCGCAGCGACTGCTGGTGCGGGAGGCCGAGCGCATTCGGCAGCGGCTCCTGCATGTGGCGGGCGTCAAGAAGGTGGAGATCATCGGCGAGCGGCCGGAGCGGATTTTCGTCAATTTCTCGCACGACCGGCTTTCGAATCTCGGCGTTGCGCCACGCGATGTCTTCGCGGCCCTCAACAACCAGAATCTCCTTGTGCCGACCGGCACGGTCGAAACCAAAGGGCCTGAAGTCCAGGTGCGGCTGGACGGACAGCTGGATGATCTGGGCAAGATCGCGCAGACGCCCGTTATCGCCAACGGCCGGACCTTTCAGCTTTCGGACATCGCCGAGATCAAGCGGGGATATGAAGACCCGCCGACCTATCTGATCCGCCACCAGGGTGAACCGACGCTGGAGTTGGGCGTCGTGATGAAGGATCGTTACAACGGACTCCAGCTTGGCAAGGATCTCGACAAGGAGGTCGCCTCGATCACGGGTGAAATGCCCGCCGGCCTCAGCTTCACCAAGATCACCGATCAGTCGGTCAATATCGAGGAAGCGTACGGCGAATTCATGCTGAAGTTCTTCGTCGCGCTTGTCGTGGTGATCGCCATCAGCCTCATCACCCTGGGCTGGCGCGTGGGCGTCGTCGTGGCTGCCGCGGTGCCGCTGACGCTTGCCGGTGTGTTCATCATCATGCTCGCGACCGGCCGGGATTTCGACCGGATCACGCTTGGCGCGCTGATCCTCTCTCTCGGGCTGCTGGTCGACGATGCCATCATCATCATCGAGGCAATGGTGGTGAAGATGGAGGAAGGGCACGACCGGATCTTCGCCTCGAGCTGGGCATGGGGACACACCGCCGCGCCGATGCTGGCCGGAACATTGGTCACCGCCATTGGCTTGATGCCCGTCGGGTTCGCGAAATCGACCGCCGGCGAATATGCGGGCAACATCTTCTGGGTCGTGATGTTCGCGCTGTTGACCTCCTGGGTCGTCGCGGTCGCGTTCACGCCCTATATCGGCGTGAAGCTTCTCCCCGATATCGCCCGGGTAAAGGGCGGCCACGAGGCGATCTACGGCACGCCGGCATATCAGAGGCTGCGCAAGGCAATCGCCGGGCTTGTCGCGCGGCGCAAGACAGCAGTATTCGCCGTGGCGGCGCTTTTCCTGATCGCGGTGCTTGGGCTCGGGCTCGTCAAGAAGCAGTTCTTTCCGATCTCCGATCGGCCGGAAGTCCTGGTCGAACTGCAATTGCCCGAGGGCACTGGAATCGCCGCGACCACCGCAGCCACGGTCAAGGTGGAGTCCTGGCTCCGTCGGCAGCCCGAGGCGAAAATCGTCACCAGCTATATTGGGCAAGGTGCGCCGCGCTTCGTCCTCAACATCTCCCCGGAAATGCCCGATCCCTCCTTCGCCAAGATCGTCGTCATGACCGAGAGTGCGAAGACGCGGGAGATATTGAAGCGGCGAATCCGCCTTGCCGCTGCCCAGGGGCTGGCCCCCGAGGCGAAGATACGCGCCACCCAGGTCGTATTCGGGCCGCCTTCCCCTTTCCCCGTCGCCTTCCGGGTGATGGGCCCCGACGTCGCAAAAATACGCGAGATTGCGGAACGCGTGCGCACTGTAATGCTCGCCAATGCGTCGCTGCGACAGGTGAACACCGATTGGGGCGAGCGCGTGCCGGCGCTTCACTTCGTGGTCGATCAGGACCGCCTGAAAGCGATCGGCCTGACGACGCGGGACGTCGCCGAACAGCTCCAGACCTTCCTGACGGGCACGACGGTGACCGAAGTCCGCGAGGATATTCGCTCAGTGGGCGTCGTCGCGCGCAGCGCCGGGACCGACCGGCTCGACCCGGCGAAACTCAATGGCTTTACCTTGGCCGGCAATACAGGCGAGCGCATCCCGCTCGACCAGATCGGGCACACCGAGATCAGGATGGAGGACCCGATCCTCCGCCGCTATGACAGGTTTCCGACGATCACCGTGCGCGGCGATGTTGCCGAGGGCACCCAGCCGCCCGATGTCGCGAACCAGGTGTTGACGCAGATTGCGCCGATCATCGCCAGCCTGCCCGCGGGCTATCAGATCCAGACCGGTGCTTCGCTCGAGGAAGCCACCAAGGCCAACAAGGCTTTGGCCGCTGTCTTCCCTGTCATGCTGATCCTGATGATGGTGGTGATCATCTTCCAGGTCCGCTCGATGACGGCGATGGCGATGGTTCTGCTCACCGCGCCACTCGCATTGGTCGGCGTGGTGCCGACTCTGCTCCTGTTCGACCAGCCATTCGGCTTCAACGCGATCCTCGGGATGATCGGGCTGGCGGGGATCATCATGCGCAACACGTTGATCCTGATCGGCCAGATCCATTCGAACGAAGCTGACGGGATGGATCCCCATCGCGCGCTCGTCGAGGCCACCGTACAGCGCGCACGACCGGTTATCCTGACCGCGCTGGCCGCCGTGTTCGCGTTCATCCCCCTCACCTTCTCCGTCTTCTGGGGATCACTCGCTTTCACGCTCATCGGTGGCACCATCGGCGGAACCGTGTTGACGCTCGCCTTCCTCCCCGCGCTCTATGCTTTGTGGTTCAGGATCAAGCCCGTTGGCGCTGCGGCGGAGGGCCACTGAAGAAGGTAGTGCGCGAGTATCGTCGCTGCGCTGCAAACTTATGAAATAAGATGACATTTCCTCGATCCTCCCCCGCCAGGGCAGGGCTATCGCATATGGAAGACAGACGGAGAACATCGGCCCATTTGTTCGTCGAGCGATTCCGGTCTGTTCCCCGTCCGCCCCTGGTCCAGAAGCCATATGCGATAGCCCTGCCCGCCAGGGGGAGGATTAGCCGCGAGATCCCCAGCGCCAGTGCCAGCCGCCATCGGTCTTGCGCGCGGCGATCGTCATGAACGCCGCGGTGAGCGCCAGGCCGATGACAAGCTTTGGTACGATGCCGGCGACATAGCGCGTATCGAGCAGGAGCGCCGCCGCCAGGCCGAAGGTCAGTGCCCAGCCCTGCCATGTGACCGGCGTCGCGCCCAGGCCGAACAGCTTGGGGGCGAACCAATAGCCCTCCCGAATATGCAAGGCGCGCTTCACATCGTCGAACGTCATTTCAAAGTCCTTCAGTCAGACGCAGCAGCAGCCCAAGGCCGATACCGAGCAGCGTAACCGATAAGGCGATGAGCCAGGGCAGGCGGCCCCGCGTCGTGAAGATGCCGATCATTTACGTGTCTCCGGTCTTTGCCGGCCGGCCGCGCTTGGCCCGCACCGGCGCTTCGAGTTTCACCCCGCGCCTGGCCAGCGCCTCGCGCAGCAGGCATTCGAGCTGGGCGTTGACGCTCCTGAGATCGGCGGCCGCCGTGCGCTCGATCGCCGCGTAGAGCGCGGGATCGAGACGGAGCGGGAACGCCTTTTTGGGAGGAGCACTCAACGCTGCCGGCCTTATTGGTACAGGCTGCCGGCGTTCACGACGGGCTGGGTATCGCGCTCGCCGCACAGCACGACCATCAGGTTCGAGACCATCGCGGCGCGGCGCTCGTCGTCGAGATGGACGACATTCTTCTCGGACAGCATTTCCAGCGCCATCTCGACCATGCCGACCGCACCCTCGACCAGGGTCTTGCGGGCTGCGACCACCGCCTGGGCCTGCTGGCGGCGCAGCATCGCGCCGGCAATCTCCTGCGCATAGGCGAGATGGGTGAAGCCGCACTCGTCGACGGTGATGCCCGCGACGACCAGCCGGGCGATCAGCTCGGTGCGCAGCTCGGCGCTGACCTGATCGTGATTGCCGCGCAGCGTGACCTCCTGATGCTCGAAATCATCATAGGGATAACGCGCGCCGATGGTGCGCACCGCCGCCTCGATCTGGACGATGACGAAGGACTTGTAGTCGTCGATATCGAACAGGGCCTGGGCGGTGTCGGTCACGCGCCACACCACCTGCGCCGCGATCTCGATCGGGTTGCCGCGCAGATCATTCACCTTGAGCCGCTCGGAAATCATGTTGTTGGCACGAAGCGAGACCTTCTTGCGCCCGAGCCATGGCAGCAACCAGCGCAGGCCGGTGTTGCGATCCGTGCCCTGATAGGATCCGAACAGGGTGATCGCCACCGCCTGATTGGGCTGCAGCATGTAGAAGCCGCACAAGATGAAGGAGAAGGTGACCGTCGCGGCGGCCATGATCGTGCCGCCGAGCGCTGGATCGTTCCGCATCAGGCTCGCGCCGAAGATGCCCGCGACAAGCGCAAGCAGCATGATCAACAGCATGATATAGCCGCTCGACGTGGCGGCCGTACGTTCGCTCGACAGCGTGAGCGCGGTATTCCTGGCAACCGAATCCGACATGGGATCCTCCCGTTAATGTGATATCACTTTTATATCGGGATTTGCTTCGGCGCAAGGGGAATCGAATCCGCGCAAAAGCGCCGCCCAAATCTCGCGATCGGGGCGGCGCTTTTCTTGCTTGGTCCCGGCCCGAGCCGGGGGCTTCAATTCAGGACAATCGTCACCGCACGGCGGTTCTGGGCCCAGCTCGCCTCGTCCGAGCCGAGCGCGATCGGGCGTTCCTTGCCATAGCTGATCGTCGAGATGCGCGCCGGGTTGATGCCGCGCGACGCGAGATAATTCTTCGCTGCATTGGCGCGGCGATCGCCGAGCGCGAGGTTATATTCGCGGGTGCCGCGCTCGTCGCAATGCCCCTCGAGGCTGACCGGAACGTTCGGCCAGTGCGCGAGCCACGCCGCCTGGCTGTCCAGGATCGCGCGCGCTTCGGGATCGATATCATATTTGTCGTAGGCGAAATGGATCGTGTTGCTCGTCACCGAGCGTTCGAAATCGGCACGCGAACCGGGAACCACCTTGTCTTCGGTGACCGGGCCGTGATCGCTCGGCGCCGGCGGGATATATTTCGGCTTGGGGCTGCATCCGGCGGTCGCGGCTAGCGCGGCGGCGACGATGAGCGTTGTCGTCAGTCTGGCCATAGGGCGTCTCCTTCGATCAAGGGTCGTTTCGGTTGCGCTTCAACATTCGACGCCTCGGGGCATCGTCGTTTGGTTAACGAGAGTCAATCTTGAGCCGAAATGGCTGGAATCGACCCTAGGGGCGTAACGGCCCCCATGCCGGATCGGATCCGTCGAGGGGGGTCGCGAGCCTGCGCTCATTGACCCCGGTCAGATCGACCGACCAGAGATCGGCGTTTCCGGCGCCCCCCTGATGCGACCGGAAGAACACCAGAACGCGGCCATTGGGCGACCAGCTCGGCTGCTCGTCCTGCCAGCTATCTGTCAGCAGGCGCTCATTGCCGCCGGTCGGGCTCATCACGCCGATGCGGAAACCGCCGGCAATCTTGGTGAAGGCAATCAGGTCGCCGCGCGGGCTCCACGCAGGCGTTGCATAGCGACCGTTACCGAAGCTGATGCGTTGCGGGTTCGATCCGTCGGCCCCCATCACATAGATTTGCTGCGTTCCCGAGCGATCGCTCTCGAACGCGATCCGGGTGCCGTCGGGCGAATAGCTGCCGCCGGTATCGATCCCCGGGCTGTTGGTCAGCCGCTGCGGCGAGCCGCCGGCCGTCTCGACGCGGTAGAGGTTGGTATTACCGGCGACCGCCATCGAGAACAGGATCCAGCGCCCGTCGGGCGAGAAGCGCGGCGCGAAGGTGAGGCTCGGATTATTGACCACGAGATGCTGCCGGGCTGTCCCGATATCGTACAGATAGATCGCCGGGCGATCATTCAGGTAGCTCATATAGACGATCGATTTCTGGTCCGGCGAGAAACGCGGGGTCAGCACGATCGACTGGCCATTGGTCAGGAAGCGGTGATTCGCGCCGTCCTGATCCATGATCGCCAGCCGTTTCAGGCGGTGCGCCTTGGGGCCCGTCTCCGAGATATAGACGATCCGGCTGTCGAAATAGGGGCCTTCGCCGGTCAGCCTCGTATAGACCATGTCGGCGCATTTATGCCCCGCGCGGCGCCAGTCGGAAGGCGAGACGACAAAGCCCTGCCGGGTCAACTCGCTCCGGGCGAAGATGTCGTAGAGATAGCAGCCGACGGTCAGCGTGCCGTCGCCATTGGCGCGCACAAAGCCCTGGACCAGTGTCTGCGCCCCGGCGCCGCTCCAGAAATCGAAGGTCGGCGCGGTCACCTCGCCATAAGGGACGCTCTTGAGCGCCCCCGGACCGACCGGGTTGAACAGCCCGGAGCCCTTGAGGTCGTTGGTGACGATCTGGGCGAGCTGCCGGCCGAGCTCGTCAGTACGCCCCGCCGGCGTGTTCACCGCCGACGCGGTCGGCATCACCGGGATCGCAATCCCGAGCGGCGCCGACGTGCCGCCCGTCACCGACACCTCGAGCGGTGGCGGCGTCTGATCGCCGGTCGCCGGCGGTTGCTGCTGCTGGTCCGGCGCGCGCGGCGTTTGCGCCGCGACCGGCGCTGACTGCGCCTGCGCCGAAACCGGCACGGCAAGGGCGGCAAGCGCGACCAGCCAGGACAATGCGAGCGAATATCGAAGGGTCATGCGTGCCTCGCTTAATGCTTCAATTGCCAAGTGAAGTTGATGTTGTTCCAGCCGCCCAAGGCGGTCTGATAATATTCGTCTGGCAATTTGAGCGGTGAACAGCCCTTGAACGCGGCGACGCCGAGATCAACCACACGCTGGACATAGCGTCCATTGTCTTCATCCACCCCGCTCGGGCTGCCGACCATTTTCGGCGTCGCCGAAAGCGTGCCGTCGCGATTGAGCCGCAGGTTGAGCTTGACCGAGATCTGGTTGGCGCCCGGCCCGGGAATGACCTGACGATCGGCGCAGGGCTGGATCTGCCGCGCGATCGCGGACTGGATGTCGGCCATTGCCTTCGCGTTCATCACGGCAGCCGGCGGCGCCTTTGATTTCGACTGGGATGGCCTGGTGCCGAGACCGTCGTTCAGGATATCGTCGATATTGAATCCACGCTGGTGGTTCTTGCTCGACGTCGCGCTGCTGCCGGTCCCCCGGGTCGTGGCTGCGGTGCTCGCCGGCGCGGCGGCACGTTTGGTCTCAGTCTTCGCCTTGTCAGGCGACGGCGCGACCGGCTTTTTCGGGAGCGGTTTCGCGATAGGGGCCGGCTTGGGTGGCGGCGCTGCTTCGGGCTGGGGCGTGGGCGGCGTCGGGTCGGGCTCGGCCGGCTGCTTCGCCGCGGCGGCAGCCTCCTCCGGCGGGCCCTGCTCGGGCGCCTTGGATTCCGACGGCGCTTCAGTCGATTGCGGTGCCGTCGCGGTCAGGCCGACATCATCGACCAGCGATACCTCGATCGGCTTGGCCTTTGGCGGCTCGATCTTGGGCGACGAGCAGAAGCTCAGCGACAGGAGCGCGAACAACAGGCCGTGGCCGAGCAAGGCCACGCCGAGCCCAGCCATTTCGGATCGCTGCATCAGGCCGCCCGTCCGGTCACTTGCTCTCGTCGCCGATCGTTACCAGGGCCACACGGTTGAGCCCGGCACGATTGAGCTCGCCCATCACCCGCATCACCCGACCATAATCGAGACTCTTGTCGGCGCGCAGGAAAACCTGAGGCGGCTTGGCCCCGTCAGCCCCGTTTCCGGCTTTTGCGACGATCTGCTGGAGGACATCGGGCAGGATCGTCTCGGTCACCTCATCCTTGTCGACGAAGATCTTGCCGCCTGCCTCGATCGTGATCTGGACCGGCTGCTGGTCCTGGTCGAGCGCCTTCGCGCGGCTGTCGGGCAGATTGACCGGGACGCCGGCAGTGAGCAGCGGCGCCGTGACCATGAAGATGATCAGCAGCACCAGCATGACGTCGACCAGCGGCGTGACGTTGATGTCCGCCATCGGCGCCCGCCGGCCGCGGCCGCGCTGCGAGGGGAGCTGCATCGCCATCAGAGCTTCCTCACGTCCGTTTCGAGCTGGCGGCTGAGCGTTGCATGGAAGCCGTCGGCAAAGCGGTTGAGCCGCGCCTCGATCTTGTTGATGCCGTGGCCGAAGCGGTTGTACGCGATGACCGCCGGAATGGCGGCGAACAGGCCGATCGCGGTTGCGAACAGGGCCTCGGAAATGCCCGGCGCCACGACGGCGAGCGAGGTGTTCTGCGCGCTGGCGATGCCGGAAAAGCTGCCCATGATGCCGAGCACGGTGCCGAACAGCCCGACAAAGGGCGCGACCGAGCCGATCGTCGCGAGGATGTTGAGACGATCCGAGAGCTTGTCGATCTCGTTGGCGACCGCGGAGCCCATCGCCGTCGCGAGCCGCTCGCGCGTTCCTTCGCGATCGACCGTGCCGGCGGCGGTCGACCGGCGCCATTCCCTGACGCCTGCCGAAAACACCCTGGCGACCGGCAGATCGCTTTCGCCCTCGATCCGGTGAAAGGCGTCGATATCCTCGGCCTTCCAGAAATCGCGCTCGAACCGGTCGATCCTGCTCCGCGTCCGCCCGATCCGGTACCAGAAGCTGACGATGATCGCCCAGCTCCAGACGCTGGCGAGCAGCAACCCGCCCATGACCACCAACACGACGATATGGGTCACAAATGGCGACATCGTCGCTGCATTGGTATTCAAGACAAGGTCAGTCACGAATCGTCGTCCCCTTGATCCACCAGGCGCCTGAACGCCTCGATCCATTCCGGCGGCTGCCGCTTTGGGCGGCCCGATGCTCCCACCAACGCCGCCGTCACATCTGCGTCGCTTAGTATCTCAGCCCCGCGCATGACTCTCTGCTGAATATCGACCGACGCGGCGCGCACCTGTGTCAATCTGGTCACCACCACCAGCGCGTCGTCGAGCCGTGCCGGACGGCGGTAGCGGATCGCGAGGCTGCTGACCGCATAAGCGCCCCCGCCCGCCTCATGGACGGCGCGCTGGTCGATCCCGGCGAGCCGCAGCATGTCCGACCGGGCGCGCTCCATGTAGCGCAGATAATTGGCGTGATAGACGACCCCCGACAGATCGGTGTCCTCGAAATAGACCCGCACCGGGAATCGATGCTCTTTCCCGTCGAAGCGGCCTTCGACCGGCTGATCCATTTGCGCCTGCACCATGCCCGGTCTCCTACCGGAGCGATCCCCGCGAAGAAACCCCGTTCGCCCCTCGCGCGACACTACTTGACGCCAAAGTAACCTGTGGGTTACATGAAACCTATAGGTTACACGACTCGGGGAAAATGACATGACCTGCGACATCGACATGGCCGAGCGCGCCGGCCGCCGCCGCGCACGGATCGTCATTGCATCAGCGGCGGTGTTCGTCGCCACACTGGCCGCGAGCACGAGCGAGCAGCGGCTGGTCGACCATGTCCGGATGATCGGCTGGGTCGCCTGGGGGGCGATGCTGCTGATCGTCCTGGCAGGCGGCGGCGGCTGGTTCCAGCCGCTCGGCGTGCGCAAGCTGATGAACGACGACGTCACCCGCGACAATCGTCAGCGCAGCCTGGCGGTCGGATTCTGGGTTGCGATGGGAACGGCGGCGCTGACCTTCGTGGTCGACCGCTACAAGCCGTTCCAGGGTCAGGACGCATCGCGCATCATCATCACCTTCGGCATCGCCGCCGCCTTGTTCTGGTTCGGCAAGCTCGAACGCAGTGCCTATCGCCACCAGGACCAGTGACGACCCATATCCATTCTTCGGATCGAGGAGCTGCATCATGGCCAGTCACGCCGATCTTGCCGACCGTATCGCCTGGGGCCGCGCCCGCGCCGCGACGGTGATGGCGCTCGTGTTCGTCGCCGCGCAGATCGGGAGCTTTCCCGACGACCTGCCGCTCAACCGGCCGCAAACACTCCATCTTGCCGCATGGATCGTCTGGGCGGCGGCGTTGCTGCTCTTCCTCTCGGTCGGCGGCGGCCTGTGGCGCGGGCGGCGCATGCGTGCGCTGCTCAACGACGAGACGACGATCGATCATCGCAGGCGCGCGATGGCGCTCGGCTTCTGGGGCACGATCGCCACTGCCGCGCTCGTCTATGGCCTGAGCTTCTACGAGCCGATCACGGCGCGGGAGGGTGCACGGCTGATCATCACCTTCGGCATTGCGCTCGCGCTGCTTCGGTTCGGCACGCTCGAGCGCAAGGCGCTGAAAAATGGCTGAACGGCTACTCAACAGCCTGAAGGACGAGCGCGCCCGGCTCGAGCTGACCCAGGCCGAGCTCGCTGACCGGGTGGGCGTCAGCCGCAAGACGATCAACACTGTCGAGAATGGCGTGTTCGTCCCGTCGACGATCCTCGCCCTGAAGCTTGCGGCCGCGCTTGGCCGTTCGGTCGAGCAATTGTTCCGGGTGGACGAAGGCTGAGCACGGCTTATTGTCCCGCTCCATGACCGAATCCGCCCTGCGCATCCGCGGCCTTGCCAAGAGTTTCGACAAGCCGGTGATCGCGGGGCTCGACCTCGAAATCGCAGCCGGCCAGCTCTACGCCCTGCTCGGCCCCAACGGCGCCGGCAAGACGACCACGCTCAGGATGGTGACCGGGCTTACCCGCCCCGACACCGGCAGCATCGAGATTTTCGGGATCGACGCCCGGCGGCATCCGCTGGAGGCCAAGGCGATCACTGCCTGGCTGCCCGACGAGCCGATGCTCTACGACAAGCTCAGCCCGAGCGAATATCTCGCCTTCGTCGCCGGGTTGTGGCGGATGGACCCGAGGAGCGCAGCCGAGGAGGCTGAAAGGCTGCTCCACTGGCTCGATCTGTGGGAGGAGCGCGACACGCGGTGCGAGGGCTTTTCGCGCGGCATGAAGCAGAAGGTCGCGCTGGCCGGCGCGCTGATCCACGATCCCAGGCTCCTCATCCTCGACGAACCGCTGACCGGCCTCGACGCCAACATGGCCCGCTCGGTGAAGGATGCGCTGCGCGCTCAGGTCGATGCCGGCAAGACTGTGATCGTCACGACTCACATCCTCGAAGTCGCCGAGCGGATGGCTGACCGGATCGGCATCATCGCCGGCGGCAAGCTGCTCGAGGAAGGCACGCTCGAGGAGCTTCGCGGGCGCGCCGGCAGCGAGGGGATGACGCTCGAGGACATCTTCATCCGCCTGACGAGCGGCGCTTGAGACTCGGCGTCAGGCCGGCGCCGGGCTCGTTCGCCTGGCTTGCGCTGCACGAAATCCGGCTTGCCTGGCGCACCCGGTCGCGGCGCGGCGCCACGCGCTGGATCGGCTATGCGCTGATCCTCGGGTGGTTCGCGCTTGGCTGTTTCCTCGGCTGGATTCTCCGCGACCACCCGATCCCCGATATTCCTGGCCTGCGCGCGGGCGTGCTGGCCGGCAGCATCGCCGTCTTCAGCTTCATGACCGCCCAGGCAATGATCGGCAGCCAGCGCACGCTGTACGAGACGGGCGATCTCGCCTTGCTCTTCACCGCACCGATCGAAGGGCGGACGGTGCTGCTCGCCAAGCTGCTCGGCATCGCCGGCACGATCGTGCTGACCTATGCCGTGCTGCTGCTGACGATCGTCGTGCCGATCGCCGCACTGGGCCATCCGCGGCTGTTCGGCGTCGTCGCGCTGCTCGCCGCGCTGGCGCTGGCCGCCGCAGCGATCGGCGTTGCGATCACGCTTGCGCTGGCGACGCTTGTCGGGCCCCGCGCCGCCCGTACCGTCGGCCAGGTCGCAGCGGCCCTGCTCGGCGGCGCGCTGTTCCTGACCCAGCAGATCGCATCGCATAGCGGCCGGCGCGAATCGAGCGTCGCGGTGTTGTTCGAACGCCTGCGCGCCAACGGCTTCGGCGAGAGCGGCGTGAGCGCCCTGCCGGGCCGCGCCGCTTTTGGCGATCCGCTCGCCATCGTGACGATGTTCGGGGCGGGCCTGCTACTGTTCATCCTCGCGGGCGTGACGCTGCAGCGGCTGTTCCTCACCGGCTATCAGGACGGCGGCGCCAGGCTTTCGCGAGCGCGGCCGACGGGGCGGAGGATCGCGCGGCTGTTCCACGCCAGCCTGTTCCGGTCGATCTTCGCCAAGGAATGGCGCCTGCTGGCGCGCGACCCGGCGCTCGCCTTCCAGATCGTGCTGCGGCTCGTCTATCTCACGCCGCTTCTGTTCGTCGCCTTTGGCGGCGGTGATCAGATACCGCTCGCGCCCGGGCTCGCCTTTGCCAGCGTGCTGATCGCGAGCCAGCTGGTCGGCAGCTTCGCCTGGCTGACCGTCTCGGCCGAGGATACGCCCGATCTGCTTGCCGTCTCCCCGGTCGCCAAGTCCGAGGTGGATTTCGTCAAGCTGATGGCCGCCCTCGCCATGGCCGCGCCACTCGGCGTGGTCCTGCCGATCGCGATCGCGCTGCAGACGCCGTCCGGCGCGCTCATCACGCTGGTCTGCACGGGCGCCGGCGGCGGGCTGGCGGGACTGGTCGAACTCAAGCTCGGCAAGCACGGGAAGCGGAGCAGTTTCCGGCAGCGCCGCTCGGGATCGATGGTCGCTGGCATCCTGTCGATCATGATCGCTGTCGTCTTCGGCGGCGCCGCGGCGATGGCAGTCCATTTCCTGGGCTGATCACGGACGCACCGGCGCCGACATGGCCGGCTTGATGCCGGCCTCGTTGAGGACCTCGGCGACCTTCTCGATCGGCCAGGGGCAAGGCTGGCGCAGCCACCAGGACATCAATTCGATGGTCACCGCAATCGCCAGGGCAATGCCGAGCTCAGCCGGGAGCCCGTTCTCGCCGGCGCGCGGTGCTGAAACCTCGCGACCCTGGCGCAGCAGCTCCTCCTTGACGGCGCCGGCCGCCCCGCCGGTCAGCAGCGTAGTCCATAGCGGCCGGTGCTGGTCGACATAAGTGCAGAGAGTCACACAGGCTGCGAGCGAGTCAGCACTATCGTACACTGGCACGGTGTACGCGACGAGGCTGCCGATTTCCTCGGCGATCACCTCGTCGAGCAGGGCCTCCTTGTTCGGATAGTGCCGGAAATAAGTGGTGTAGCCGACACCTGCCAATGCCGCGATATCCCGGATCGTGATCTGCTCCAGGGGTTTGGCGGTCAGGAGATCGACAAAGGCCCGGCGAAGATTCGCGCGGCTGCGACGAACGCGGGCGTCGTCCATCAGCTACAGGATCCATTGCGTTTCGGAATACAGTATTCCATATCTCGGCACTCCCAAGGTGTATAACGCCAGAATCAAAGGAGACGGCAATGGCGACGTTCGTGCTGGTTCATGGCGGCGGGCATGGCGGCTGGTGTTACCGGAAAGTGGCCCGGTTGCTGCGCGACGCGGGGCATGAGGTCTTCACGCCGACCTTGACCGGACTCGCCGAGCGATCGCACCTCTGCACCCCGGAGACCGATCTGGAAACGCACATCGCCGATATCGTCAACCTGCTCCGCTTCGAGGATCTCGAGAATGTCATTCTGGTCGGCCATAGCTATGGCGGCATGGTGATCACCGGGGTGGCTGATCGCGCTTCGGATCGGATCGCGGAGCTGGTCTATCTCGACGCAGCGCATCCGCGTGACGGCGAATCGCTGGCCACGCTCGCCCCGCAGCAGATGGAACCGACTTACGCGGGCGTGCGGGTCGTCAATGGGGTGGAACTCGTCATGTGGCCCTTTCCGGGCATGGCGCAGTTCTTCGGCATCACTGATCCCGATGATGCTGCCTGGACGGAAAGCAAGCTGACCCCGCATCCGTGGAAATGCTTTGCGCAGCCGCTCGCCCTCCTCAATGGCGACGCCGCGGCGCGGCTGAAGCGGACCAACATCAACTGCACCGCCTCGCTGGCCAGTAGCCCCGACGACGCTCGCGCCCGGCAGCTGGAGGGAAACCGCAATTTCGAGATCGACACCGGCCATGACCTGATGATCACCGAGCCGGAGGCAGTTACCGGCTTCCTTTTGCAGGTCGCGGCGTAGCGTGCACCTTCTCCCCGCGCGCGCACATGCCTGTGAATTTCGCGATCCGCGCGGCGCGGGTCTCGGGCTTCTTCGCTTCATGGACTCGGTAGAGGATGGCGTAGCGATTGGCTGAATCGAGGCTGTCGAAAAAGGCGCGCGCGCCGGGCTCCGTCTCGAGCGCGGCCGCCAGATCATCGGGCAGCGCGGCGGTGCTTTGCGGGGCATAGGCGGCGTCCCAGCGGCCGTCCGCCTTGGCCGACTCGATCTCGCATTGCCCCGCCGCCGCCATCCGCCCGGCCGCGATCAGCTCGCCGGCACGGACGCGGTTCTTCTCGGACCATTTGCTCTGCGCCTTGCGGGGCGTGAAGCGGATCAGCCACCAATGCGCGTCATACGGGTTCAGCTGGCCGTCGATCCAGCCATGGCACAGCGCGCCGTCGATCGCTTCGGCCTTCGAGACTGAAGGCGTACCCGCCTTTGCCTTGGCGAGCTTGAGCCAGACGCCCGCCGAGGTGCGGGGCTGCGCGGCAAGCCATGCCTCCCAGGCCGCCGCATCCGGAAAGGCGAGGATCGGCAGGCCGGCGCGCTCCATCTCAGGCCGCCCGCTTCTCCAGCGCGTGCGCGGCTTCGGCCATCAGCGTCGCGATGATCTCGGCGACCGGCTCTTCCTTCGTCACCATGCCGACCGACTGGCCAGCCATCAGGCTGCCATGCTCGACATCGCCCTCGATCACAGCACGGCGGAGCGCGCCCGCCCAATAATGCTCGATCTGGAGCTGGGCCTCCAGCATCTCGATCTTGCCCTCGTCGAGCAGCTGCGCGACTTCGCGCTGCTTGGCGGTAAACAGCTCGCCGCCGGCGTTCTTGAGCGCGCGGACCGGAATGACCGGCAGGCGCGGATCGATCTGGACGCTCGCCACCGCGTCACGGGCCGAAGCACGCAGGAACGCCTTCTTGAAATTGGCGTGCGCGATCGATTCGGTCGCGCAGACGAAGCGCGTGCCGAGCTGGACGCCCGCCGCACCCATGTCGAGATAGGCGGCGATCGCTTCGCCCCGGCCGATGCCGCCGGCCACGAACACCGGCACCTGCTCGGACACTTCGGGAAGGATCTCCTGCGCGAGCACGCTGGTCGAGACCGGACCGATATGGCCGCCGGCCTCCATGCCCTCGACGACCAGCGCGTCGACGCCCGAACGGATCAGCTTCTTCGCAAGCGACAGCGCGGGCGCGAAGCAGATCAGCTTCGCGCCGTTCGCCTTGATCGCATCGATCGAACCGGTCGGCGGCAGGCCGCCCGCGAGCACGACATGGCCGACGCCGTGCCTGTTGCAGACCTCGATCAGATCGAACAGCCCGGGATGCATGGTGATGAGGTTCACGCCGAACGGCTTGTCGGTGAGCGCCTTTGTCCCCGCGATCTCGGCATCGAGCAGCTCGGGGGTCATCGCCCCGCAGGCGATCAGGCCGAAACCGCCCGCATTCGACATCGCCGAGACGAGATGGCGCTCGCTGACCCAGGACATGGCGCCGCACAGAATCGCGACCTCCGAACCCAGGAATTCAACGCCTCGTGCCATCCGGCGGGCGAGGCGCTCCTCGCCAACGCTCACGCAGCGTCCTCCGCGTCGAGCCCATAAGCGGTGTGCAGCACGCGCACCGCGAGCTCGGTATAATCTTCCTCGATCAGCACCGAGACCTTGATCTCCGAGGTGGTGATCGCCTGGATATTGATGCCGCGCTCGCCGAGCGTCTTGAACATGGTCGCGGCGACGCCGGCATGGCTGCGCATGCCGACCCCGACGATCGAGATCTTCGCGACGCGGGTATCATGGACCAGTTCGACATAGCCGATATCGCCCTTCGCATTGCCGAGCACTTCGAGCGACCGTGCCAGATCGGCCGAGGGCACGGTGAAGGTCACGTCGGTCGATCCGGTCGAGTGCGCGACGTTCTGCACGATCATGTCGACGTTGATGTTCGCATCCGCCAGCGGCGTGAAGATCGAGGCCACCGCGCCGGGACGGTCGGGGACCGACGTGAGCGTGATCTTGGCTTCGTTCTTGTCGTGCGCGATGCCGGTGATGAGCTGGCGTTCCATATCGTCGATCTCCTCTTCGCCCACGATCATCGTACCGGGCAATGTGTCCGCCATCGGCGCGTCGTCGTCAGTGAACGACGACAGCACCTGGACGCGGACCTTTTCCTTCATCGCGAGCCCTACCGAGCGCGTCTGGAGCACCTTGGCCCCGACGCTCGCGAGCTCGAGCATTTCCTCATAGGTGACGCGCTTCAGCTTGCGCGCGCGCGGCACGATGCGCGGGTCGGTCGTATAGACGCCGTCGACATCGGTATAGATGTCGCAGCGATCGGCCTTCATCGCCGCCGCCATCGCCACCGCCGACGTATCCGAGCCGCCGCGGCCGAGCGTGGTTACCCGCTCGCCCGCCGCGAGGCCCTGGAAGCCCGGGATGACCGCAACCTCGCCCTGCGCCAGCGACTTGTTGAGCGCGGTGGTGTCGATCTCGGCGATGCGCGCCGAGCCGTGCCCGTCCGAGGTGCGGATCGGCAATTGCCAGCCGAGCCAGCTCCGCGCCGGCACGCCGACCGCCTGGAGCGCGATCGCGAGCAGGCCGCTGGTGATCTGTTCGCCGGCCGAGACGACGACGTCATATTCGTGCGGATCGTAGAGCGAGCTCGCCTCGCGGCAGAAATTGACGAGCCGGTCAGTCTCGCCGGCCATCGCCGAAACGACGACGGCGACCTGGTTGCCGGCCTCGACCTCGCGCTTGATGCGCGCGGCGACGCTCCGGATCCGCTCGATCCCGGCCATCGACGTGCCGCCGAACTTCATCACGATACGGGCCATGAGGGTGCTGGAAATCCTTGGGGTGGGCGGGGCGCCCTGATAGGAAGGCGCAATGGGCATAGCAAGCATTGCGGCATCCGCCGCGCAGACAATTGCGGCATCCGCCGCGGGGACAAGCGCCCCCGTAACGACGATCAACCCGGCCGAGGCCGCGCATTTCGGCGCACTGGCCGCCGATTGGTGGGACCCCAGGGGTTCCTCGGCGATGCTCCACCGCCTCAACCCGGCGCGGCTCGGCTATCTCCGCGAGGCGATCGACCGGCATTGGGGGCTGGACGCGGCGGGCTTCACCCCGCTTGCCGGCAAGACAGCACTCGATGTCGGATGCGGCGCCGGATTGCTGTGCGAGCCACTCGCCCGGCTCGGCGCTGCGGTGACGGGAATCGACGCAGCGGCGGAGAATATCGCGGCGGCCCATGCCCATGCGCTGCAATCGGGCCTGACCATCGATTATCGCACCGGCGGAATCGAGGGGCTGGGCAGCAAGCGTTTCGATCTGGTGACGAGTCTCGAGGTGATCGAGCATGTCAGCGATCCGGCAGCCTTCATCGCCGGCCTGGCGGGCGCGCTCGCCGAGGGCGGGCTGATGGTGCTTTCCACCCCCAACCGCACGGCGCTGTCGCATCTCGCGATGATCACGATCGGCGAGGGGACCGGGCAAATCCCCAGAGGCACGCATGACTGGAACAAGTTCCTGACGCCCGAGGAGCTCGGCGGGCTGCTCGAAGAGGCGGGGTTGACCGTAATCGATACGCGCGGGTTGCGCTTCTCGCCGGCGAAGGGCTTCGTGATTTCGGACGATTTGAAGCTCGATTATTTCGTAACGGCGGTGCGGGCCTAGGATATCGCGCGCGACCTTGGAGCGCCTCGCGGGAAATCCGGATCGCCAGATTGAGGGAATCCGGTTCCGGGTTGCTTATGCCGGGCCCTGAGTGGACCCGACCGCGAGCCCAGCCGCGATCCCGATTCCCGCTGTTCCCCGCTGTTCCCCGCGATTTTTTATTTTCGCCGCTGTTATGTTGGAGTTTCCGTTCAATTTCTCCATTCGTTATCAACATCTTACTGAGCATCCCGCTGTTATTCAGGAACAGCGGCATAACAGCGGGGGAACAGCGACGATAACAGCGGCGGAACAGCGGCGGAACAGCGGGGAACAGCGGGGAACAGCGGGCCTGTGGGAGTGGCCGCCCGCCCATCGAATAAAACGGTCATGTCAAAGAGCAGGCGGAACCGGGACGGCATCCCGCCCGCTCGCGCATCTTCCACACCCTCCCCCGGGATTGAATCGAACCGACCCATTCCTGATCGCCGGATCAGGTTCACGCGCGGCACCCCAATAAATTATCGTATTATTTCAAGATATTACCGTCATCCTAGGCTTGTTCCGGCATGACGAAGAGATCTATAACCCGAGCTTCTTCTCCAGCCACCGCGCCGCGACTTCCGGCGACACCTTGTCGTCGTCGCGATCGACCATGTAGTTCGCCTCGCGCATCGCCTCGACGGGAATGCGCCCGACCAGCGGCGAGATCGCTTTCAGGAAGCGGGCATCGTGCGCGCGCCGCGGCGAGACCATCAGGATCGCGTCATAGCCCGGAATCGCGCCCTTCGGGTCGGCGAGCACGGTGAGCTTGTCGGCAGCGATCCGCCCGTCAGAGGAGAAAGCAGGGATCACGTCAGCGGTGCCGTCGGTCAGCGCGCGGTACATGAAAGTCGGCTGATAGGGGTGGGCCGACTGGAATTGGAGGCCGTAAGCCCGCTTCACCGCTGCCCATTCGGGCCGTTCGAGAAACTCGATATCGGTGGCGAGCCTGAGCTGCGGGGCGATCGCGGTCAGATCGGCAATGCTTGCCACGTGCCGGCGCGCGGCATCGTCGCCGCGCATGGCGAAGGCATAGGTGTTCTCGAAGCCGAGCGTGCCGATGAGTCTCACGCCATGTTCGCGCGCCGCCCACTCGCCGACACCCTGGACGATCGCCGGCCGCGGCGGGGTGTCGGTGCGCCTCATCTCGTTGGTCCAGATCGTGCCCGAATAATCGACATAGGCATCGATATTGCCGGAAGCGGCGGCGGCGAAAGCGACGACCGAACCGAGCCCTTCGCGATACTCGACATGATAGCCCGCCGCTTCGAGCCGGTGGCCGATCACCCGCGCCAGGATATATTGCTCGGAGAAACCCTTGGCGCCGATCACGACCGTTTCGCCCGAACGCGGCCACATCGGCGCGAGCGCGACGATCACACCCGCGGCGAGCACGGCCGCCGCGATCCAGGCGCTGACTCGGTGCCGCGTGGCGATGCCGCGTTCGATCACCCCGAGCAGCGCATCGACCGTGAGCGCGAGCGCCGCCGCGCTCAGGCAGCCGGCGAGCACCAGTGCCCAGTTCTGGGTCTGGAGGCCGGCGAAGATGATGTCGCCGAGGCTCGGCTGGCCGACCGTGGTCGAGAGCGTCGCGGCGCCGATCGTCCAGACCGCGGCGGTGCGGATGCCCGCCATCAATACGGGCGCGACCAGCGGCCCCTCGACCAGGCGGAGCTTCTGCCACGCCGTCATCCCCATGCCGTCAGCCGCCTCGATCACCGCCGGATCGATGCCGGCGAGGCCGGTGACGCCGTTCCTGAGGATCGGCAGCAGCGCATAGAGAGTCAGCGCGAGCAGCGAGGGCAGGAAGCCGAGCGCCGGAATGCCGCCGCCGACCAGCGTCGAGAGCGACAGGAGCAGCGGGTAGAAAAGCGCGAGCAGGGCAAGCGACGGGATGGTCTGGACAAGGCTGGCGAAGCCAAGCGCGATCCGCGCCACCGCCGGATGGCGGGCTGACCAGATCGCCAGCGGCAGGCTGATGACCAGGCCGAGCGCCAGCGCCGAAAAGGCAAGCAGCAGATGCGCGGCAAGCAGATCCGGCACGCGGGCAAAGGCATCGAGAAAGGCAGTCACGCCCCCTGCTCCAGCGCATGCAGCCGCCGCGCCTGCTCGCGCGGCACGGCAACCAGCGCATCCGCCTCGGTGCCGCCCTCGCCCGCCAGCAACGCTTTCGGTGTCGCATCGGCGACGATCCGGCCCGCCGCCATCACCAGCACCCGGTCAGCGAGCAGCAGCGCCTCGGCCATGTCGTGAGTCACCATGATCGTGGTCAGGCCGAGCCGATCGTGCAGCGCACGGATCGCCGCGCCGAGCTGATCGCGCGTGACCGGATCGAGCGCACCGAACGGTTCGTCCATCAGCATCAGCCCCGGCTGGCACGCCAGCGCCCGCGCGACACCGACGCGCTGGCGCTGGCCGCCCGACAGCGCATCGGGCATCCGCAGGGCGAAGTCGCGCGGCAGGTCCACCAGATCGAGCAGCTCGGCAACGCGGGGCTCGCGATCCTTCTCGCCCGCGAGCCACGGACCGAGCCCGATATTCTCGCTGACGCTCATGTGCGGGAACAGGCCGATATTCTGGAAGACATAGCCGATTCCCCGGCGGAGCCGGGACAGCTCGGTCCTCGTCACTTCCTCGCCGGCGATCATGACGGTGCCGGCGCTCGGCTCGACCAGCCGGTTGACCATCTTGAGCAGCGTCGACTTGCCCGATCCCGACGCGCCGACCAGCGCGACGAAGCTGCCGCCGGCAATTTCCAGCGAGACAGTATCGACGGCGACCGTACCGCCCGGATAGCGTTTCGTCACATCGGCAAAGGCGACCGAGGGGCCCGGGGCGTGCGATTCTGGCATCGCCTTTGGTTGTGCGGGACGATAGGCATAGCGTCAAACAGGAACAGGGGGCGGATATGGGCGACACAGGCCAGAGGGCGATCTTCATCACCGGCGGCGGATCGGGGATCGGCCAGGCGACCGCCAGGCTGTTCGGTGCGCGCGGCTGGCGCGTCGGCCTGGCCGACGTCAACGCAGCCGGCCTTGCCGAGACCGCCGCAATGCTGCCGCCGGGCATGGCGACCACCTATGTGATGGACGTCCGCGACCGCGACGCCTGGGTCACGAGTCTCGACACGTTCACGGCCGTGACGGGCGGGCGGCTCGACGTGTTGTTCAACAATGCCGGAATCGCCACCGGCGGCCCGCTTGCCGAGGCAAGCTTCGACGATATCGACCGGACGATCGCGATCAATCTGATGGGCGTGCTGAATGGGGCGCGAATCGGCTATGCCTATCTCGCCCGGACACCGGGATCGTACCTGCTCAACACCGCGTCGGCGTCGGCAATCTACGGTTGCTCGGGCCTGGTTCCCTATTCGATGACCAAGTTCGCGGTCCGCGCGATGACCGAGGGACTCGACGGCGAATGGTATGGCGCCGGCATCAAGGTGCGCGATATCGTGCCGGGCTTCATCGATACGCCGCTGCTGAAGGCACCGGCGGGCGGATCGAATCAGTCGATCCGCGAGACAGTGACGGCAGCGGGGCTCGAGCTGACCGCCGTGGAGGAGGTCGCCGAGGCCGCCTGGGCCGCGGTGCATGGCGACAAGGTCCACACCTATGTCGGCAAGACCGCTCACCGTATGGCCTTTGCCGCGCGCTGGATGCCGGGCAAGCTGCGCACGATGATGCGGCGGGGCATGGCTGCACCTACTGACTAGCCGCTTGCTCCCCCTCGCGCATGCCCGGAGCGGAACACGTCACTCAAGCAGCAGGTCGATCGCCTCGGCCATGTCGACGTCGCGCCGTGAGAGCCCGCCGGCATCATGCGTGGTCAGCAGGATCTCGACCCTATTCCACACATTCGACCATTCCGGATGATGGTCAGCCTTCTCGGCGAGCAGCGCGACGCGGGTCATGAAGGCAAAGGCCTCGCTGAAATCCGCGAACAGGAATTTGCGCGTGATCGCGTCGCGCGCCTCGTCATAATCCCATTCGTCGAGCGCATCGAGCGCCTCCGCCCGGTCCTCGTCGCTCAGCTGCTCGATCGTCATCCGCGCCTCCTGTAGCGCTCGATGCGCCTTCACCTTATGGCATAGCCGATGGCGACACCCGATCAACCACGCACCGCGCCCGGCCTCGACACGATCGAGGCGATCGCGCGCGCGACGCTCGCCAGCCTGCCGCCCGAATTCCGCGCGCATCTCGGCGATGTCGTGCTGATTGTCGAGGACCTCGCCGATGACGAAACCCTCGACGCGCTGGGCATCGAGCATCCGCTCGACCTGAGCGGGCTCTATCACGGCCGGCCGATAGGCGAAAAATCGTCGATGGAATCGGGCGCGCTGCCGGATCGTATCCATCTCTATCGCCGCGCCATCCTCGAAGAATGGATCGAGACCGGGGTCGGGCTCGACGAGCTGGTCGCGCATGTGATGATCCATGAGGTCGGCCATCATTTCGGCCTCTCGGACGAGGACATGCATGCGCTTGAAGAGGCAGTGGGCGAATCGTGACCGGCAGCCTCGCGTTCCGGAACCTGGCGTGCGCGCGCGGCGGGCGGGTGCTGTTCGAGTCGCTCTCCTTCGCTATCGAGCCCGGCGGCGCGGCACTGGTGACCGGGCCGAACGGCATCGGCAAATCGAGCCTGATCCGGATCGCGGCGGGGCTGCTGAAGCCGCTTTCGGGCAGTGTCGAGGGATCGGCGACACGCGCGCTGATGGCCGAGGCCAGTGCGCTCGATTCGGATCGGCGGCTGGCTGACGCGCTCCGCTTCTGGGCGGCGCTCGACGCTGGCGGCGCGCCCGGCGACCGGGTTTACCGCGCGCTCGACGCAACCGGCCTCGCCTTACTCGGCGATGTACCGGTACGCCTGCTCTCGACCGGCCAGCGCCGCCGCGCCGCCTTTGCGCGGGTTGTGGCGAGCGAGGCGCCGGTCTGGCTGCTCGACGAACCCGCAAACGGGCTCGACGAGGCCAGCGTCCGCACCCTCGAGGCGCTGATCGCGCGCCACCGCGCCGCCGGTGGGGCTGTGCTGATTGCCACGCATCTGCCGATCGACGCGCCCGACGCGCAGTCGATCGTGCTGGGGAGCGCGGCGTGAGGCCGCTTCTCACCCTTGTCACGCGCGACCTGCGCCGTGCCTGGGCGGGCGGGAGCGTTACCTATACGCTGGCCTTCTTCCTGCTTGTCGCCATCCTGTTTCCCTTCGCGATCGGGCCCGATGCCGCGCTGCTGGCGCGGGTCGGCGGCGGGGTGATCTGGGCGGCGGCGTTGCTTGCGGCGCTGATGCCGGTCGAGCGGCTGATCGGGCCCGATGCCGAAAGCGGCGTGCTCGATCAATTCGCCGTGCGCGGGCTGAGCATGGCGAGCGTGGCGGCCATGAAGATCGCCGCGCACTGGCTCGCCTTCGGGCCGCCGCTGATGGTGGCGGCGGTGATCGCCGCGGGGCTGCTCGATCTGCCGGGCGCGATATTGCTGCGGGTCGAAATCGGGTTGCTGATCGGCACGCCGGGGCTCGCCGCGCTGGCGGTGGCGACCTCGGCCCTGGTGTCGGGCCTGCGCGGCGCGGGGGCGGTCGCCGGGCTGGTGATGCTGCCGCTTGCGGTGCCGTTGCTGATCTTCGGGGCTGGATCGATCGAGGGCGGGATGGGCGCGGTGAAGTTGCTGGCTGCGGTGAGCCTGGTGTTGATTGCGGGCGCGCCCTTCGTTGCGGGCGCGGCGATGCGGGCGGGGATGGAGTGACCCTTCTTCCTCCCCCTCCCGCTTGCGGGAGGGGAGGGATCAGCGCGACCACCGCGCCCAGATTGCGGTCGGGAGCAGCAGCCCGCGTGCTTCTTCACGCACCGCCAGTTCCCCCGCCTCGATCCTCCCGCCGAGATCCGCAAGCGCCTGGTTGAGCAACTCGCCGATCGCCAGCGCGGACATCCGCACCGCATAGACGGTCAGGAACAGGAAGCGCGACTCGCCATCGAGCAGCTTGCGGCAATCGGCGATCAGGCCGGGCAACCCTTCCTCGAGCCGCCACACCTCGCCTTCTGGCCCCCGCCCGAACTTGGGCGGATCGAGCAATATACCGTCATAGCGCCGCCCCCGTCGCACCTCGCGGGCGATGAACTTGGTCGCATCGTCAGTCATCCAGCGGATCGGCTTGTCGGCCATGCCGGAGAGCTGGGCGTTGGCGCGGGCTGCCTCGACTGATTTCTTCGAGGCGTCGACATGGACCATCTTCGCACCCTTCGCCGCCATGGCGAGCGTACCGACACCGGTATAGCCGAACAGATTGAGGCATTCGGGCGCCTCCATCCCAGCAACGCGCTCGCGCATCCAGCTCCAGACCGGCGCCATGTCGGGGAAGAAGCCGAGATGGCGGAACGGCGTCGTCTGGGCGGTGAAGCTCACATCGTCCCATTTCAGCGGCCAGCCTTCGCGCGGCACCGGTTCGGCGAACTCCCAGCGGCCGCCGCCATCCTCGTCGGAACCCGGGACGAATTCGGCATGCGCCCGCCAATCGTCCCTTGCCGGCTTCCACAAGGCCTGGCCCTCGGGCCGGATGAAGCGGAAGCGGCCATAGCGTTCGAACTTGCGGCCACCCCCTGAGTCGACCAGGCCGTAATCGGCCCAGGGCTCGCCGATAAGGGTTTGAACGTCCATCAGAACAGGCCGGTGTTCACGGCCGCGCCACCGCCCGCTCGGCGATATAGCCGGTGACCGCCTCGAAGGTGCCGGGGAGCGTCGCGTAGCGCTCCTCGCGATCGAACAGGTCGCCGATCCGCGCCGGGAGCGCGGGCCGTACACCCGTCGCGCGTTCCACCGCATCGCCGAATTTCGCCGGATGCGCCGTCGCGAGCGTGACGATCGGCACATCCATCGGCAGGTCGGCACGGCGCGCCGCGGCGAGGCCGATCGCGGTGTGCGGGTCGATCACCTGCCCGGCGCCATCGCACGCCCAGCGCATGGCGAGCGCCATGTCGTCGAGATCGATCCGGTCGCTTGCAAACAGGCGTGAGGCGCCCTCGCGTTGCGCGTTGGTAAGGCGCATTGCCCTGGTCGCTTCGAAGCCGCGCATCTGTTCCGCCGTCGCGGCGCCGTCGCGGCCGCCGAGATCGAACAGCAGCCGTTCGAAATTGCTCGAGACCTGGATGTCCATCGACGGGCTCGGCGTCGGCACCACCGTCCCTTGCGAATAATCGCCCGCGCTGAGCGCGCGGTGGAGAATATCGTTGACGTTGGTCGCGACCACCAGCTTCGCGACCGGCAGCCCCATCTTCGCTGCGACATAGCCGGCAAAGACATCGCCGAAATTGCCGGTCGGCACCGAGAAGGCGACCGGCCGCTCGGGGGCGCCGAGCCGGACGGCAGCGTAGAAATAATAGACCACCTGCGCCATCAGCCGCGCCCAGTTGATCGAATTGACCGCCGACAGCGCGAACTTCCCCGAAAAACCGGGATCGTTGAACATCGCCTTCACCAGCGCCTGGGCGTCGTCGAAACTTCCCTCGATCGCGATATTATGGATGTTGGGCGCGAGCACCGTCGTCATCTGCCGCCGCTGCACGTCGGACACACGGCCCTTCGGGTGGAGCATGAAGACATCGACCCCCGAGCGCCCCGCCAGCGCGTCGATCGCCGCCGAGCCGGTATCGCCGGATGTCGCGCCAACGACGGTGAGGTGCTTGTCCGTGCCGGCCAGGAAGCGCTCGAACAGCAAGCCGAGCAGCTGAAGCGCGACGTCCTTGAAGGCAAGCGTCGGGCCGTGGAAGAGCTCGAGCAGCCAGTGGCGCTGGTCGAGCTGGACCAATGGGGTGACGGCGGCATGAGCGAAGCGGCCATAGGCCTGGACGCAGAGCGACCGAAGCTCCTCGCGGGTCAGCGTGCCCTCGACGAAGGGCGCCATCACTGCAACCGCGGTGTCGACATAGGAAAGGCCGCGCAGGCCCCCTATCTCCTCGGCGCTCAGGCTCGGCCAGGCCTCGGGAAGATAAAGCCCGCCATCATTGCCGAGGCCGGCCAGGGTGACCTGTTCGAAATCGAGGACGGGGGCTGCCCCACGGGTGCTGATATAGCGCATGGCTTTCGCGCCTAACCGCGGCGCGGCAAAGTCACAAGCACGTCATCGAGCCAGGTCAGGGCTTCAGTCGCCGTCTCAGCGCAATCCCGTAGATGATCGCCGCCACCGCTGCGAACAGGAACCACTGGACCGCATAGGCGAGATGGTTGTTGGGCACCGCCGACAGGTCAGCCTCGGGATTGGCCTCGAGCCCCGCCACGGGCTTGTCGGCGACGAGCATCAGCATCTTTGGGGCATGCGAGAAGATCGCGGCGATCAGCGGCTGATGGTCGGGCGCGTGCGTGATATAGCCGCTCACCTCGCCGCCCTTCCAGCCGGGCTTCGCATCGACCGTGGAAGAGACGCCGATCTGCACCGCGAATCCGGGCCCCTCGGCGCCGGTGCGGCATTGCGCGATCTGGCGCCAGCCGGCACCCCCCTTCGCGTTGCGCCCGCCTTCGACCTTGTAGCTGACCGGCTCGAGGCAAAAGGCGCTGGCGCGGCGGAACAACAGGCTTTCGCCAACCGGGATGCGGGGGAAGGCGATCGGCGGCAAGGTGCGATTCGCTGCATATTGCGCGAGCAGCGCCTCTTTCTCGTGCTTGCGCTGGAGCTGCCAGAAGCCGAGCGCGATCATCGCCGCGATGGCGAGCCCGACCACCAGGGTCGCGACGATCGGAAAGCGTTTCGTCGGGGGAAGAGATTTCATTGATCCGAAATCCGACCCTCGCGCGCCGCATTGCGATATTCGAGCGCGAGCAGCACGCCCTTTGCGAGCCGCAGCGCGCCGATGACGCTCACCACGCCGAGCGGCACGAGAATGATCGCCAACAGCCAGAGCGGCGGCTCGATCGTCAGCTCGAGCGTCAGAGACAGGCCCACCAGAAGCCCGCCCAGGATGAAGGTGAGGAATGCGGCCGGTCCGTCGCCGACATTGAAGGTCGTAAAATCGAGCCCGCAGGCGCGGCAACGATCGGTAAATTTCACCGGTCCCGTGAACAGGGTCTGCGCGCCGCAGCGCGGGCACAGTCCCTTCAGCGCCACCTGAGCGGGCGTCGGGCCGTGCTGGCGGGGCTCAGGCTCGGCCAACGCACCACGGATCGGGCTGCATGTCGATCGGCAGACCCGGAAGGCCGGGCGCCGGAAATCGCGACTTGAAAGTGAAGGCGCGCGCGCTCGGGCCGAAGCGATCGATCAGCCAGAGGCGGGCGAGGCCGTCCTCGACCGTCGGTAGCGTTCCGGCTTCGATCCACCAGAGCGCCTGATACGCGCCCTCCATGGGCGCGAACCACTGACGCCGCTGCGCCATTACCGGCGTGTGGGCGGTGCGATAGACGAAGGCGAACAGCGCCTCGGCATCTTCCCAGACCGACATGTTGACGAGCACGAGCGGGTCCGGCGTCGGCTGCAGGTCGGTCGCGTCGTTGCCGTCGCCGACCAGGCGCCACACAAAGCCCGGGCTGGCATCGGCCAGTGCGTTGATCCGATCAAGCTCGGCGAAGAAACCGGCGACCTGCGGATCAGTGGCGGGCGCAACCATGCGCCCGACATTGATCTGCGCCAGTTCCCAGCCGGTCTTCATGGTGTCAGCCCGCGTGGACCGGCGCGCCCCAGCCGCCCCAGACATAGATGGAGACGAACAGGAACAGCCACACCACGTCGACGAAATGCCAGTACCAGGCAGCCGCCTCGAAGCCGAAATGCTGGCGCGGCGTGAAGTCGCCCTTATAGGCGCGGATCAGGCAGACGGTCAGGAAGATCGTGCCGATGATGACATGGAAGCCGTGGAAGCCGGTCGCCATGAAGAAGGACGCGCCATAGTTCAGTCCCTGGAAGGGAAAGGGTGCGCCGGCATATTCATAGGCCTGGATCGAGCTGAAGGTGATGCCGAGGATGATCGTCAGCCACAGGCCCTTGAGCACGCCGTCGCGGTTGCCGACGCCGAGCAGGCCCCAGAGGCCGGTCTTCTCGCCGCCGCGCTGGCCGTGGATCAGTGCGTGATGCGCCCAGGTGACGGTGGTGCCCGAGGTCAGCAGGATCAGGGTGTTGAGGAGCGGGAATTTGAAGGCATTGAGCACTTCGATGCCCTTGGGCGGCCAGGTCGCGGCGCCCGCGGCGGCATCGGTGATCAGGCTCGTCGTGTGAGTCGCCATGTCATAGGCGACGGGCGCCGGGAACAGCGAGAAATCGAAGAACGCCCAGAACCAGCCGACGAAGAACATCACCTCGGAAGCGATGAACAGGATCATCCCGTAGCGCAGATGAAGCTGCACGACGGGAGTGTGGAAGCCCTGATGCGCTTCGCTGATTACATTGGCCCACCAGCTGAACATGGTGGTGAGCACCATGGCTACCCCAAAGAAAAACAGGATGCCGCCGCCATTGGGATGGCCGACATGGCCGCCATGCATCCACATGATGGCACCGGCCGCCATCGCGAGCGCCGAAAAGGCGCCGACGAACGGCCAGATATCGGGTGCGAGAATATGATAATCGTGATTCTTGGCGCCGGCCATTTCGGTCCCCGTTTCAATAGGCTGTAGATGCGCTCTAGCTTGCGGCTTTCGCGGAATCCACAGGGTAAAAAGTGTAGCTCAAGGTGATCGTCTTGACGTCCACCGCATCGGGGTCGTCGAGGATCTTTGGATCGACGAAGAAGATGACCGGCATGCGTGCCGTCTCACCCGGCTTCAGCGTCTGCTGGGTGAAGCAGAAGCACTGGATCTTGGTGAAATATTTGCCCGCCTCGGCGGGGGCCACATTATAGGTCGCCGTACCGGTGATGCTGTGGTCGCTCGTGTTGGTCGCCTCGAAAAAGGCCATGTCGCGCGCGCCGATCGCGACCACGTCCGATCGATTCTCGGGCACGAACTTCCACGGCATTTTCGGCGCGACATTGGTATCGAACGCAATCCGTATCTGATGGTCGACCGCGCCCGGCGCGACCTTGCCGCGCTGAGTCGTGCCGTTCCACCCGGTCGCCTGGCAGAAGACCCGGTAGAGCGGCACGCTCGCCCAGCCCAGGCCGCTCATGAAACACACGCCGAGGACGAGGAGGACAAGGGTGCGCGTCTTGCGGGTCAATGCGCCATCCCTCCCTTGATCTTGGCGATCGAGATGCCGAACATCAGCACGACGAACGCGCCCAGCAACAGCGCCATCACGATCGAGCGGCTGCGCTGGCGCTTGCGGATCGCGTCATTCTCCGCCTCGGTCGGCTTCTGCCATATCGAGGGCGGCACGCTCGAGCGCGGTGCGTCTTCAGGCCGGTTCATGCAAATACCCAGCGGTCGATCACGACTGCCCCGAAAAGGATGAAAAGATAGAGGACCGACCATGCGAAGAGCCGCTTCTCGGGGCGCATCGCGTCCTTGGCGCCGGTGGTGCGGAGGCTCACCTGAAGCGCGAGCGCTGCGAACACCAGCGTGGCGATGGCGGCAACGAGGCCATATACTGCACCGGTCAGGCCGAGCGCCCAGGGCGCGATCGCCGCGACCGCCATCGGAATCGTGTAAAGGCCGATCTGAGTCCGGGTCACGCGCTCGCCGGAAACCACCGGCAGCATCGGCACGCCGGCGGCGGCATAATCGCTCTTCATGAACAGGGCGAGCGCCCAGAAATGCGGCGGCGTCCACAGGAAGACGATGGCGAACAGCAGCAGCGGCAAGGTGGCGACATGGCCAGTCGCGGCGGCCCAGCCGATCAGCGGCGGAAAGGCGCCGGCGGCGCCGCCGATGACGATGTTCTGCGGCGTCCGGCGCTTCAGCCAGACGGTATAGACCAGCACGTAGAACAGGATCGAGACAGCGAGGATCCCGGCCGCCAGCAGATTCGCGGCCAGCCCCATCAGGATCACGGAAAAGCTGGCGAGCCCCACACCGAAATGCAGCGCCGACTGCCGATCCATCCGCCCGGCGGGCAGCGGCCGGCGCGCGGTGCGCTTCATCTTGGCGTCGAGATCGGCCTCATACCATTGGTTGAGCGCACCCGCCGCACCGGCGCCGAGCGCGATGCACAGGATCGCGGTGAAGCCGAGCACCGGATCGATGGCGACCGGCGCCGCCAGCATCCCGCACAGCCCGGTGAAGACGACGAGCGTCATCACCCGCGGCTTGGTCAGCGCGAGGAAATCGCGCCAGTCGGCGGGAAGGATGATCGGCGTTGCGGTCGTCGTGGTCATTTGTTCAACTCTCCCCTCCCGCTTGCGGGAGGAGTGTCAGGCCGGAACTGGGTCCGAAATGCCCCCCCCGGGGCATTTCTCGATCATGCCGGGGCATGATCGACCCAGTGCCGGCCTGACACTGGGGTGGGCTCGCGCCATCCGCGCGAATTCCGGTTGGGGAGAGCGGGCGCCCTCCCCAACCCCTCCCGCAAGCGGGAGGGGCCTTATGCTCAGTCGATACGCGGCAGGGTCTCGAACTGGTGGTAGGGCGGCGGGCTCGACAATGTCCATTCGAGCGTCGTCGCGCCGTCACCCCAGGGGCTGTTGCCAGCCTTCGGACCGTTGAACAGCGAGTAGAAGAGGTTGAAGAAGAACACGACCATCGAAAGAGCCATGATCACATAGCCATAGGTCGCGATCGTGTTCCAATGCTCGAGCGCCGGGGTGTAATCCGGAACGCGGCGCTGCATGCTCTGCAGGCCGAGGAAGTGCATCGGGAAGAACAGGATGTTCACGCCGATGAAGAACACCCAGAAATGGGCATGGCCAAGCGTCTCGTTCATCATCCGGCCCGACATTTTCGGGAACCAGTAATAGAAGCCGGCGAACAGGCTGAACACGGCGCCGAGGCTCAGCACATAGTGGAAATGCGCCACGACATAATAGGTGTCCTGCACATTGTCGTCGACGCCGCCATTGGCGAGCACCACACCCGTCACGCCACCGACGGTGAACATGAAGATGAAGCCGATCGCCCACATCATCGGCGTCTTGAAGCTCAGCGAGCCGCCCCACATCGTCGCGATCCAGGAGAAGATCTTGATGCCGGTCGGCACCGCGATCACCATCGTCGCCGCAGTGAAATACATCTTCACATCGACCGACAGGCCGGTGGTGAACATGTGGTGCGCCCAGACGACGAAGCCGACCACGCCGATCGCGACCATGGCATAGGCCATGCCGAGATAGCCGAAGACGGGCTTGCGCGAGAAGGTCGAGATAATCTGACTGACCATGCCGAAGCCCGGCAGGATCATGATGTAGACCTCGGGGTGGCCGAAGAACCAGAAGAGATGCTGGTACAGGATCGGATCGCCGCCGCCGGCCGGATCGAAGAAAGTGGTGTGGAAGTTGCGGTCAGTCAGCAACATCGTGATCGCCGCGGCGAGCACCGGCAGCGCCAGCAGCAGCAGGAAGGCGGTGACCAGCACCGACCAGACGAACAGCGGCATCTTGTGCAGCGTCATGCCCGGCGCGCGCATGTTGAAGATGGTGGTGATGAAGTTGATCGCGCCGAGGATCGAGCTCGCGCCGGCAAGGTGAAGCGACAGGATCGCCATGTCCACCGAAGGACCGGTCTCCTGCGTCGAAAGCGGCGCGTAAACCGTCCAGCCGGTGCCCGCGCCGCCGAAGAAGGGCGAGGCGAAGAGCAGGATCATCGACGGGACGAGCAGCCAGAAGCTGATATTGTTCATCCGCGGGAACGCCATGTCGGGCGCGCCGATCATCAGCGGCACGAACCAGTTGCCGAAGCCGCCGATCATCGCCGGCATGACCATGAAGAACACCATGATCAGACCGTGTGCGGTGATCAGCACGTTCCAGAGGTGGTGCGCGTCGTCGATCGTGCCGGGGCCGTGCAGCCAGGTGTACCAGGTGCCGAGATACTGGATGCCGGGATGAGCGAGTTCGGCGCGCATCAGACCCGAGATCGCGCCGCCGACGATGCCGGCGAAGATCGCGAAGATCAGATAGAGCGTGCCGATGTCCTTGTGGTTCGTCGACATGAACCAGCGCTGGAAGAAAGCCGGCTTGTGATCGGCATCGTGATGCGCGTGATCGTCATGATGATGCGCTTCGAATGCTGACGGGTGGAGGGCGGTGTCGGTCATTGTCTTACTGTCCAGCGTTGCCGGCCGCGGCGGCCTGATTGATGGCGGGAGCGGCGCTGGTCGCGTTCTCGACCGGTCCGGTGGTGTTGACGATCTCGGCGGTGTTCGTCTCGAGCGCCGCGCCGGGCTGCGCCGGCGCCGCGGTCGAAGGCTTGCCCGCGCTCGGCCCCGTATTCGGCATCGTGCCACCCTTTGCCTTGACCCAGGCAGCGAACACGGCCGGCTTCACTGCCTCGACGGTGATCGGCATATAGCCGTGCCGCGCGCCGCAAAGCTCCGAACAGACGCCATAATAAACGCCTTCCTTGTCGATCGTGAAGCTCGTCTCGTTGACCCGGCCCGGGACCGCGTCGAGCTTGATCCAGAAAGCCGGGATCGACCAGCTGTGGATCACGTCGTTCGAGGTGGTGAGCAGGCGGATCGGCACGCCGACCGGCAGCACGACGCGATTGTCGGCTGCGAGCAGCTTCGGGCCGTCGGCGTCGGTCCGGGCGCGCTCGCCGGCCCCAACCTCGTCCTTTTCCTTGAGCATGTTGGCGGTGATCTCGAAGCCGCCATTGTCGGGATATTGATAGCTCCAATACCATTGGTTGCCGATCGCCTTCAGCGTGACCGCGCCGTCGGGCGCCGGCTTGTACTGCTGCGCAAGCAGGCCGATCGAGGGCGCCGCGATCAGCGCGAGGATGATCACCGGGACGCCGGTCCAGATGATCTCGATCAGCGTGTTGTGCGAGGTCTTCGACGGCACCGGATTGGCGCTGGCGCGATAGCGGAACATCACCCACAGCAGCAGCGCCAGCACGAACAGCGAGATGGCCGTGATGACGGGGACCAGGATGTGGTTGTGGAATCCCAATGCGCGTTCACCGGTCTTCGTCGCCTGGGGCTGAAGGCCGATCTCGCCGGCGACCGGCATGCCGACGCCCGGCGTCGGCAGCATTGCGGGCGCGCCGTCCATCGCAAGCATCGGATCGGTCGGCGTCGCAGCGGCCGGCTTGGCCGCGGCGGGCGTGCTGCCTGAAGGTGCCGCTGCAGGTGCTGCGGGCGCCTGCGGCGCGGCATGGCCGACACCGGCCAGCGCGAGCCCGGCGGCCAGCACGATCGACTTGAGACCCAACATGCGCATCTTCATTCGTTACCCCTGGCGGATGCGCCGTAGCCCCGGCGCCCGGACGCGGATACGCCCGTTTGGGAGGGCCTATACGCGCAGGTCCCCACTGTCTCAAGCGTGTCACGCGCGTTTTTTGGCGCTGGCCCGGGCCGGGGCGTTGCGCGACCCTTGCAGCACTCCTATCAACCCCGCGCACGAGAGGACCGCGCGCCATGACCCCGCCCCACATGACCGATGCCGAAATCCTGGACGAGTTCCGCGCCGCCGATGCGCTGCTCGAAGGGCATTTCATCCTGTCCTCGGGCCTGCGCAGCCCGCGCTATCTGCAATGCGCGCGCGTCTTGATGGATCCGGCGCGTGGCGCTCGGCTGGCCGGCGCGCTGGCGGCACGAATCCCCGCCGAGATCCGCGATCGCATCCAGGCAGTCGTCTCGCCGGCGATGGGCGGGGTGATCGCCGGGCACGAAATGGCGCGCGCGCTCGGCGTCGAGGCGATGTTCCTCGAGCGGCCCGAAGGCGTGTTCGAACTGCGCCGGGGATTCCGCCTAGCGCCCGGGACGCGCGTATTGATGATGGAGGACGTCGTCACGACCGGCCTCTCGTCACGCGAGGCGATCGCCGCGATCGGCCGCGCCGGCGGCGAGACGATCGCCGCCGCGGCGCTGGTCGATCGCTCAGGCGATACCGCAAATCTCGGCGTGCCCTTCTTCCCGTTGATCCGGCTCGACGTGCCGACCTACAGCGCCGATTCGCTCCCGCCCGAGCTGGCGGCGATCCCGGCGATCAAGCCGGGCAGCCGGGCGGCGCCATGACCGCGACCTCTTTACGCCTCGGCGTCAATATCGATCATGTCGCGACGGTCAGGAACGCGCGCGGCGCCGGCTATCCCGATCCGGTCCGCGCCGCCCTGGTCGCTGCCGAAGCCGGTGCCGACGGCATCACCGCGCATCTCCGCGAGGACCGGCGCCACATCACCGACGACGATATCGCGCGGCTGTCCGAGCAGCTGACGATCCCGCTCAACCTCGAAATGGCGGCGACCGACGAGATGCTCGCGATCGCGCTGCGCCACCGGCCGCATGCCGCCTGCATCGTCCCCGAAAAGCGCGAGGAGCGAACCACCGAGGGCGGGCTGGACGCGGCCGGCCAGCATAACCATCTCCAGCATCTCGTCGGCGAACTGGGGCGGGCGAAGATCCGCGTGTCCTTGTTCATCGAGCCCGATTCGCGCCAGATCGAGGCTGCGCTCCGTCTCGGCGCACCGGTCGTCGAACTTCATACCGGTCGCTACGCCGAACTTTCCGGCCAGGCCCAGGCCGAGGAATTGCGCCGCCTCGCCGATGCCGCGGCGCTGGCCGCGAAGAACGGCATCGAGGTCCATGCCGGCCACGGCCTGACCTATGACAATGTCGCGCCCATTGCCGCGATCCCGCAGGTGCGTGAGCTCAATATCGGTCATTTCCTGATCGGCGAGGCGATGTTCGTCGGGCTCGGCGAGGCAGTGCGGCGGATGCGAGCAGCGATGGATGCAGTGCGGTGAGCCGATTTGTTCGTCGGCCGTCATGATCATCGGCCTCGGCTCCGATCTCTGCAACATCGAGCGAATCCAGGCGTCGCTCGATCGCTTCGGCACGCGCTTCGAACAGCGCGTCTTCACTGAGATCGAGCGCGCCAAGGCCGAGCGGCGCCCCTTCACCAAGGCGGGCACGCTCGCCAAGCGCTTCGCCGCCAAGGAGGCTTTCTCCAAGGCAGTCGGCACCGGCTTCAAGCGCGGCGTGTTCATGAAGGACATCGGCGTGGTCAACGCCCCCTCAGGCGCGCCGACGCTGGCGCTGACCGGCGGCGCCAGGGCGAGGCTTGACGCGCTGACGCCTGCGGGCCACCTCGCTGTCGTACATCTGACGCTAACCGACGATCATCCATGGGCCCAGGCCTTCGTGGTGATCGAAGCGATCAGGACCGAGTAAGGACCAGGAATGAGCGAGGAGTTGGCGTTGGACGGATTGCCCGGGACTGAACCGGACCAGGAGGCAGACCCCGACAAGGAGGCCGCCACCAAAGCTCCCGCGAAAACGGACTGGTGGGGCGAGGTCAAGGGCATCGTCTGGCTGGTTCTCGCCGTGCTGGGGTTTCACAGCTTCATCGCCAAGCCCTTCTATATCCCGTCGGAATCGATGCTGCCCGGGCTCGAGGTCGGCGATCAGCTGATCGTCACCAAATATGCCTATGGCTGGTCCTTCGTCTCGCCGACCATCCCCAACCCGGTCGCCATCTTCCGCAGCCTGGTGCTGCGCCAGGAGATCGAGAGCTGGGGCGTTCAGCTGCCCTTCATCCATGGCCGGCTGTTCGGCCGCATGCCCGAGCGCGGCGATGTCGTGATCGTCACCCCGCCCGGTCGCAACACCGATTATATCAAGCGCCTGATCGGCCTGCCCGGCGATACGATCCAGGTGCGCGGCGGCACGGTGTTCCTGAATGGGACGGCGGTGAAGCGCGGACCAATCCACGACACGCTGATTCCGATCGATGCGAACAGCCAGTGCAAGCCCGAGGATTATGGCGAAAGCGCCCGCGTCACCGGTGCCGACGGCAAGCCCTATTGCAAGCTCCCGCTCGTCACCGAGACGCTGCCCAATGGACGCCACTATGACACGGTAGAGCTCGGCTATAGCGACGGCGACAATTACGGCCCGGTCGTGATCCCACCCGACCATGTCTTCCTGATGGGCGACAATCGCGATCGCAGTGCCGACAGTCGTTTCCCGGTCGAGCAGATGGGGCTGGGCGGCCCGGTCCCCTGGGAGAATCTGGGCGGCCGCGCCGAATTCATCACCTTCTCGAAGAGCGGCAACGGGAGCTGGAACCCCTTCAGCTGGGGGCAGAGCTTCCGCTCGGGCCGTGCGGGCACCTCGTTGCACGCAGCCAGGGACAAATAGATGGAGCCCGCAGCCGAGGTGGTCGTGTCGGAACCCGGCCCCAACGAGCTGCGTGATCCCTTCGTCCGCAAGGAATTGAAGCGCGCGACGGTATGGCTCGGCCTCGCTGCGGCGATGGCGCTGGTCGTTCTGCTGATCCAGCCGCTGCTGATCATCTTTGGCGGCCTCGTGTTCGCCTCGATGCTCGACGGCGGGGTCCGCCTGCTCGGCCGTATCCTGCCGATCCCGCGCGGCTGGCGGCTGCTGATCGTCATGCTCTGCACGGTCGCCTTCATCCTCGGCATCTTCTACCTGACCGGCGTTCAGGTCGCCGCCCAGGCCGAGCAGTTGCGCGTGACGCTCGAAACCCAGGGCAACCGGGTCATCGCCTGGGCATCGAGCCTCGGGCTGATGCCGGGACGGGCCGACATCAACGGCCTTGCCCAGCAGGCAATGGGGTCGTTCGGCAAGCTGACCTCGTTCGTCGGCTCAGCCGTCGGCGCGGTCAGCAGCCTGTTGATGGTCGTCATCATCGGCCTGTTCGTGGCGATGGAGCCGCGGCTTTACGAACGCGGGCTGCAATGGCTGATCCCTTCCGATTCGCGGCCGGAGTTCGCCATCACCATCGAACGAATGGCGCATACGCTCCGCCGCCTCCTCGCCGGGCGGCTGACCGGCATGCTGGTCGAGGGCATATTGATCTGGGTCGTCTTGTCGATCGGCGGTGTGCCGATGGCGCTGGTCCTCGGTTTGATCGCCGGCGTGCTTGCCTTCATCCCAAATATCGGCGCGATCGTCACCGGCGTCCTGATGGTCGCTGTCGGCTTCAGCGCGGGCTTGCACACCGGCTGGTGGGCGGTCGCGACCTATTTCATCGTCCAGAATTTCGACGGCTATGTCGTGATTCCGATGGTCGCGCGCCGCACCGTCGACATGCCGCCGGCGCTAACCCTGTCGTCGCAGATCCTCGCGAGCACCTTGTTCGGGGTGCTCGGCCTGGCGCTCGCCGATCCGATGGTCGCGATGATCAAGGTGGCGCTCGAACGTAATTCGGAACCCGCTATAGGCAATGAAACAGGCCCGGCATGATCCTGCTCCATGATTATTGGCGGTCGTCGGCCGCGTATCGGGTGCGTATCGCGCTCAACCTCAAGCATGTCGATTATCAGCGCCACGACATTTCGCTGCTCGAGGGGCTTCACCGCGCGCCCGAAAACCTGGCCCGCAACCCGCAGGGGTTCGTGCCGACACTCGAAGTCGATGGCGAGGCGATCACCCAGAGCCTCGCGATCATCGACTATCTCGATGCCATCAACCCCGAACCGCCGATGGTGCCGCGCGACCCGCTCGCCCGCGCCCGCGTGCTCGCCCAGGCGCTGGTGATCGCCGCCGATATCCATCCGGTCAACAATCTCCGGATCATGAAGCGGCTCGAATCTCAGTTCGGCGCTGACCAGGCGGCGCGGGACGACTGGTATCGCCACTGGATCATCGAGGGTTTCACCGCCCTCGAGGCGCTCGCCGGTGCCGGCCCCTTTCTCGGTGGTGCCGCGCCCAATCTCGCTGACGTCTGCCTCGTCCCCCAACTGTATAATACCCGGCGCCTTGCCGTGCCGCTCGATGCCTTTCCGAAACTGGTCGCCGCCGATGCCGCCGCGGCCGCGATTCCCGAAATCGCCGCAGCCCATCCGGATCGGGTCAAGCCGGCGTAGCACCGGGCGCGAATCATCGTGAAACGCCGATTCAACGCGTCCGCGATCGTCATCATATTGCGTGACCCCGACTCGCCCAGGCGTTTCGGGCCTGCTTCTCTCACCGCCGGAACGAGGCTGGACCCTCCCTGTTATGTCGCCCGCTCTCCCTGTTACGCCGCGCCATCCTCCCTGTTATTCGATAACAGGGAGAAATACCATTATCCTATTGCAATTACTTGATAAAATCTGGCGGCGCTTCCAACATAACAGGGAGAAATCGACGCAAAAAAATATTCCGGCCATTAACAGGGAGGAACAGGGAGAGCGGCGTCGCGGATTCGGCGGCTAGAGTCATTTGCAGCTTGGCTGAATCGGTGCCGTCTTATTCAAAACGGCTCTAGCCGCGCCGACGCTCCGCCACGACCGAGTCGAACAGATCGAGGTAATGCAGCGCCGCGTCGATACCCGGCTCGGGGACCGGCATCGGGCGAAGCCGGTTTGGCGCGAGCCAGTGATCGAGCGCATTGACCAGCGCCTGGGCATTGCCCGCCGGCACGATGCTGCCATGCGCCGGCGACGAGACGATCTCACGCACGGCGACGCTCGAATCGGTGGCGACAACCGGTGCGCCCTCCGCGAGCGCTTCGCGCAGCACGCCGGGAACCCCCTCGAAATCCGAGGTCAGCACCACCGCTGCCGCGCGCGCGAAGGCCGGGCGCGGATCTGGATCATAGCCGGGCAGATGAACGCGGCCGCCAAGGCCGAGCGCCGCGACCTGCGCCTCGAGCGCCGGGCGCGCATCGCCTTCGCCGAGAATGACCAGCTCGGTATCGCGCTGCGCGAGCCAGGGCAGCGCGTCGATCATCCGGTCCCACCTCTTCTGCTGCGCCAGGCGTCCGACCCCGAGCAGGAAGCGACCACTCGGCAGCCATGTCGGCGCCGTGGCGGCGAGCCGGCGTACCGGCGGATTCGGGATCACGCTGACTCGGCCGGGGGCGATGCCCATCGTCCTGATCGCCTCGTCGCGCATCGCCGGCGACATCGCGACGACGTGATCGCAAAAGCCGGGATGGAGTTTCAGCCAGGCGCGATAGCCCTGGGCGATGCCGAACGGCTGATCAGTGCGCGCCAGTCGATTCGAGACCTTGGCGACGATCGGCGGGCAATGCCGGCCGAGCCGCATCCGCATGAAGGCGGCGACGCCGGTATAATGGTTGCCCGGGCAGAAAACCACGTCGGGCGACAGTTCCCGCACATGGCCGGCGAGCGCCAGCATCGCACCGAGCGAGGGATCGCCGAGGACGCGCAGATCGACGTCGGACGGCAATTCGGCGGCGAGAGGCCCGCTCGCATCGCCGATCAGCAGCGTGACGCGACGTCCCATTTCGCTCCAGCTCTGCGCCAGGCGCAACAGCGTGCGCTCGACGCCGCCGCCGTTCAGCGTCTGGGCATAGGCCATGATATTGGCCGCGGCGGAGTGTGGGCTCACCATTTCGATTCGGCCCTGTAACGGACAATTGTCGCAGAAGTTTCGCGGTGCAGCAAAAAATGGACATGATTGGGGCATAGGTTGCAAATTGCAGCGCGCACGCGATCTAGCTAAAGCCGCGCCGGCCCGGTTGAGACCGGCGTGGTTAGGCAGTCGGTGCGACGTGGACGGATTGGGCTCGAAAATTCCTATCATAGACAATGTGAAACCGCCGCTGGTGGCAGTCCCCGACATCGCGGGGCTCGAGCCCATGGAGACGTTGAAGCGGCGTTGGCCGATGGTGATCGGCGCGATCATCACCGTCGCGATGATCGCCGGACTCGGCCGGGAGCTGCTGGGATCGGGGCTCGCCGGGCTGAGCCGCGCGGTTCCCCACAACCCGCTTTTCTATATCGCCTTCGCGCTGCTCTATATGTCGTCGCCGGCCGGCGACTACATCATTTTCCGCCGGCTATGGGGCATCCCGCTATCGGGATTCGCCGCGCTGCTGAAGAAGCGAATCGCGAACGACGTCGTGCTCGGCTATTCGGGCGAGGCCTATTTCTACGCCTGGGCGCGGCAGAATGCGAAGATGGTCGCGGCTCCCTTCGGCGCGGTCAAGGATGTCAGCATCCTCTCCGCGATTGCCGGCAACACGGTCACTCTGGCGATGATCGCGGTGGCCTTGCCATGGGGGCTCCATCTGCTCACCGCCCCGCAATTGAGCACGCTGGAGACCTCGGCCGCTATCACCTTTGCGATGTCGCTGCCCTTCCTGATCTTCTCCAAGCGGGTCTTCTCGCTGCCGCGTGGCAAGCTCTGGTGGATCTTCGGGGTCCATTGCCTGAGGCTGATTTCGGGCTCGGTCTTCATTGCCTTCGCCTGGCATTATGCGCTGCCGACGGTCTCGATCGGCATGTGGCTGATCCTCGCGGCGGCGCGGCTCCTCGTGTCGCGTCTCCCATTGGTGCCGAACAAGGACCTTCTTTTCGCCAATTTCGCAATCCTATTGATCGGCTCGGATGCAGCACTTTCGGATCTGATGGCGATGACCGCTGCCCTGGTGCTGCTGGTCCATGTCGCGTTGATCGGTTCGTTCAGCCTGCATGGTTTGCTGAGGACGAAGAATGACGCTGCATGAATTCCTGGCGGGCGCCGCAGTTGGCGTTGCGTTGACCTTGTCGATGCCGGTTCAGGCGCAGGCCGGCGTACTCGGCAGTGACAGTGCCGCCTGCTCGGGCGGGGCCGGCCCCGCGATTCGCGCCAATGTCTCAGGGCTCAAGGATCGCACCGGCGAGCTGAAGCTTGAGCTCTATCCGGCCAATGAAGCCGATTTCCTGAAGGATGACCGCGACCTGATCAAGGAAGGCAAGTTCTTCCGCCGGATCCGCGTGCCGACCCCACAATCAGGCGCGGTCGCGCTGTGCATCAAGGCACCGAATCCGGGCCGCTATGCGCTGCTCTTCACGCATAATCGCGATGGCAGGAACAAGTTCGATTTCTGGGTCGACGGCGCCGGCTTCCCGAGCAACATGAAGCTCGGCCGCACCCGCCCCAAGCTCAACATGGCGGTGATCGATGTCGGGCCGGGCGTGACGGTCACTGACATCAAGGCGCAATATCTGCGTGGTTTGGGCGGCTTCGCCCCACTGAACAACGGCAATTGAACCAGCCGATGCGCATCGTCGACGTCAACGAATTCTACTCGCCGACCGGCGGCGGGGTGCGCACCTATATCGATCGCAAGATGGGGATCATGTCCGATCTGGGGCATGAGCTGATCGTCGTCGCAGCCGGCCGCGAGAATGCGGTCGAGGAGCGGCCCGGCGGCGGACGGATCATCTATGTAAAGGCATCGCGCCTGCCCTTCGACAAGAATTACGGGCTGTTCTGGGATGACGCGCCCGTCACCAGACTGCTCGACGAACTCAAGCCCGATGTGGTCGAATGCTCGTCGCCCTGGCGCCCGGCCTGGATCGTCGGGGAGTGGCAGGGGGACGCCGTGAAGGTGTTCTTCATGCATAACGACAATGTCGCTGCCTATGCGATGCGCTGGTTCGAGGGGCTTGCCGCACCCGACCGGGTCGAGCGCGCCTTTGCCTGGTACAGCCGCTATATGGATCGCTTCCTCGACAAATATGATGCGGTCGTGACGAACGGGCCGGCGCTCGAAAAGCGGCTGAAGGCACGCGGCGTCCATATCGATGCGGCGATGCCGCTCGGCATCGAGCGCGGTCATTTCTCGCCGACGCTCCGCGACGAACGGCTGCGCGCGGCCTTGCTCGCGCAATGTGGCCTGCCGCCCGAAGGCCATCTGCTGCTCGGCCTTGGCCGGCATCACCCTGAAAAGCGCTGGCCGCTGGTGATCGACGCGGTCGAGCGCGCCGGCTCGTCGCTGCCGGTCGGCCTGATGCTGCTCGGCACGGGGGTCGAGAGCCGCGCGCTCGAGAAGCGGATCGCGGGCAGCCCGCATATCCGAATGTTCCGCCCGGTCTATGATCGCGAGCGCCTCGCCCGGATCGTGGCGAGCTGCGACGCGCTGATCCATGGCTCCGAAGCCGAGCCCTTCGGCCTGGTCGCCTCCGAGGCGATGGCAGCGGGGCTGCCGCTGATCGCGCCCGATACCGGCGGCTGCGCGGAGATCGCCGACCCCTTCTGTTCCGAGCTCTATACGGCACGCGACGCCCTCTCGGCCGCGCTGGCGATCGACCGGCTGTTCGCGCGCGATCCGGCCATGCTGCGCCGCGCGGCGATCGTCGCCGCGGGCAAGGTGCGCAGCGACCGCGAGCATACTGTCGAGCTGATGGACTATTATGCCGGCCTGGTCGCAGCGAAACGCGATGCGGGTATCACCCGGCTTTACGGAGCCGCCCGCTCGTAGATCTGGATTGCCTGCGCGCCCAAGGGTCGGGTCGCGCGCAGCCGATAATGGCGCCGCATCTCTTGGATCGCCATCGCGCGCAACGTGGCGCGCTCGCCGAAATAGGGCGGGCGGAACACCACGATCTCGGGTTTGAGCGCCAGGATTCGCTCGATCTCCGCCTGCTGGTCGACGCCGATCGCCCCCTCCTCGCGCAGCCGGCCGAGATGGCTCGGAAATATATAGCGGGTCAGCGCGCACCGGCCGCTGGCGGGATAGAACATGCTTTCGCCGGAAAAGACGTAAAGGCACCCCGGCCCATGGCCGATCGCTTCGACCACGCCGGCGAACTGCGCCGCAGTCCCGCGATTGTGCCGTTTGATGAGCAGCAGCGTCTGGCCGCCGAGAAAGCCGATCAGCAGGAGCGGTAACACGATCCGCCGGCCGCTCCGGTGATCGCCGAAAAAGCCGGCCGCGCAGATCGACAGCGGCACGAGCACGGGCAGCGCATAATGTTCGAAATAGGAGCCGAAGACGAGCAGCCCGAACCACGCGACGCCGAGCCAGGCGAACAGCCAGGCGCGAACCGGGCGGTTCGCCACGCCCCGCGACAGCCAGGCAAGGACGCTTGCTGCGATCAGCGGCGAGGTGATCAGCAGGATCTTCATCAGATTGCCGAATTGCTCGAGCGCGGGATCGGGACGACGCGCGGCGATTGAGGTGATATTCGCGTAGAGCCACGCCGCGTCCGCGCCGATCCGGTGATAGGCGAACCAGGCAAGTGCGGTCGGCAGCAGTGCGGTGACCGCCAGGCCCGCGCCGAGCGGCACGATCGACCAGCGCCGCCCGCCCCGCCATGCCGACCACAGCAGCCAGAGCCCGAAGAAGAGGCCCTCGAACAGGACTGAATATTTGATCTGAAGCGCAATCCCCATCAGCGCCATCGCTGCAAAGCCCGGCAAGAAGCGCGGACCCCTGTCGTCGCGCGGCATGATCAAGGTCGCCGCCCCGATCACCAGCAGGTTATAGAAGATCGGCGCCTGCCCGCCCTGTCCGTCGACGAAATCGACCCACAGCACATATGCCAGCGCGCCGGCCAGCGCGCCCCTGCCCCATCCCGCCCGCCCGGCGAGCCGCGCGATCAGCCAGGCGGTGCCGACGAGGCTGGCCAGCGCCATTGCCTGATAGACCCAGATCCCGGCCTTCAGCCCGAACAGCGCCGCCGGCAGATAGACGATGAACAGCCCGATCGGCTTGCGATCCCAGATGTCGATATACGGCGTCGCGCCGTGCAGCCAGGCATAGGCGGTGGTAAAATAAAACTCCTCGTCGACATGAACGACCGGGTCGCCGAAGGTGATTGCCCGAGCGACGACTGCGACGACAAGAATGATCGACAGCTGCCGCCGCGCCGTCGAGGCCGATGTCAGGCGGTGGGCGAGAGCCGGGATGAAATCGCGCATGAGTCTCCATTCGGCGATCGCCATGAACGCCCGGCAATAGGAGCAGCAGACAAGACTGTCACGAAGGCGCAATTTGCACCGGGCAGGGACCAGGTGCGGAACCCGAGGAATCACCATGACATTGAGAATCGATCGCCGTTCTTTCGTGCTGACTGGCTCGCTCGGGATTGGCGCCTTCGCCATCCCCGGCTTTGCCCAGACGCTCAACCGGGCGACCGGCTTCACCCATTCCGTTGCATCGGGCGAACCTTCAGCCGATTCGATCCTGCTCTGGACCCGCTACATCCCCGCCAATGGCGACTCGGTCGAGCTGAGGGCCGAAATTTCTGAGACCGCTGATTTTGCAAAAATCGTTGGTGCGGGCGCCCAGGTCACCGGCCCATGGCGCGACCACACAGCGAAGATCACGATCGGCGGCCTGGCGGCGGGGCGGACCTATCATTTCCGCTTCGTCGCGCCCGACGGCAGCCTTTCGCCGACCGGCCTGACGAAGACATTGCCCGAAGGCCCGGTGCAACGCTTTCGCGCCGCGATCTTCTCCTGCTCCAACCTGCCCTATGGCTATTTCAACGCCTATGCTCACGCGGCCGCGCGCGACGATATCGACCTCGCCATCCATCTCGGCGACTATCTGTACGAATATCGGACCGGCATTTACCCGGCGCTGAAGGATGTTGTTCCCGGCCGCCGGCTCGAACCGGCCGACGAGCTGCTCCACCTCGCCGATTATCGGCTGCGCTATGCAAGCTATCGCAGCGACCCTGATCTCCAGAAGCTTCACGCCAGGATGCCGATGATCGTCCAGTGGGACGATCACGAATCGGCGAACGACAGCTGGGAGGGCGGCGCCGAGGACCACCAGCCCGACGAAGGGGACTGGAATGCCCGGCGCGGCGCCTCGATCCAGGCGTATCGCGAATGGATGCCGGTCTCCGACGAGCCCTGGAAAGCCTATGACATCGGCACCCTCGCCACCCTGTTCCGTACCGAGACCCGGCTGCTGGCACGGACGAAGCAACCCGATATCGCGCCCTTGTTCAAACAGGCTGATCCGATCGCCGCGCTGAAGGCGTTCCGCGACGGCGCCTGGGCCGATCCCGCGGCCACCATGATGGGGTCGCAGCAGGAGGATTGGCTGGCCCATGCGATGCGCGCTTCGGTCAAGGCGGGTCAGCGATGGCAGGTTGTCGGCTTCGGCACGATCATGGGGCAGACCGTGATGCCGCCCGCGGCGGCTGACTGGATAAGCCCCGGTTCAGCGAAACCGGTGCGGGACGGCATCGCCGCGGGCATCGCCGCCGCCAGGGTGGGCCTGCCCTATAATTACGACAATTGGGGCGGCTACCCCGCAGCACGTGCCCGCTTCCTGCGATCGGCGCAGGCGCTCGGCGCCGACCTGATCGTGATCACCGGCGACAGCCATAATGCCTGGGCCTATGATCTGGCGCAGGATGGCCATCCTGCCGGGGTCGAGTTCGCCGGCCACAGCGTCACCTCGCCGGGTTACGAATCCGAGGTCAAGGTCGATCCGGGAATCGTCGCCGCCGCGCTGATCCGCGCCAACCCCGAACTGAAATGGTGCGACACCAGCCGGCGCGGCTATATGGCGATGACGCTGACGCCCGATCGGGCAAGCAATGACTGGATCATGGTCGACACGATCAGCGCGCCGTCAGCCACCGCCCGCATCGCCCATAGCGCCGGCGTCGCCCGGGGCCGGAACGTCATGGGCTGACCCGCTGCCCAGGAGCCGACTGACCTTGACTCCCCTGCCAATATGCCGTGCTGACGGGATCGGCGTTCGGGGGACGGGGCTGCGTTGGAAGAAATTTCTGAACTGGCGCGACGCGCGGCAGCCGCCCTTTCCGGGATGCCGGCAGGAAGAGGTTCGGGGGACCTCGCTCTGGCCGAGGCACACGGGATCGCGCCGCTGCTCGGTGCCGCCCAGGCGTCGCCGCCGGGTCCGATCGATGCCGGGCTTCAGGCGCTTTTCGAGGAGAATGCCGAGCGCCAATCGGTGAGCCACTCTATCTTGCTCGATATCGCCGCCTGCTCGGCGACGACCGGCTTCGAATGGCTGGTCCTGAACGGGCAACCACAAGCAGCTTTCCTGTATCCCGACGCCGGGTGGCGCGCCGCGAGCGGCATCGATCTGCTCGTGCCGACCGGCCAGTCGCACCATATCGCGCATCTGTTGCGCAGCGCAGGCTGGTCGCCTGCCCCGTCGCGGAAGCCGAGCGCGTCGCTCGGCCGCGCCGGACTTCGCACTGATCCCCGGATCATCCTGACGGGCAGCACCGGGTCGCCCATCGCGCTCCACGACCGCCTGTTCTTCTCGCCCGGCCCGATCGGTACGCTATTGCTCGCCGACGCCGACCGGCGTCCGAGGCGATCGATGCACCGGCACGATGTTCCCGCGCCTCGGCCGGACGCCACGATGGCGCTGGACATCCTGCTGCGCGGCAATGCGCGACGCTGGGCCAGGCTCGCCTGGCTGGTCGATTTGTCGGCGATCGTCCGCAAGCTCGACGACGCCGGGCACGCCCGGCTGATCGCGCTGATTGGCCAGGCGGGGATCGAGCCACTCGCCGCAGCAAGCTTCCTCACCCATCGCGCGCTGCTGGGTGCGCTGCCGGGCCGCATCGAGGATTGGCTGACGGACATGGCGGCGACGCCCGAAATCACCACGCGTCACGCCCTGCATCGCGATGCGATCGTCCGCCCCGCATCAGTGGAGGGCGCTCTGCTCCCCGCCCCCAGCCGGATGCGCCTTCGCCTGCCCCGGATCGCCCGACCGCTCGCGCACAGCCTGCGTGGACGTCTCGCGACATGGACGCGAAAGGCCGGGCAATATCAGCGCGACCCCGCCACCAGGAACGACCGTTATCCGCTCGCCTTCCGGTTTGCGCGCGACCAGCTTGGGGACGAGGAGGCACTACACATCCTCTCCTTCGGCTGCTCGACCGGGGAGGAGGTATTCACGCTACGCCGTTACTTTCCAAGCGCGCGGATCAAGGGAATTGAGGTCGACCCCGCACGGGTCAGGATATGCGAAGCCCGGCGGCGACGGGCGGGCGACCCGGGCATCCGGTTCGAATGCGCCGCCACCGCGAGCGGGGAACCGCCCGAGAGCCATGATGCGATTTTCTGCATGGCGGTTTTCCGCGATCCGGTGCTCGATTTGCCGGCAACCCGCAGCACTGCCGGCCATCTGGCTTTCGAGGAATTCGACCGCGGCATCGAGGATCTCGTCCGCGCCCTGAAGCCCGGCGGCCTGCTGTTCGTCGAGCACAGCAATTTCCGCGTCGCGGATACCGGCTGCGCGCCCGCACTCGAACCGGTGCTGCACGCCGATCCGCCCCGTTCGGGCATCTATCCCGGGCTTTACGGCCGCGATGGCCGCCGGATCGATGGCGCTGAGGAAACGACTCTCGGGTATCGCAAGCGATTTTCCCTGCAGACTGGACAGGCATGAGCTCCACCGAAAATGGAATCGCCGAACCCCGGGCGGGAGGATATCGGCCGGAAATCGATGGCCTGCGCGCGATCGCGGTGCTGGCGGTCATGCTGTTCCACGCCCGGGTGCGCGGTTTTTCCGGCGGGTTCGTCGGCGTCGATATCTTCCTCGTCATCTCGGGCTATCTGATCGCGCAACTGATCCTGCGCGAAAGCGCCGCGGGCAGCTTCACGCTGATCGGCTTTTACGAGCGGCGGGTGCGGCGAATCCTGCCGGCGTTGCTCGCCATGCTCATTGCCTCGGGCCTTGCCGGCCTGATCCTGCTGCCGATCGATTTCCGGCCGTTCGGGGAGAGCCTGACCGCGATCTCGCTGTTCGCCTCGAACCTGCTGTTCTGGAACTGGGGCGGCTATTTCACTCTCACCGAAGACGCGACGCCCCTGCTCCACACCTGGTCACTGGCGGTGGAGGAACAATTCTACATCCTGTTCCCGGCGCTTCTCCTGCTGGCGCGCCGCGGCGGTCAGCGCATGATATGGGCCTCGCTGGCGGCAGCCGCGCTCGGCTCGTTTGCCTATAGCGTCTGGGCGACTCACGGCCATGCCGAGGCTGCCTTCTACTCCCCCCTGTCGCGCGCCTGGGAGTTCCTGGCAGGCGCGCTGCTTGCTTCGGCTATCGTCCCGACGCCGCGCCGTGCGATCGGCGACATCGCTGCGGTGTTGGGGATCGTGCTGATCGCGCATACGATCCTGCACCTGCACGACACCACCTTCTTTCCCGGCGTGGAAGCGGTCGCGCCGGTGCTCGGCAGCGTGCTCATGCTGTTCGGCAGCGAGGCGCCCGGGTCGCGCGTCGGCCGCGTGCTCGCCATGCGCCCGCTCGCCGCGATCGGGCTGATCTCCTATTCGCTCTATCTGTGGCATTGGCCGCTGATCGTGTTCGGCGGCTATTACGCCCCCCAGCCTTACGGCCTGATCCGGATCGCGATGGCGCTCCTCGCCTTTCCTGTCGCCTGGCTGTCATGGCGCTATGTCGAACTGCCGTTCCGCAAGCCCCGCCTGTTGCTGTCCCGCCGCACGCTGTTCATCAGTGCGGTCGCGGCAAGCAGCGTGCTCGCGCTCTACGGCGTGGCGATCTGGCGCGCCAACGGCTTTCCAGGCCGCTTCGATCAGACGATCCAGCGCCTGAGCGAGCGCCAGCCCCAGCCCGATTACGGCTGCGCGAACCGGTCGATCGAGGAGATGCGCACCGATACACACTGCCTGATCGGCGGGGGCGGACCGCGTCCCAGCTTTGTCCTGTGGGGCGATTCGCACGCGGCGGTCTATTTCCCCGCGCTAGACGCGCTGGCGCGTCGCTATCGCGTCTCCGGCTATGACGCAGCCTGGCTCGGCTGCCCGCCGCTGATCCCGATCCGGGCTCGCGACAACCGCCCGGAGAAATGGATGCTCCGCGCCGAGAAGATCAGGCAATGCGATGCGCACAACAAGCAGGTCATGCAGTTCGTCATCGCGACGCGACCTCGCGTCGTGCTGGTCGCGGCAGAATGGGGCGCCTATTCTGGCGGCAAGCACGCCCTTGCCGAGGCGCCCGACATCAGCGGTATTCCGTTCCGGACCAGCGTCGAGAAGCTGCGCGCGCTCGGGATCCATGTCTATGTGGTGCAGGATGTGCCCAGCGCGACGCTCGCCGAACCCCGGGCACTCGCCAAGGCCCACCTCACCGGCCGCACGATCGCGCTCGAGCCGGACCTGGCCGCCTATCTGCGGCGCGACACCAGCTTTCGCGCGATGACGTCCGATCTCCAGCGGCGCGGGCTGATCGAGGTGATCGAGCCGGCGCTGCGGCTGTGCGACAGGCAGCGCTGCCACGTTACGGAGAATAATTATCCGATCTATTATGACAGCAATCACCTGAGCGCACGCGGCGCCTTCCTGGTGGCGCCGATCTTCGAGCCGATGATGCGCTTCCTCGCCGCGCCGCCGTCACCGCCAGCAAGAAACTGGCCGACCAGATGATTTTATGGGAAACGGACGGCGGAAAGATCATGTCGCGCCGGTTCGGGGAAGGGCAAAGTGGCCGAAGCGCTCCAGGAAATTGACGCCCATGGCCTGAACGCCGAGCGGTTTCACGACGAGATATTGCCGGCGGCCAGGCCGCTGGTGATGCGCGGCCTGCTTACCGACTGGCCGGCGGTTCAGGCCGGGTGCAAGGGTACCTCGGCGCTGGCCGATTATCTGCGCCGCCATGATCGCGGCCTCGCGGTCAGGGTGAAGATCGCACCGCCCGAGGCGCGGGGCCGCTTCTTCTACAATGACGATCTGACCGGCTTCAATTTCCGCAAGGAAACCATGGCGGTCAGTGCCGCGCTCGATATCCTGCTGGCATCGGCGATCGATCCCGAACCCGCAGCGCTTGCGATCCAGTCGATCCAGGCGCGCCATGTCTTGCCCGGCTTCGATCTCGACAATGTCATGCCGCTGTTGCCGGAAAATGCGGCGCCCCGCCTCTGGCTCGGCAGTGCCGTGACCGTCGCCGCGCATTACGACCCGGCCGACAATATCGCCTGTGTCGTTGCCGGGCGGCGGCGCTTCACCCTGTTTCCACCCGAACAGGTCGGCAATCTCTATCCGGGGCCGTTCGAGCTTACCATTGCCGGCCCGATCGTCAGCATGGTCGATTTCGATGCGCCCGACCCTGTGCTCTACCCGAAATTTGCCGACGCGATGAAGGCGGCTCTGGTCGCCGATCTCGAGCCGGGCGATGCGATCTATATCCCCTGCATGTGGTGGCACCATGTCCGATCGACCGCACCGGTCAACATGCTCGTCAATTACTGGTGGGATGCGCCGAACGCTTCCCACGCCCCGGGGATCGACGCGCTCCTGCACGCGATGCTCGCGATCAAGGGCCTGCACGAACCGCACCGCGCTGCCTGGCGCGCCCTTTTCGGCCATTATGTATTCCAGGATGACGGTGCGCCCGGTACGCATCTGCCGGTTGATCGCCGCGGCGTGCAGGGCGATCTGACGCCCGCGGCGGCGCAGGTCCTGCGCGATAAGCTCCGGCAATCGCTCGGCGATAGTCAGGCCCCGCGCCGCCTTGTCCAAAGAGCGAGGGCCATGCTCTCGGCCGCGCGGCAACGAGCAGGCCGCCTGATCTCCGATCGCTGATACGGGGATTCCCCAGTTGCACCCCGCTATCCCGCTTCGCGACACCGACGACTGGCCCCGAAAGCCAAAATGTGGAAAGGAGAAGCCATGGATGCAGCTCATACCATATCGACAGACGCGCAGTTGCCGTTCCGCGTAGATATCGAACCTCCCAAGATGATGACTATCAAGGAGGAAATGGCGATCACGCGGCGTGCGCTCGAGCGCAATTCCCGATCGCCCGACTTCCGCTATCGCATGGCGCGCTATCATTATACCCTCGATCAGTTCGACGAGGCAGTCGATCTGCTCGAAGCATTGAACCGTGAGGGCGATAATTTCGCCGCAGCCCACTTGCTGGGCGGCGCGTTACTGGCGCGCGAGACGCATGACGACACGGTGCGGGCGCGGGAGATCCAGTCGCGCGCCGCCGATATCGCGCCCGATGCCGAAAATCGCGCCCGCGCGCTCGCCGCGCTGGGCAAGGCTCAGATCAGGCTTTCCGAATTCGAGACCGGCCGCAAGACACTCGAGGCAGCGCTCGACGCCAATATCCAGAACAAGGATGCCTATAAACGTCTCGCGATGCTCGATTTCCAGATGGAGCGGACCGAGGCCGCGCTCGAGTTCGCTGACGACCTGATATCGCGCGGCGTCGCGCATGCCAGGGTGCTTGGCATCCGCCCGCTCGCGCTCGCCAAGCTTGGCCGCACCGAGGAAGCGCGCGAAGCGTTCGGCCTCGACACCTATCTCCACAAGGCGATCCTGCCGCCGCCGCCCGGCTATGACACGATCGAAGCGTTCAACCGCGATCTCGCCGCCGAGCTGATGTCGCATCCCGGCATCCGCTACGAACGCTATGGCGTCGCGTCGGCACATAGCTGGCGGATCGACGAGCCCTGTCTACGACGCTCGAAGATGGTGCCGCTGCTCCAGCAACTGATCAAGCGCGAGGCCGAGGCCTATGTTGCGAGCCTCGGAGACCGCGGCGATCCCTGGCTCGGGCAGCGCAAGCCGAGTGGCTTCCTGCATCACTGGTCGGTGATCACGGATGGCGATGGGTTCGAGGAATGGCATGTCCATCAGAATGGCTGGCTGAGCGGCGCCTATTATGTCGACATTCCCGATTTCATCCTCAACGGCGAAGGACCGGGCGGCTGCGTCGCCTTCGGCCTGCCCGAGGGGATCGTCGGCGACGAGCCGCATGAGAAATTCGGCACGCGGGTGTTCAGGCCCTGCTCGGGGCTGGTGATGATGTTCCCATCGCATTCCTTCCATCGGACCTATGCGCATCGCGGCGACAAGCGCCGGATTTGCCTAGCTTTCGACATTGCGCCGCACGAGGACGCGGTTTAGCTGAGGCGCGCCGCAATGGCAGCCCTAGAACGAACGGGGACCGATTTTTGAGCGACAGGATGTGGACGCGGGACGCAGAGTGCGTCGGTACTGAGGTCGAGGACGCGCTGGTGCTGCTCGACCTGGATGGCGGCAGCTATTTTGCGCTGAACGGCCCGGCCGCCGATATCTGGGAAGCGCTCGCCGAGCCTGTGACGCAGGCGCAACTGGTCGATCGGCTGGTGGCCAAATATCGGGTCACGCCGGAGCAGTGCGCCGTGTCGGTAGCGCGCGTGCTCGACGAGCTCGCGGGCAAGGGCCTGGCCAGACAGGCTGCCTGACCGCGTGTCCGCGCCAGGCCATGGCGCGGTCGCGTTCGGCCTGCGGTGGGCGAGCGACGTTCCGCTCCACGCTTTCGCGCAGGCTCCCGTCGATGGCGCCCCCGACGTGACGATTCGCCGCGTCGCCACGCTGGCGCCGCGTGACCCCATCGTCACCATCGCAAACGCCACCCTGTGCAGCGATGGCATCCGCTTCGCGATGGAAGACGGCGTGACGTTCGATATCTACCCGCCGGGCCGCATCGACTGGGCCGCCGGCCCGGGATGGAGTGGCACTTTCCAGCCCCAGTTTTTCGGAACGCTGACGGCGCTTCTGCTTGCCTGGCGGAGCAACGTGCCGATCCACGGCACCTCGGTCGAGATCGATGGCAAGGCCTGGCTGATTTGTGGCCGATCGGGCGCTGGCAAGTCGACGCTCGGCGCGGCCCTGATCGCCAGCGGTGCCGCGCGACTGATCGCCGACGATCTGTCGCTGCTGACCGGCGCGGACGACGCCATGCCGTTGCTCCGGGCCGGCCGGCCGGGCATGCGCCTGTTCCCGGCGGTCGCCCGGCTGATGGAACAGGCGGGCGCGGGAACTGCTCGCAGCGAGCCCGGCAATGACAAGCTGATGGTCGAGCCGCCGCGTGTCGCGCCGCTTGAGTCAATTCCACTCGCCGCCACGATTCTATTGGGCGAAAACGAAGCGAAACTGCCTTGGCAGAGAGAGAAACTATTGCGCGAGCACCGTTTTCGTCCGCGCTGGATGGACGCGATACCCGGCAGGGAAGACCGTGACCGGGTCATCCGGCGGGTCGCGACCGTGACACCGATGCTGTTCGTGGCCGCAGCCGACATCCGTGATGCCAATGCCTTCGCGGCGCGAGCGAATGCCGTTCTGGAACGGATTAGAGAGCTGGAAAGTTGAGTCTATTCTTGGCAATTCTTTTCTGATAGATCTTGAGACACATTACAGGGGGTTTTCCATGGCAAATAACATTGACACCGGGCCTGACTCGCGGATCGAGTGGATCGAGCCTGAGGTTCGTTCGCTCGCGATCGTCGAAACGTCGGTCCTGCCGGGTCGCTCGGGCCATGATGGCGAGACAATCTGGACCGATTGCACGCTTTCCTGATGATTCAATGGGCCGGTCACTGATCGGCCCACCATTTGAAATAGGCGGCCGCCACGGCGGTCGATTGTATTTCAGCCGCTTCCCGTACGCTTATGTTGGCCTGACTCGAGATGCTCGTCAGGCGGGTCCTCAACCATTCCAGATCAATCCAGTCGCCGGCGCCTGCCGCGCTGAAGTCTTCGATATGCCCTACCGTCGGTAGCGCGTGGGCGCGAAGCCGATCCATGTAGTCCGGCGAGAAGGGCCTGCCATCGCGTCGGAGGCGGATCCTGTCGGGTAATCGATCCTTCAATAGCAGACGCGCCGGCGCGCGAGTCAGGCCGCCTTGTTCCATATACGCTGCAGGCATCGTCGCCACGAGATTGAGCAGCCGACGGTCGCGTAACGGCATGACGTGGCGCAAATGCCCATCCGGCGATGATGTCGGGGTCATCGCATTCTTGCTCGCGCCGGCTCGCACCCCCCACATCGCATCGGGCCTGACGGTCGGCAGCGATTCGAAGGGCGCGGCCCAGTCATGCGCGATCGTCGCGGGCAAAGCCGCGAGAGCGGCCTGTGATAACCGGGCGTGAAAAAGCCCGGCCGGCCAACTTCGCCGTTCCTCCCAAGCCCATTTCCAATCGTGGTAGAGCCGCTTATATCGTCGAAGCGACGTGGAAGCCCCGGCCAGCAAGACCGGGTTGGTGATGGTGAGTTCGCCGTAAGCGCCATCAAGCAGGATTTCGGCGCCTTCTTCCCGCGCGGCGGCATAGAGCGCAGCGTAGAGATAATGGCGCGGAGAGGTGACCGGCAGCTCGGAATGAGCGAACATCCGGTCTGCCGGGAGATAGGGATTGGCCTCGACTGGCGGAGCCAGGAATCGAATGGGCAGCCCGAGATGATCCGCCACCACCCGGCTTTCCTCGCGCTCATCGGGTGCTGCACTGCCCTCGGGGGCGACCGAGGTTAGGAAGGATAAAGCCTGACCATCATGTCGTGTCTGCGATGCGAGCCAGGCGATAAGCGAGGAATCGAGGCCGCCGCTCAGCAGCGACACGGCCCGGCCATGACGCCCGAGATGCTGGCCGACGATCCGGCGGAGCACCGCTTCGATCGCTTCAAGTGCCTCGTCGAAACTGCCGTGCCACGGCTCGGAATCCGGCATTGGCGCAAGCCGCAGCGTGCGCCGCCCGGCAAGATCAAAGGTTTCCCGAGACCCCGGCATGAGCCGGTGCACACCGCGAAACGGCGTCTCCTCGGTCATATAACGCCGCAGCCGGGCCTTGCCCCAGATGAGGAACAGGCCGCTCGGATCGAGCGCCGTGCCGACCCAGTCGAGCCGGGCGAGGCGGCGCATCTCGGCCGAGACGGCGACCCGCCCGCGATCCACCGCGAAATAGAGCGGATCGCGGCACGCCTGCGACATCAGCAAGGTCAACTCCCGCCGGTCGCCGCGCCAGCGCAGCAGCGACCATTCCCCGAGCATATGGTGCGCCGCATCGGCGCCGAACCGATCGAGCGCGGCGAGCGCGAGTTCAGCCGGCGGGCTCGCCGGATCCATCCCCAGCAGGCCGGCAAGATCGCCAGGCTCGTCGAGATGTCCGAGCAGGACGAGCACTACGCCGTCGCGCTCGACGCGATGCACCGCGCGACCGGCTTCCTCGCGATCGACGATGTTCACCGCAAACTCGTCTGCCGCGATCTGGCACGGTGCAGGCGGGTCGGAAAAACCGAGCACGGCCAGATCGCCGGGGCGGGCCGGCGCGCCGTCGAGTGACGCAAGCGCATACAGGCCGGTCTTGGTCATTTCGCCGCCTTGAAGAACCAGCCGGTATAGACGCAACGCGGACCGCCCGACGTCACCGGCAGCACGCGATGCTCGATGTCATAGGCGACATCGAAGATCAGAGCCGTGCCGGGTTCGAGGTGATGATGGCTCGCGAGCAGCTTCCCGGTCCGCTTTTCGCGCAGCTCGAACAGGCCGCCCTCGTAGTTTTGTTTGCTCAGATTGATCGTGACCGCGAGGCGGCGGCGCACGTCGTCGAGATCGTCGTGCCAGAGCAACTGGTCATGGTTGTTGGCCCGCGCCCTTACGACCCGGCCCTCGATCGCTTCGAGCGGCCCACACCCGGTCACATGTTCGATCCAGTCGATCAGGTTAGCGCGCTTCAGCGCGAGCGAGATTGTGGGGCCGGCGCGCTGCGGCTTTTCGACTTCGCGGTGACCGAGACCCTCGACTTCGTCGGACGCGAAGCTGCCCTCCCGGCAGAGTCGCATCAGCGTTGCCAAAAGGCCAGGTTCGATTGCGTTCGCGCATGCGATCGCCCGATGCTTCGAAAATTCGCCGGCAATCGTCTCCGGGGTGGCGAGCAGCGTGGTTCGGTAGGCCCCGACCGCGAAGACCGGGCTAGCCTTCACGCAGCGCCGCCTTCACCAGGTGAGAACGGCGCGCCATCGCCATATCGTACAGGACGCGCGTCGGCTCCTGCATCGCCTCTTCGCTGAGCTGGAAGCTCCGGCCCTTCGGCGTCCGCGCCGCGCTCTCGCCCATCACGGCACGCCTGCGGATCGCCTCGATCAGCGCGGAATGGTCCGGTAGCGCGCCGATCGTCGCGCGGTTCCGCGCCCGGGTTTCAGCCCAGAAAATGCGCCACACGTCGGGCGGCACGACGTCGACCTCGGTCAGGGCCGCATCGTCATAGAAGCCCTTGCCGAACAGAACTGACTGGACGCTCCAATGGCTGAAGATCGTGTCGGTGCGGGCGTCAGCGATGCTGGGCAGTACATGCTTCCATACCGCCAGATTCTCGCGCAGCCCGTCCGAGAGCGTCGCATCGTGCCGTACCGCCTGCCAATAGGGTGTATCGTCGCGACCGCTCAGCGAGAAATGCAGCCCGAGGAAATCGCGCACTTCGTCATAGAAGCGCTCCATGTTGCGGTTGAACTGGCGGAGCAGCGGCGGCTCGAAATCATTGGTCGGGAAATTCTGCAACAGCCATCGCGCGGCCAGTTCGATCGACATGATCGCGGTCGATTCGAGCGGCTCGAGGAAACCGCTCGACGGGCCGATCGCAATGCAATTCTTCACCCAGGAGCGCCGGCTGCGGCCGACGCGCATCTTCAGCACGCGCGGGGAGGTCAATTTCTCCGCATCGCCCAGCACCCGATTGAACTGGTCGAGCGCCTGATCATCCGACACGAAGGCGCTCGAATAGACATAGCCGGTACCGTCGCGCGAATGGAGCGGGATCCGCCATGACCAGCCGGACTCCATTGCGCGCGAAATCGTCGCCGGCACGATGACCTGCCGATCCTCGCGCTGCACCTGGATCGGGATTGCCCTGTCGTTGAACAGATAGTCCGACATGGGGAGGAATGGCTCGTCCATCGCCTCGTTGATCAACAGGCCGCGAAAGCCGGTGCAGTCGACCACCAGTTCAACCGGCCAGTCGCCACGCTCCTTGAGCTTGAGCGAGGCGATATGGCCGCGTTCGTCGCGAGTCACCCCCTCCACATCGTCGCGGACATGCGCGACGCCGCGGGCAATGCAGAGCTCCTTGAGGAACCCGGCCAGCAATGCCGCGTCGAGATGATAGGCATATTGCAGCGGGCCCGAGAATTCCGGATCCTCCAGGCCACGCGGCCCCTTCGCCTGATCCATCGCGGCGCGGGTGTAGCTGACGGTATCGAGGAAATCGTCGCCCTGTACTCCATCCTGACCGGGCAGGCCGTAGCGCCGGAAGGAATAGCCCGGGTTACGCCCGCGCACCGTCGCGCCGCCGGTGAAGGGGTGGACATAACTATAAGGCGTTCCGTCAGCACGGCGCTGCCAATGGTCGAAGCGAATCCCGAGCTTCAGCGTGGCGTTGGTCCGCATCACGAATTCGGCCTCGGAAATCTCGAGGATGCGCAGCGTGCCCTTGAGGGTGGGCACCGTCGCCTCGCCGACACCGATGGTCGGGACGGTCGGTGACTCGATCAGGGTGATGCGGACCTCCTTGCGCCCGGTCAGCCCCCATTGCAGGCGGTGGTTGAGATAGGCGGCGACGATCCAGCCGGCGGTCCCGCCGCCGACGATCGTGATGTTGGTGATCGGCTTCCCCATGGTGTCTGGAAGGATGAGCCGATATCGCGTCGGGAAGCAACAGGCGGATGCATGGTAGCGGGAAGGCATTCCAGTGGTCAGGGCGAAAGGCCGGTGCCGCCATCGGGCGGGAAAGGCGCACGCGCGCCGCTGAGCGAGGCGGAACGAATCGCCCGCGCGCTCGCCCATGCCGCCTATGACGCGCGCACGATACGCCTGGTGCAGCATGACCTGACCGGCATGAGCCATCTCGTCGCGACCCGGCGCGGCCTGTTCGCGGTGCATGAAACGAGCCATGTCAGGATTGCGCATGGCTCCTTCTTCGGGCTGACCCTGCGCGGAGGGTCGATCTTCGCGTTCGAGGCATGCGATCTCGCCGGGCTGCCGACACAGCGCGGTCGCATCGTCCGGCTCGACCGGGTCGGCGACCGGATCGCCGAGGCGCGCGTCCTTGTCGACGGGCTCGACAATGGCTGCCACCAGATCGATTTCATCGACGGCCGTCTCACTGTGCTCGATACCCAGAACCAGCGCATCCTGCGTTTCGAGTCGGGTGAGGCTGGCTACGAGGCACTGTATCCGCTCCCCCGGATGGACAAGCGCGCATGGTCGCGCGGCTATGTTCACGCGAATTCGCTGCTGCAGGTTGAAGACCGCATCCTCGTGCTGTTCCACAATGGCTTCGCCTATACGGGCAAGGCGAGCGAAGTCGCGCTGTTCGACCTGGACTGGCACGAGATCGATCGCCGGCCGCTGCCCGGGCACGATTGCCATAATCTCGTCGCGCTCGAGAATGGAGCGCTGATCAGCTGCGGCTCGGCCGCCGGGGAGATCATCAGTATCGACGGGCCGCTCGCGAAGGTCAGCACGATGATGACCCGCGGCCTCTCCGTCGGCGCCGACCTGATCGCCGTGGGCGCGTCGAAATTCTCGGCCCGCGCCGATCGGCACCGCACGCCGGGGACGATCACCTTTCTCGATCGCGCCTTTCGCCGGCTTTCGACGCTAGACCTGCCCGCCGCGCCGACCGAAATTCGCCGGCTCGACGGGCTCGATTTGGGATTGTCGCTCTTCGCCGGCGGGCGGGCGCCGCTTTGGCCGCTTCGCGACTGACGTTCAGCCCCTGGCCGTCAACCACGCCATCTCCGCCGGATCGAGCCCGGCCACGCCCTCGCGCCGATTCCAGAGATGGATCGGCAGCGTTTCCGACAGGCGTGCCAGCACCGGCAGTAGCGCCTTGTTGTTGCCGAGCAGGGTCGGAATCCGCGGGCGGTGGCGGCTGGCGAGCAATGCCTCGAGCGCGGCGACACCGCCCAGGACATGGAGTGCCGGCCCGCCAGACGATGCGCGCGCGCCAAGCATCATCAGGCCGGCCAGACGGGTCGATGCCAGTCGACGGTCGGCCGGCACGGTCTCGAACCTGCGCGCCATGTCGTCATCGCCGCCCGTGACGAAATAGCCGCCCGCGAGGCCGCTGACCGTCATGCCCGCGCCGTTGAAGCGCAGACACAAACTATCGTCGGCAACCACGCTCGCCCCGGCCGCGACCAGCGCACGCAGGATGGTCGACTTGCCGCTGCCCGATGTGCCGCCGACTGCGATTGCGCCGGCCGCGCCCGGCAGCACCGCCGCCGCCGCATGAAGGACGACCTCGCCCCGCATCCACAGCAATGCCGGTAGCGCGGTCGCGATCAGATAGCTGGCGGCCACGCCTTCGGGCGTGTCGCCGATGCGCTCGACAATGATCCGCATACCCGCATCGCACCGGTAGCGCGCGATCCGCGGCATCTCGAACAACAGACTGTCCCCGGCCAGCCGGTAGGGTCCGAGATCACGGGTCGGGCCGTGCAGCGCCGCGTCGCCCTCGGCAATCTCGATATCTACCCCCGCCGCAATCCGCGGATCGCCATCGCCGAGCACGATGCCGCCGGGCAATGCCAGCTCGGACCGGACGACAAGGTCGTAAGCGAGATAATGTCGGGCGATGGGGGGCACCTTCAAACCGCGGCGGAGACGGAGGAGTCGATAGGGTCACCTAATATTTTGTTATATAGCGGCATAATTTCCACTCTGCGCCCCTGCAACTCCTCGATATGGCCGGGGACGGGTCCGATTTATACGTCGACAATGCTTCAGCCCTGGTTGCGACGCCCCATTTATTCCCTTTTTGTTCTCGAATTCCGACCATTATTCCTCCCGATAAACGTCGTCGAACGAAAGGGGCGGCTGTCGTCAGCGGACGATGCAGACTGCTCTGCCGAGCGACCGCGCCCGGTCGGTTTCAGGTTGCACGCCGTACGAAATAGCGGAATGGATGCCGGCCATGGATTATTCGGCCTACGAGGCGCTGTTCAACACCGGTGACGATCGCGCACTGGTCGAGCGATTCTTCTGCGAGGATGTGCGCTTCACGGGCGGCTCGCGCGACTATCAGGGGAGCGATCAGTTGCTCGCCTTCCTCGGGTGGGCGCATGACGGCGTTCGCGAAGTAATGCGGCCGCAGCTGGTATTGCGAGACGACGAACACCTCTTCGCCGAGATAGACATGGATTTCCATGCGACCAAGGAGCGCGCGGATTTTCCCTTCGGCCATCTCCATCCGGGAGACAGCGTGACGGTCAAGTTCTTCGTCACCTACCGGCTGCGCCACGGCAAGGTGGCCGAGCTCAAGTCGATGACCTGGCCGCCGGGGAAAGGCGTCACCCGTCTCGCGCCGCTCGGCGCTCATCCGAGCCAGATCGCTGCTTTCCACGCTTATGTCGCTGCCTTCAGCAACGCGGATTGCGACCGGTTCCGGCGCTTCTATGCCGACGATGTCGTGCTCACGCTCAACCCGCAGATCCCGCCGCTCTGCGGACCGGATGCCATTGTCGGTTTCTACGGCCCGATGTTCGAAACAGTGCGCGAACGGCTCTCGATTCATTCGGTCGAGGCCAGCGACGCGGCGATCACGCTCGACGCGACGATGCGCTTCACCGCGATCGCCGACGCGCCGAACTTCGTGCTTCGCCCGATGCAACGAGGCGACCGGATCGAGGGGCGAGTCTTTGTCGACTATGCGCTTCGCGACGGGCTGATTGCGCGCATCTCGGTGCGCCGTCAGGGTGATCTGGTGTTCAAGGGTGCGAGTGAGACGTGAAACGAGCCACCCTCGGCATATTATCCTGGCGGAAAATTCCCGATCGGCTCGCGCAGCCGCTGTTTGTTGAACGGGTCGACCGTTCAGGGGTCGCGAAGGGCGACGCGCGACACCCTGGCGGAGACGGAGGGATTCGAACCCTCGGTACGAGTAAACCCCGTACGGCGGTTTAGCAAACCGCTGGTTTCAGCCACTCACCCACGTCTCCGGCTCGGCAGCAGTGCGGGGCTATAGCGACGGGTTCCTCCGCGATCAACCACGCTCGCGCCTGTCATCCGCCCCATATTCGACTCGGGTCGTCGCGGCGTTCATTGTGGCGCAAGCCGCGAGGGCGCTAGACTGTCATATTGGGCCAGCGGGGAGTGAAGAGCGTGCGCCAGATATTGATGATCCTGTCGCTGGCGGTTGCGACGCTTGGTGTCAGCAGCGCTCCGGCGCTTGCCCAGGTCCACACTATCGACCCCAACCAGGTGATCGACAGCGACCTGAACAAGCCGCAAACGACACCGCCGCCACCCGCGGACGATAGCGGCGCGGCCTATCAGGCCCCCGCCCAGTCTTACCCGCCTCAATCATCCGCGCCCCAGACATATCCGTCTCAGTCTTCAGTGCCGCAGCAGCAATATCCGCCCTATAACCCTTCAGAACCTGGGGTGCAGGCCAATGCCGTCCCGGAGAACCAGCCGGCGAATACTGCCTTGCACGAGGCCAACGCCGACGCCGCAACTGCCCAGACCTTCAAGCGCGAGGAAATCCTCAGCGCCGCGGAGGGCACTTTCGGCAAGGGCGCGGCCGGGCTCGCCGGCATCCTCGAGCGGACGCTCAAGGAACAGGGCGAGCCCAACGCCTATATTTCCGGACGCGAGGCCTCGGGCGCGATCGCGCTTGGCCTGCGCTACGGCCAGGGCACGATGTTCCACAAAGTGGAGGGCCAGATGCCGGTTTACTGGACCGGGCCGTCCTTCGGCTTCGACCTTGGCGGCGATGCGACCAAGGTGTTCGTGCTCGTCTATAATCTCTACGATACGGAGGAGCTGTTCCGTCGCTTCCCGGCAGGCGAGGGCAGACTTTATTTCGTCGGCGGGTTTGCGGCGACCTATTTGCGGCGCGGCAACACCGTGCTGATTCCGATCCGCCTCGGCGTCGGCTGGCGGCAGGGCGTCAATGTCGGCTATATGAAGTTCTCCCACAAATCGCGCTGGTTCCCCTTCTGAACGCCAGCGCCGGGAGCGCTTTTGGTCAGCGACGAGAATGAACCGCACCAGCTGGTAGCCCTGCCGATCTATGTCGGTTCGACGCATTGTTGAATCGGAGCGAGACCCAGATCGCCGCGTGTTGGGAATGTCATGAGGGTTACTGACATCTCCAACAGACCAGGCCCTTCCGCCGCGGCGGGGAGAAAAGCATAAAGCATTGTCTTGCCGGGTTGAATCGGCCCGACGGCCCCGAAAAAGATTCAGCCGAACTCGATCGCCTCGAACCGGATCGGTTCGCCGATGGCCATATCGGCCAGCGCCCCGTCCCACATCACCCGCCGGCCGCGCACGATTGTCCCGATCGGCCGCCCGGTCAGCGTCATGCCGGTGAAAGGCGACCAGCCGCTCCGCGAGGCGAGCCAGCTTTCCTCGATCGTCCAGCGCGCCTTCAGATCGACCACGCTGAAATCGGCATCATAGCCGACCGCGATCCGGCCTTTGCCGATAATCCCGAACACCCGCTGCGGCCCGGCGCTGGTCAGGTCGATCACCCGGGCAAGCGTCGTGCGGCCTTCAGCGACATGGTTGAGCATCAGCGGCAGCATCGTCTGCACGCCGGGCATGCCGCTTGGGCTGTCGGGATACGACTTCGCCTTCTCCTCAAGCGTGTGCGGCGCATGGTCCGAGCCGAGAATATCGGGCACGCCCTGCCCCAGCCAATGCCACAGCCCGTCGCGGTGCGCGCCCGAGCGGATCGGCGGGTTCATCTGCGCGAGCGTGCCGAGCCGCGGATAGGCCTCCTCACCGGCGAGAGTCAGATGCTGCGGCGTCACCTCGCAGGTTGCGATATCCTTGTTCTGCCCGAGCAATTCGAGCTCGGCCGGCGTCGTCACATGCAATACATGGATCCGCCGCTTCGCCGCCCGCGCCAGCGCGAGGATACGGCGCGTTGCCAGCAAGGCGCTCTCATCGTCGCGCCACACCGGGTGCGACGACGCGTCGCCCGGCACGCGTTCGCCCGTCCTTGCGTTCATCCGCGCCTCGTCCTCGGCATGGATCGCGACCCGGCGGTGCCCCGATGCAAGGACGCGGGCGAGATTTGAATCCTCAGAGACGAGCAGATCGCCAGTCGAGGCGCCCATGAAGATCTTCACCCCCGCCGTCCCCGGCAACCGTTCGAGCTCGGCGAGTTCGGCGGCGTTGAGGTTGGTTGCGCCGACGTAAAAGGCATGGTCGCACCACATCCGGTGCCGCGCACGGGCGAGCTTGTGCTCGATCGCCGCGGCGCTGTCCGTATTGGGCTTGGTGTTCGGCATTTCGAACACGGCGGTCACGCCGCCCAGCACAGCCGCGCGGCTGCCGCTTTCGAGATCCTCCTTGTGAGTCAGCCCGGGCTCGCGGAAATGAACCTGGGTGTCGATCACCCCCGGCAATATATCGAGTCCGGTGCAATCGATCGTCTCGCCGGCATCGCCGGTTGCGCCGATCGCGGCGATCCGCCCGCCGCGCACGCCGATATCGGTCCGCACCGGTCCGCCCGGCAGATGGACGGTGCCCCCGACAAGCTTCAGATCGAACGCCGTAACCATGACTGTCTTCGCCTCTTCCGCGATCCCTTCCGCGTCCCTACCTGTTCACCATGAGCGAAACCACCCCAAGAGCCGTACGAACCGCCACCATGCTCGCCGATCGCGCGCTGATCCGGGTGGCGGGCGAGGATGTTCGCGGCTTTCTCCAGGGCCTGGTCACTCAGAACGTGATTGACCTCGACGCCGCCGCGCCGCGCTGGTCAGGCCTTCTGACCCCGCAGGGCAAAGCGCTGTTCGACTTCCTGCTCTGGGCTGACGGTGACGCGATACTGATCGATTGCGAAGCGGATAGCGCCGATGCCCTTGTCCGCCGGCTTGCCCTCTACCGCCTGCGCCGGGCGATCACGATCGAGCGGATCGCCGGCGCGGTCCATTGGTCGCCGATGGAAGACAGGGGCGTTGCCGATCCGCGCCTTGCCGCCCTTGGCCATCGCTGGCTTGGCGATCCCGGTGAACCGGCGACCGGATGGCTCGCCCACCGCCTGTCCCTCGGCGTCACCGAAGGCATGGCGGAACTCGGGTCGGACAAGACGCTGTGGCTGGAGGCCAATGCGCGCGAGTTGAACGGCGTCAGCTTCACCAAGGGCTGCTATGTCGGGCAGGAGAACACCGCGCGGATGCACCACCGTGCCAAGGTCAATCGCCGCCTCGTCGTCGCGCCGCTTGCCGAGCCGGGCGAGCGTACCCGCGCGACCTATGACGCGCTCGGCCTGATGGTCGAGCTGCGGCGCGTCGAAGCCCTGGGCGACGCGATCGTGCCGGCCTGGCTCGCGACGGCGCTCAGCGAGGCTTAACGCCCGATCGAGCTGTAGGCGAAGCCGGCACGCGCGACCTCCGCGGGCGGGTAGACGTTGCGAAGATCAACCATCACCGCAGCTGCCATCGTCGCGGCGAGCCGCTTGAGATCGAGCGCGCGGTAAATATCCCACTCGGTTACGATCACTACCGCGTCCGCGCCCCGGGCCGCCTCATAGGCATCACCGCAATAGGTGACCTGCGGCATCATCGTCTTGGCGATATCCATCCCTTCCGGGTCATGGGCACGCACCGACGCGCCCGCGTCGAGCAGGCTCTGAACGATCGCCAGGCTCGGTGCGTCACGCATGTCGTCGGTATTCGGCTTGAAGGTCAGGCCGAGCACGGCGACCGTCTTGCCCTTGCCCTCCCCGCCCAGCGCCTGAATCACCTTGCGGCCCATTGCACGCTTGCGTGTGTCGTTGACCTGGACCACCGCCTCGACGATCCGCACCGGGGTTTCATAATCCTCGGCGGTCTTGAGCAGCGCCAGCGTATCCTTGGGGAAGCAGGAGCCGCCATAGCCAGGACCGGCATGAAGGAATTTCGAGCCGATCCGGTTATCGAGCCCGATGCCCCGGGACACGTCCTGCACATTGGCGCCGACCGCTTCGCACAGATCGGCGATCTCGTTGATGAAGGTGATCTTGGTCGCGAGGAAGGCGTTCGCCGCGTATTTGATCAGTTCCGAGGTACGCCGGCCGGTAAACAGGATCGGGCTCTCGTTCAGGTAAAGCGGACGATAGATGTCGCGCATCACCTGCTGCGCTCGCGCATCCTCGGTGCCGATAACGATCCGGTCAGGGCGCTTGAAGTCGCCGATCGCGGCGCCCTCGCGCAGGAATTCGGGATTGGAGACGACGGCGATTTCGAAATCGCCGGCAACCTCCTTCAATATCTCTTCGACCTTGTCGCCGGTGCCGACCGGCACGGTCGACTTGGTGACGACCACCACCGGTCCGTCGATCGCGGCACCGATCTCGCGCGTCGCGTCGAACACATAGGTCAGGTCGGCATGGCCGTCGCCGCGCCGCGAGGGCGTGCCAACCGCTATGAACACAGCGTCGGCCCCGGCGACCGCCGCCTTCAGATCAGTGGTGAAGCTCAGTCGGCCGGCAGCGACATTGGTCTCGACCAGCTTGTCGAGCCCGGGTTCGAAGATCGGCATCTGGCCGCCCTCGAGTGCGGCGATCTTGCCGGCGTCCTTGTCGACGCAGATCACGTCATGCCCGAAATCCGAAAAACACGCGCCCGAAACCAGGCCGACATAGCCCGAACCAATCATCGTTATCCGCATGCGTGATACCTTATCAACGAGACGGGGCGCCGCCGCCCGAACCTGCGTCCCTCTAGTCTACCGAGGTGCGATTGCCACCCGTCATTAATGTCCGGGGCGCGAGAATGTCTTCGCTACGATCATCATAGCAACTGTCACAAGCCGCATACGAACGAAAAGGGAGACCGGCGATGCCGATCTCCCTCTCGATTACTTCCGGAAACCGGTAAGGGCTTAGTTGCCCGAACCAGGTCCGTAGGTGACTTCCACGCGGCGGTTCTGAACCTCGCGGACGCCATCGGCGGTCGCGACGCGCGGGCGGCTTTCGCCGAACGCTTCGGTCGAGATGACACCAGCCGGAATGGCGTGTGCCGACATATAAGCCTTCACCGAGTCCGCACGACGCTGCGAGAGAGCGACGTTGTATGCGTCCGAACCCGAGCGATCGGCGTGACCGGCCAGCATGACCTGCGCATTGCCGCAGTTCTGATACTGGGTGATCGCGTTGTCGAGGATCGACGACGCATCCGGCGTGATGTCCGACTTGTCCCACTCGAAGAACACGATGAACGGTCCTGGCGAGCAAACCGGCGGCGGCGGAGCAACGGGCTCAGGCGGCGGCGGGGGAGGCGGCGGCGGGGGAGGCGGCGGCGGCGGGGGAGGCGGCGGCGGTCCGCCGAAGTTGTAGGTCAGGCCACCCAGGATCGAGTGCGAACGATAGTCCGTCTGGAGTGCACGGCCCTGGTTGTCGACCAGCTTGACGTTGTCCGCGACGAAGTAGCGATACTTGATCGAGGCATCGAGATGGCTCGTGATCGGTGCGCGGACACCGGCCACGGCCTGCCAGGCAAACACCGTGTCCGAATCGTCGAGGAAGTTGCTGAGCGTGTTCAGCGCGTACTTGCCCGCCTTGATGCGAGCAACACCGACACCGCCGCCGACAAAGCCCTGAAGGCCATTGTCGTCACCGAAGTCGAGCAGGCCGTTCAGCATGAAGCTGAGCGCCGTGGTGCGGCCACCGGCATAGTTATAGGTGCCGGCAGGAGCGATCGACGGATGGCCCTGCTGGTTGAGAATCGCAGTCGTCGTCGTCGACGTGTAGCTATCGACCGTCGCACTCTGATAACCGACTTCGGTTTCAACGCGGAACGCGCCGAAATCATAGCCGATATTGCCATCGACCGTATAGCCGTAGTTGCTATCGACGGTGGCGGCACGCGGAAGTGCACCGATATCAAAATGCAGGTCTTGGACGATCATCGCGCCGCCCTCAACGCCCACATACCACGAATTGTCGCGGGCTAGGGCGGGTGAGGCGAGAGCGGTGGAGGCGAGCGCCATAGCAATGGCAAGCTTCCGCATAAAAATCCCCTTTCTTCGTTGTCACTCGGACAGCCCAAACTCCCTACTCAAAGGTTGGTTTCCGCGCAAGCGAACAAATTCTTGCTGCTGTTGCTCAAGCGCAACAGCTTTGGTCCTTTTTTCGCCTGGACGCGAGGCACTCGAACGCAACAATATGGGAGATCGCGATGGCTGCCGGCATTCGCGAACGTCGCCGCTGGGGCGGCGTTCCGACGTCAGCCGGAGCAGCGGATGACGGCGGCGAGCGTCGCGACCTGAATCCGACCAGGCGACCGTCCATCGGTGAAGAACGGAGACGCCGATGATTCGCAATGGAACGATCGATCATAACCCGTTGAATGATTCGCAGTGACGCGCCGGCTGCTCTCATGTGCAGCCGCGTATGGGCGATCCGGCTCATGATCGGCGTCGAAATATAGGGAAGAAGCAGGATCGCACCCAACCCCCTATTCGTCGTTCCTATTCCTCGGGCGCCTGGATATTCGAGGCCTGCAGGCCCTTCGGCCCCTGCGTTATTTCATACGAAACCTTCTGCCCTTCGCGCAGCGTCTTGAAGCCGTTCATCTGGATCGCGGAGAAATGGGCGAACAGGTCCTCACCACCATCATCGGGGGTAATGAAGCCGAAGCCCTTCGAATCATTGAACCATTTCACGGTCCCGGTCGCCATGACGCCGTCTCCTCTCGCGACCGGCACTGTCAGCCTCGTACGAGCCCGAGTCAATTACGTTTCGGGTCGGCAACGTTTCCTCAACCCTACTCGCTGGTGTTCAGCGTCGCCGAGGCGGCGGATTGCGCCTATCGGCGCGGCCATTAGCCATAATCCGGCTTTGATTTCGGATCATTTCGGTTGCAGAAAGAGTCGCGTGCATGAAGCAACGGACCCTTATGCCGTTCTCGGCCTGAGCCCTTCGGCGGACGATGTCGTCGTTCATGCCGCGTGGCGGGCGCTGCTCCGCAAATATCATCCCGACACCAACCCAGGAGACCGGGCAGGCCTCCGCGCGCGAGAGATCAACGAGGCCTTTGCCATTCTCGGCAATCCAGGCGCGAGGGCCGTTTATGACCGCGCCCGCCTCGATCGCGCGCGCGTTGCGTTGCGCTGGGACACGCCGCGCCGGGACACCGCGCCGCTTGCGCCTTACTTTCGGCCCGCCCCGCGCCACCGCCCTTCCATTACCCGAATCGTCGGCGCGATGCTGCTGACGCTTGCGATCATACCGATCGCCGCCGTGGCCCTGCTCGCCTATCCCGATACAGCGCCCGCCACCCATGATGCTCTGGCGCGCTTCGGCCAGGTCAGCCCGTTTGCCGCCGAGCTCGTCGCCCGGCTCGATGGGTTGGTGCCAGACACCGATACCGCACCGCAGCCCGCGCCCGGCACCGATTCCGACCACCCCGAGGTCGCCACGACCGGGTAAGCATTCGCATTGGCGGACCGCGCATCGACGCCTGTCTCAGGCGGTTTTCGTCGCCAGCCATATCACATGTCGCGCACCGCGCCCGCCGGCACGTGCTCGAACGACCATCTCCTCCACAGCGAACCCGGCCTCGTCGAGCCGCCGCGCAAAGGCACGGTCGGGGGCGGCGGACCATATCGCGAGCACGCCGGCGGGCCGTAGCGCGCGCCGCGCCGCCGCCAGCCCCGCCGGTCCATAAAGCCGGCCGTTCCCTGCCCGGCTGAGACCATCGGGGCCGTTATCGACATCGAGCAGGATCGCATCCCAGGCGGATGCCGCCCCTGCGATCTGTCCGGCCACATCCTCCTCCACGACCCGGACGCGCCGGTCCTCGAGGCATCCGGCGAAGATCGCCGCCATCGGGCCGCGGGCCCAGGCGACCACGGCCGGCACCAGTTCCGCGACCGTCACCTCCGCCTCCGTCCCGAGCGCGGCCAGAGCGGCGCGCAAGGTGAAGCCCATGCCGAGCCCGCCGATCAGGAGCCGGGGCCGTGGCGCGTCGCGCAGCCGCTCGCATGCACGTACGGCCAGCGCCTCTTCGGATCCGCTCAGCCGGCTGTTCATCAGCTCGTTCGCGCCGAGCATGATCGAGAATTCGGCACCGCGCCGGAACAGGCGGAGCTCGCCGCCCTCGGGCACAATGGCGGTATCGATCAGGATTCTGGGAAGCACGCGCATTTTCTCCATGAAAGGCGACGACAGCATTGCCGTGGATTGCGTGCCGGGCAATGATCGGACGAGAATCGGATTGATCGAGAACAGGACCGGCCATGACCGACACCTGCCCGCACCAGCGCGACATCAGGGACGTGACGCCGAGCGCCGATGGCTGCGAGGAATGCCTCAAGACGGGGAGCTGGTGGGTTCATCTCCGGCTGTGCCGGACCTGCGGCCATGTCGGCTGTTGCGACGATTCGCCCAACCGCCATGCGACGGCGCACTTCCATGCAACGCAGCATCCGATCATCGAAGGCTATGACCCGCCCGAGGGGTGGGGCTGGTGCTATGTCGACGAGGTGGATTTCGATCTCACGGAGCGGATGACGCCGCACCCCCGACCGATCCCGCGCTTCTTCTAGGACCAACCGAATCGGTTCTGGGCCCGACTCCATATTCGCCTGTGCGGCCAATCGGCGGGCCGATTTAATCCCGGCGAAGGCGGGCGCCGCGCTGACCGCGCGGCGCCCGCACTCATTCAGCGGCAGCGAACGTCGCTGTTGTTCTTGTCGATCGACCGGCCGGCCGCGCCGCCGAGGATCGCGCCAAGGATGGTACCAACGCTGCGCGAATGGCCGCCATCGATGACATTGCCCAGAACGCCGCCGGCAACCGCGCCCACGACCAGGCCAGTGGTGCCGTCATTGCGCTTGCAATAATAACGCCCGTCATTGCCGCGATAGATGCGGTCGTCCGCGCTCAGCACGCGCTCCTGATAATTCGGGCCTTCGCGATAATAGCGCGCGGGATCATATCCGGTCTCGACGCGATCGTCATTATAGCCATAGCCGCCGCGCGGATCATTGTACCCGCCGTTGCGCGGATCGTTGTACCCGCCGTTGCGCGGATCATTGTACCCGCCGCGATAGCCGCCGCGCGGATTGTTGGCGCGCGCCGCCTGATAGCGATCGAATTCCTGACGGAAGAGCCGGAGCTCGTTGTCGAGCCGCTGCTGCGCCTGCTGGAAGCGCGCGTCGTCCTGCGCCGTCTGCGCAACCGCCGGGGCCGCGAAGGCGAAGCAGCTGGCGATCAGCGCGATGCTGGTGATCTTTCTCATGAATTTCTCCCGTGAATATTACGCTGTCGGAACGACCGAGGAAGCGAATCGTTGCGTTGTGCTTCGGTAATGTATCCCGCATGCGAAAAAAACGGGTGCTGCGGGCAATGCCGCCGCACCCGTCCCGCCGCATCAGCGGCAGATGCGCACGCGGTGATGATGGTGCCATTCAGTCCAGCAACGCTGATGGCGGTTCCAGCCATAATGATGGCCGCGATCGCCGCGCCAGTCGCGACGATCGTCACGCCGGTCACGACGATCGTCGCGATGGTCGCGGCGGTCATCGCGATGGTCGTAGCGCTGGTCGTTGCGATGATCCCTGTCATAGCTGCTGTCATGGCGATCCCCGCCATTGTAGTTCTGGGCACTCGCGCCGGCGCTGACCCCGAGCGATGCAATCGCGAGGCCGGCAGTGAGAAGCATTGTCCTGATCTTCACGGCATTTCTCCTTGCCCGTTGGCCGGGCGATGACGAGAGATACGATGAAGCGGCCATATCGTTCCTGAACGCGATGGTCGGCTGAGGTACATGTTGGCGGTGCCGGGTTGAATCGAGATCAATCGTCAGCCATTTGACCAGGATCAGATCGGCTTCGCTTTCCCCGGCCTATGGTCGCGCGTAATTACCTCGAGGAGCACGAAAATGAGCGACGTCGGCCATGATCTCCACGCCCTGTTCCCCAGCGACGGGGACGCCCTGCATTGGCTGAAGGAGCAAAGCGCGCATTTCCGGACCCTGGCCGCGAAGCATCATGACCTCGGCAAGGAGATCCACCGGATCGAGACTGGCATCGAGGCGGCCGCACATGACCGGCTCGAAGCGCTGAAGCGCGACCGGGTGGTGCTGCTCGACCAGATTGCCGCGCTGATCGCGACGAAGCGCGCGGCATGACGACGAGCATCGACACCCACGCCGTCCGGGCAGCGCTGCTGAGCCGCCTCGATGCGCTCGGCGCGCGGCTCGACCAGGTCGAGCAGGACTTCGCTCAGCCGCACGACCCCGATTCGGGCGAACAGGCGATCGAGCGCGAAAGCGAGGAAGCCGAGGAAGCGATCGGCGACGCAGCGGTCGCCGAGATCGCCGCGACCCGGGCGGCAATCGCCCGGCTCGACGCGGGCAGCTACGGCCTGTGCGTCTCCTGCGGCGATCCGATCGCCCCGGCGCGTCTTGCCGCATTGCCCGCCGCCAGCCAGTGCATCGCCTGCGCGCGCGCCGCCGGGTCCTAGAGACCGTTGCAGCGTCGCTGAATCGGGCCGCTCGAGAGGCTCAGCCGATTGCTTCGAGCGCCTCGGCCCAGGCAGCGATCTCCGCGTCGAAATGGCGGGCAATCGCCAGATCGCCCGCGAGGCCGCGCACGGCATCGACTTCCGCCGATCCTTCCCATTCGAAGGTCGCGTTGCCCGAAAGGCTGACCATGCCGTCGCTCTCGGCCTGGGCGCGGACGAGGCCGCCGCGGTTGAACACGGTCAGTTCGGCGCCGAATTCAGTGCGGCCGGTGAGGCAGGCGGCGAAAGCCGAGGCAGCCATGGCGCTGCCGCAGCTGTCAGTCAGGCCGACGCCGCGCTCGAAGGTGCGCACGAACAGGGCGGCCGGCCCGCGTATCTCGACGAAAGAGACATTGGCGCGGTTGGGTAGCCAGGCCGGCGCCGCCTCGCAGGCCTCGCCGATCGCGACCAGTTCCGCTTCGTCGACCGAGTCGACAAAGCTCACCAGATGCGGGTTGGGGATCGCGACCGCAGTAAAGCGCCGCCCGGTCGGCAACATCGCGATTGCCGCCTGAACATTCTCATGCGCACCGATGTCCATCGGCCAGCGAGTCACGTCGAGATCGGCGGGGCCCGCCGTCTCGCGGATCGTCACCACGCCGGGTGCGATCGGCGCGTCGCGCGCCACCTCCGCGCTCGATGTCTTGAGGCGGACACTGGCCCGATCGACCCCAAGCAGGTCGAAGCCGAGCCGCGCAACGCAGCGCAGGCCGTTCAGGCAGGTTTCCGCCTCGCTGCCGTCCGAATTGAACATCCGCATCCCGAAGGGGTGGATCTTGTCGCCGGCGGTCAGCAGCAACAACCCATCGCCGCCGACCGGCCCGCGCCGATCCGCCAGCGCGCGGGCCACGCCGGCCCAGATCGCATCGTCGAGCTCGAGCGCACGGGCATCGATCATGGGAAAGTCGTTGCCGGAGCCGTGGCATTTGATGAAGTCGAACCGCATGGCGGGCTTCTACCGCAGCGCGATGCGTCCCGTCACCCCCGGCGTGCACCGTGGGGAACCGGTGTGCGTCGTGGGCGGCGACATCGGCCCGCCGCTGTGGCACAGCTGGGGAGGCCAAGGGGGAGCTGCGCATGACGTTCATTCTGTTCATCGCTGCGATCGCGCTCGGCGTGGTCGCGCAGCGGCTTTCCGCCAGGGTCGGCAAGCTCGAAACGCAGGTGCGCTACCTTCACCGCCGCCTGCTGGCGCTCGAGCCGGAGACCGCCGCGCCACCCGAACCCAGCGCCGAGGAGGTTGCCGCAGCGGAGCACAGGGAAGAGGCACAACGCCGTGCCGCCGCGGTGATTCGCGAACGGGCCCAGGCCGCCTTGGCGGCGCCGGCGATCCATGAGCCCGAGCCCGACCTTTCCGGCCAGCCGGCGCCCGTGGAAGAAACGCCGCGGCCGCCGGCCCGCGAGCCGGTGCGAATCGGCTTCGAGGCGCTGGTAGGCGGCAAGCTGCCGATCTGGATCGGCGGCGCCGCGCTTGTCCTCGCTGCCTTCTTCCTGGTGCGCTATTCGATCGAGAACAACCTGCTCGGCCCCGGCGCGCGCGTCACCATCGCCGGGCTGTTCGGGCTGGCGCTGGTCATGGCGAGCGAGGGCGCGCGCCGCCTGCCCTCCACCCGCGACGATCCACGGATCGGCCAGGCACTGGCCGGCGCCGGCGTCGCGAGCCTTTACGGCACGCTCTATGTCGCGGCCGAAATCTATCATCTGATCGGCGCGGGCGCCGCCTTTGTCGCGGTGGTGGCGGTGACGATCGCCGGTCTCGCCCTCGCGCTCCGGCACGGCCCGCCGACCGCGATCATGGCGCTGATCGGCGGCTTTGCCGCACCCCTGGTCTCGGGCTTCGATGCCGGCCAAATCGGCCCCCTGCTCGTCTATCTCGGGCTGCTCGTCGCGGCGCTGTTCGGGCTCGCGATCCGGCGCGGCTGGGCGTGGCTTGCGCTGGCGGCGTGCGGCGGCGGGTTCATCTGGGTGAACATCCTGCTCTTCATGGTCGACAAGCCGGCGCTCGGCGGCGTCGGCGGCTTCGTCCTGCTGCTCGCGATCGGCGCGACGCTTGCACTGCCGCGGACCGGCGCGACACGGCCCTGGCTGCGGCTGTTGCCGCTTCTCGCCGGGCTGCTCCAGCTGCTCGTCCTCGCCCCGGCGCTCGATTTCGGACCACTCGCCTGGGGGCTGTATCTGGTGCTGAGTGCCGCGGCCCTGTGGCTCGGCTGGCGCGACGCCACACTCGCGCCGGGCGGGGCCGCGGCGCTGTTCCTGGTGCTCGCGCTGCTGGCGGCGGCGCTCGGCCAGGGCGAGCGGGTCAATGCGCCGATGGCGGCGATCGCGATCACCTTGTTGTTCGGGACCGCGGGCCATCTCCTCGCGCGGCGCAGCGCCTTATGGGCCGGGATCGCCGTCGAGGCGGTGGCGGGGCCGGTCATCATTGCGCTCGCGCTGGCGCACGGCCTGTTGCCGGCCTCGGCCTGGGCGGCCCTGCTTGCCCTGGCCGCGATCGCCGCTGCGTCACTGAGCTGGCGCCACCGTGACCAGGGTCACGAGACGCTGGTCGCAACGGCCGGCCTGACCGGCAGCGCCGCCGCGGCCGCGCTGTTGCTCGCGCTCGCCGAGGCGGAAATCGTCGCCGAGCCCTGGCGGTGGCCGGCATGGCTGCTGCTCGCGGTGGCGCTCGCTGCCTGGTCGCGGCGGGTGCGCGATGCCGGGCTGGGATTCCTGACCCTCGCGCCGATCCTCGTCACCGCCATGGCGATGGCGATCGGCGTCGACCAGCTCAGCGGCTATGCGGCGAGCATCGCCACCGACGCGGCGACGCCGCCGCTCGCCGATCTCGCCGCGATCGGCCTGCTGCCGGCGCTGTCGATCGCGGCGGCCGCGTGGTTGCTGCTGCCGGGTGTCCCGCGCCTGATCCTCGGCTGGCTTGCCTTTGCCCTCGGGCTTGCCTTCATCCCGGCGCTGCTCCCCGCCCCCTGGCACAGCGCCGGACTGGGGCTCGCCACCGCTGCGGTGATCCTGATCCGCCCGGCGCATCGCGCCGCCGCCATCGCCGCCGGCCTGACCACCCTGGCGTTCACGCTGCCGCTTGCCTTCCAGCTGTTCGTCCTCGCGGGCGGCGCGCTGCTCGGCAATCGCCTGCCCTATCTCGACCTGCCGCCGCTCCTGACGATCTTGCGCGAGCTCACCTTGCCCGCCGCGCTGATCGGCGCTGCCTTGCTGCGCCGCAGGGACTTGCCCGGCCCCTGGCGCAGCCGGGCGGCTGTCGTGCTCGCCGCCATTGCCGCGATCACGCTCTACGCCATCGCCAAGGCGCCGCTGGCGATCGCGACGCTGCCGCGCTTCGAGACGCTCGGCTTTTTCGAGCGCACCGCGATCACCCAGCTCGTCTTCGCCGCCGCCTGGGCGAGCGCGGCCCGCTGGCCGCGGATCTCGCGCGCGCTGCTGATCCTCGCGCTCGGCCGGTTCCTCTGGTTCGACCTGGCGATCCTCAACCCGGTGCTGGTGCGCCAGTCAGTCGGCGGACTGCCCATCCTCAATCTCGCGACGCTCGATGCCGCGCTCGCCGCCGCCTGGCTCTGGCCGCTGCGCGCCGATCGGCGCTGGCGGGCGGGGATGCTCGCGCTCCTGGTCGTGGCGGTCGGTGTCACGGTTCGCCAGGCGATGCACGGCGCCTTCCTGACCGGCGGCATCGGCCGGACCGAGAACTGGCTTTATTCGGCGGCGTTCCTCGGACTTGCGCTGCTCTGGCTCGGCCTCGGCATCCGGGCGGGGCTCGGCGACCTGCGCATCGCCGGGCTGGCATTGCTGACCGCCGTGACGCTGAAAGTGTTCCTGATCGACGCAGCGGCGCTCGAAGGGATATTGCGCATCCTCTCCTTCCTTGGCCTCGGCCTCGCGCTGATCGGGATCGGCTGGGCCTATGGCAGGATCGCGCCTCGTTCAGAGCCGGACGATGTGGCCAAGCTCGGGCCGGACCCGGCCGGCTAGCTGATCGCGCCATATCGCCTGCAGCGCCTCGGCGCCTTCGCTGCGCTCGACCGTGATCCAGCGCGCCGCGTCCGCGACGAACCCGGCCCAGCGCTCCGCCAGCGCGGCGTTGAAAGCAGGAGCGCCGATCTCGCGGATCAGCGCCGTCGCCGCATCGGGGGCGAAGAACCAGACCGGGGTCGGATCGGAAAATGCCGCCGCGTCGCGCGCCTCGTGATGCGTGACGCCGACGCGCAGCACCTGCGCGAGCTGCCCGGGCAGCGCTGCATAAAGGTCTTGCAGGACCTGCGTGCTGCCCGCGAAGTCCACCAGCACCGCCTCGCCGGCAATGTCGAGCCGATCGAGCGCGTCATAGCCGATCACTGCGTCGTAGAGCCCGGTCGCCTCGACAAAGCCGATATTGGCGGTTGAGGTCAGCCCGATCCGGCGGATGCCGGGGCTGTCGGCGCGCACGACGAACGCAGCGGCCAGCGCGGTCTTGCTCGACGCGCTCGTCATGATCACCGTGCTGGCGCCGTGCCAGCCCTGGCGCTGCAACTGGTCGCCGATCAGGAAGCTTGTCGTGAACAGGGGCGCGAACAGCGCCCGTTCCGCCTCGTGGGCCGGATCATGCGCCGGATCGGCGGCGAGCCGGCGATACTGGTTGTAGATCGCGCTCATCGGCTGGCGGTGCGCCGCCATGTCGCTGAAGCCGTCGGCGGTGATCCGGCCAGGCTGCACGGTGAGGTGCGAGGCCATCGGCAGATAGCCATAGACGCGCTCGCCGACCGCAATATCGGGATGGTGCGAAGCGATCACCCGGGCATGACCCCAGACCGGCACGATCCCCCAGCTCTCCGGCGCCGGGAAGAAATTCCAATAGCCGAGCTGATCGCCGACCACTGCGTAGGTGACGTTGTTGGCGGTCACCGCGAACCCCTCGATCTCGAGCAGCACCTCGCCCTCGCCTGGATCAGTGACCAGGGTCTCGTTGACCGCGGTCTGGTCGATCGCGTCCCGACGCACCATCATCTCGCGCTTGATCGGCATCGTCCCTCCCGCTCCCACCGCAGCCGCCCTATTGCCTGAAACTATGCGGTCCCGTGGACGCGGGAACAAGTGCGGCATGACGGATAAATTGCCGCCACTCCAGGACCAACCATGGCACCTTGCCATAATGGCTGGTTTATAGGATATAAAAAACACCGATATGGTTAGGAGAGGGCAATGATCACCGCCATTCGCGAAGTGCGGCGCGCCAAGGGAATGACGCTCGACGACGTCGCCCGACGCTGCGTACCACCGACCACCGCGCAGACGATCGGCCGGCTCGAGACGGGTACCCGCACCGTGTCGGTCGGCTGGCTCAACCGGATCGCCGATGCGCTTGGCGTGACGGCGGCCGATCTCGTGAGGCTGCCCGAGCGAGCCGACATTCCGGTAGCGGCGATCCTCGATTCGAGCGGCGCACATGCCCCCAGGCGTGCGGCAACGGTTGCGCCGCCGCTGCCGGCGCCGGGGCTGATCGCGGTGACCATCGCCGCCGGAATCGGCGACTATCGCGCAGGCGACGAGATCTGGTGCGAGACGCTCGCCCCGGCCGGGTTCGGCCAGGCGCTCAACCGGGACGTTCTCGTGCCCCGCCCCGCCGGCCGCTTCCTGTTCGGCCGGCTGATCGGCCGCGAGGACGGCAGGCTCCAGCTTCTGCCGCTCGGCGCCGGCGCCCGTCAGCAGATCGTCGCCGACCCGCCCTGGATCGCGCGTGCGGCAAGGCTGGTGCGGTCGTTGTGAAGGCGCCCCTGCGCGCAACCGCACATGGTCGCGCCGCCGGTCGCGGTCTGTTATCGTGACGCCAATCTCGGGAGCAACGCGGCGGTGAAGTGGCAGGAGGAGCCGGGCTGGAAATTCCTCGCGGCGTTGAAAGAGGTTGCGATCCGGGAACTCGAGCAGGAACCCCGTTCCCCGGGGCGCTGGGTGTCGCTGATCCGGATTCTCAAACAAATGGGCAGGAGCGGCGAGGTGCCCGAAGCTCTCGACCGGGCCTCGGCTGCGTTGGGCGCCGACCCGGAGGGCCGGCGGGACTTTCTGGGCGTGCTGCTGCGCCTTTCGGCCTATCATCGCGCCATTCCGGTCGCCGAGGCGCTGGTGGCGGCGGCGCCCGACGATGCCGAGGCCCGGCGGATGCTCGAACGCGCGGTGATCGGTTCGGACCGTTGGAGCGGCCTCCAGCGCCGCGCCCTCGCCGGAACCGGGACGCCACCCATGGCGGCGCTCTCGATCAACCAGGCCTGGAACCTGGCCGACACTGACAGTGATTTCCGCGCCATCGCGGCGCGGTGCCGCGCCGCTCTGGCTGACAATCCGATCGACACCGACGCCCGGTGCTTTCTCGCCCATGCCCTGGCGCGGACCGGCGAGGCAGCTGACGCAAGCGCTGTCATGGCGATCGCAGATCTGGTTCGGATCGAAGACCTGCCGGTTCCCGCCGGCTATGAATCCGGCGAGGCATTCCGACGCGCCCTCGCCGCCGAAATCCGGCGCAACGACACGCTCGAGCGCGACCCGAAAAACAAGGCGACCCGCGGCGGGCTCCAGACAAATGGTCTGGGGCTGCCGGGCGAACAGGCGGTCGCCGCGCTGGTCGAGGAGATCAAGGCGGCGGTCGACCGATACAGGGACAGCCTCGACGGGTCGGGCGATCCGTTCATCGCCTCCGCGCCGCAGACCGTCCAACTGTACAAATGGGCGGTGATCTACGACGCGACCGGATACCAGATTTCACATCGCCATCCTCCCGGATGGCTGAGCGGCGTCTATTATGTCTCCGCGCCGCGCGCCGCCGATTCAGCGAGCTATCGGGGTTCGCTGCTGCTCGGCGCGCCGCAGGCGAAAGTCGCGACACCCCCGCCCTGGGGAATCCATCCCGTCGAACCGGTGCCGGGACGGATTGTGCTGTTTCCCTCCTTCACCCCGCACGCGACCGAGCCTTGCGGCACGGGTGGGGAGCGCATCAGCGTTGCCTTTGACGTCCTGTCGGCAGGCCGTGCGCCGACCTGACGATCGACCGGATCATGACCCGGTCGCTTGCTCAGGGCTTGCGATCGGCCTTGATCGCGACGGTGACCGTCACCGTTGCCGGGAGATCGGTCGTCGCGGCCCATTCGCCCTGGCCGACACCGAAGACGGTGCGATCGATCGTCGCCGTCCCGGCCATGGTGGCGACGTCGCCGGCGATGGTCAGGGTGAAGGGCAGCTTCAACGGCCGCGACACCCCACGCAGCTCGAGCCGGCCCAGCGCTTCGTAACGATTGCCCGCTACATGCCTGAATTTCGTGGCGTGGAAGCTGGCGGTCGGGTGCGACGAGACAGCGAACCAGTCGGCCTCGGGCAAGGCGCTTTCGGTATCGGCGACCCCGGTCTTCGCTGACGCCATGTCAATGACGACGTCGACCGAGGACGCATCGAGCGCGCCCGGGCCAAACCGGATCGTTGCGCTCCACTTGCCGAAATGGCCATCGACCGGCCCCTGCGACCAGCGCGTGTGGAAGCCGAGCGTCGAAGCAGCGTGCCTGACCGTCCAGCTGTCGGCGGTCGCCGCAGCTGTCGCTTCGGTGCTCGGCGTGGCGGCCGCCCGCGGTGTCGGAGCCGCAGCTGGTGTGGCGATCGGGGCCGGGGGTGGCGCCTGGACCTGTGGCGCTGCTTGGGCCGCTGGAGGCGCGGCCGATCCGGCCAGCGCGATCGGCGCGAGCCGGAGCTGGTTGCCGGTCGCTACCAGTGCGGCGAACAGGATGAGTACCGCTATGGCGGCCGCACCGAGCGCCCGGCGAGGCGCCGGCAGCATCCGGGCGAGATCGCCGCCCCGCTCGTAAAATTGATGTTTCAGGGCGCCGGCGACGTGCAGCGCAAGCAGCAGATAGGCGATGTAGACCAGCGCTTCATGACCGAAGCCCGAGGCATCGTTGACGAGCGCCTTGGTCGATGGCGCCAGCCCCGCGATACCAGGAACATGCGGCCAGGGCAGGAGGCCGTAAAGGAATGTCGGCACTGCGGTCTTGCTCGACGAGACGAGCAGCCAGCCGGTCAGCGGCAGGCCAAGCAGCAGGACATAGAAGCCCGCATGGACGATACTCGCGAGCCGCTTTTCCAGGAGGCTCATCGTCGCCGGGAAGGCCGGGGCCGGCCTGGTAAGCCGCCAGGCAAGCCGCGCAAGAGTCAGCAGCAGGATGGTGATGCCGACTGATTTGTGGAGTTGATAGACAGCGAAGGTCTGCGGCCCGCGCGGTGCATCCATCCGCCAGCCGAGCCCTATCTGAAAGGCGAAACAGGCAGCGATCAGCCAATGCAGCAGCATAGCCACGCGCGAATAACGCGCGCTGGCGTCGACCGGGGGCATCGCGTCGTCTCGCAGCACGTTCATCCTTCCAAACTCCGCAACCAGTCACACCCGGCCGGTGGCAATATCGCAGGTGTGAAGCGCCGGATAGGCGTGTCGTTCACGCCGCCGCTTCGAAACCCGCGGCACGACGGCGGATCTGGGTCAGCGATTCGTCTACGAGCAGGCGCCCATCGCGCCAGACCGGCCTGAGCGCGTTACGCCGGCCGTCGAGCGGCTCGAAACGTGCGCCGTCGACCGGCACCGTTTCCCAGCGCGCGCCCTCCCCGACCAGGCCGAGCAGCCCGCGCTTCGACCTTTTGGCACTATCGGTCGCCGGATCCTTGAAGATGTCGCGCCATGCCCCCGCGATCTCGATCGCACTTGCCTTGTAGGCGAAGCCGAGCGTGTCGCGATCAAGCCGCTGGAGCAGTGCGCCGCCCATGCCGAAGGCGATGTTGCTCGCCGAGAATCCGTCAGCGACGATGCGGTCGAAGATCGCGCCGATGCTCTGCGGATTGACGCCGTCACCCTGGATGACGCGGACGTTCCGCAGCACCCGATAGCCCTTGCCGTTGAGATCAGTGCCGAAACGCCCGGCGAGCAAGGCCATCGTCTTCGCGACCACGGTGACGGGATCCCCGCTGTCGGGACGGACCACCAGGGTCGCGCCGCTGTCGATCACCTGCTGCCGCAAATGCCGGCCCCAGAGATCGTCGACCGCATGGTAGAGATCATAGCTGTCCGAGACGACGGCGAAGGTCGCCCCCGGCACGCCGAACCGCGCGATCATATTGGCATAGGCGGCCTCCTCGCCGTCACGGCCCCAGGCGGTGATCGTGCTGTGTTCGGCCGCCGGAATGCTGAAGCCCGCCATCGGCTCATTATAGAGGCGCCGCGCCGCCATGATCGCCGACAGCGTGTCGGTGCCCTTGAAGCTGACCAGATGCGCCATGCCGCCGAGCGCGGCACTCGCCTCGCTCGACACGCCGCGCGCGCCGAAATCATGGAGCTTGAACGGCAATTCGGCCGCGGGGTCGTCAGCGGTCGCCTCGAGCGCGGCGCGGATCCGCTGCCGGACATGCCAGCTGATCGTCGCGACGGTGACGGGATACCAGATCCGGAGCAAGGCCGTCTCGACATAGCTTGGCAGCCAGGCGAAATCGGGATCGGTGTTGACCACCGTCATCAGCGCCTGATGGGTCGGCACCACGCTGCCCTCGGGCACGGCGCGGATTTCGATCGGCAGCCGTCCCTCATGGCGCCGCAGCAGCATATCCCAGCCATGGCGGTTGAAGGGCACGCCATGCTCGCGCAGGACGTCGTGCGCCTCGTCGACGTCGCGCCGCGTCACGGGGTGCGCGAATTCGCGCTTCAATATTGCCTGCAGGCCGAAGAACAGCGTGCGCTCATAAGCGCCGCCGCGACTCTCGGCATAAGCGAACACCCGCTGAGTCTCGGGCGGATATTGGAGGAAATGGCTGGTCTTGTAGCTGTCCGTGTTGAGGACCGGATTGATCATGTCGGCAGGCTCCTTCGCCAGGCGCGCAGCTGAACCGTCACCAGGAAATCGCCACCCCGGCACGGACATTCAATGGGCGAAGCGGGGTGGTCTGGTCGCGCGTGCCAAGGATGATCGGATTGCCGAGCGCGAAGCGATTGTCCTTGCGATTCGTCAGGTTGTCAGCCGCCAGCGACGCGTCGATATTGCGCCACTTCCAGCCGCAGCTCAGGCCGATCACCGTGTAGCGGCCCTGGCTGACGTCGAGAAAATCGCCCGTGCCGAGCACTGAACGTCCGACATAGCGCGCCGACGCGCCGACGCTTAGGTTGCTCTCACCGACCGGCCATTCATAGGACAGCCCGGCATTGCCGGCAAAGGCCGGCGTTTCGGGCAGATGACGATTTGCGAGGACCGAGGATTGGGCGAGCGGGCCGTCGACACTGTTGCTCGTGTACAGAAAGGCGAAGGTCGCGTGGAGCCCGCGCACGGGGACCCAATCGCCGATTCCCTCCACGCCGACGATATCCGCATTGCCAAGATTGGTGGTGTAGGGCTGGCCGCGGCGATTGAACAAATCGGCCTGGATATCGCGCCAATGCGCAAAGGAGACGCCAGCCGACATCGTAAGGCCGGTCGGCCCCTCGCGCTCCATGCGCAGCCCCACTTCGCCGACCTTGATCGAATCGGACCGAAAATCAGCGACCCGTCCGATCCCGCGCGCGACAGCGATGCCCCCGGTCCGGTAGCCCGACTGAAAGCGCGCGAACAAGGCAAGCCCAGGCGCCACCAGCCACGACGCGGCGGCGGTAGGATCGAACCGACGCGTCGAACGACCGCGGACGAAATCCTCGGCGCGGGGCTGAGTCGAGGGCTCGCCATCAGTGCGCGCCGTCGTCACGCGTGCGCCGAACGTCAGCGAGAGGCTCGGCGAAACCGGCACGGTGGCTTCGGCAAAGGCGGACAGGCTCTTGGTGACGTTGGTCACGCCGATGATATCGGCCGGGTTGCCGGGCGGCCCCAGGGAACGCGTCTGGGCGTCTTGATCGTACAGCAGTGCGAAGCCAGCGACCCAGGAGATGCCGCCCGGCGTCGAACGGGACAGTCGCGTTTCGTGCGTCAGCAGCAGATTGGCGTCGTTATTCTCATAGATGGTGGGGCGGAAGAAGCCCGGCGCTCGGGTGGCGTCATAAGCGTCGCCCGAATGCATATCGACCACCCCTGTCGCCGAGACGAGCTCGAGCCCGCTATTCCATTTCTTGTGGATCACCAGCCGGCCGAGGACGAGCTGATTGTGAAAGGGCTGGGCAAGCGTCGACCGGCGGCTGAGTGGCCCGGCGCCGACCTCGGCATATTGCGCATCCGCAGCGTCGATCCGCTGGATCAGCCCGCCGGTATCGACATTCCACCCATCGCCGGGATCGACCCGCAAGGCGATTCGCCCGCCGACCGTGTCGGTCCGGTTGATATTCGACAGCCGGCGTTCCCTGTCCTCGATATAGCCGCCATCCCGGACCCGGTATCCGACAAGGCGGACACCCGCCCGATCATCCACCAGCGGCAGGTTGACCATCGCGCTCAGGTCGCCGCCTGCGGCACCGCCGCTGGTCGCGGTGATGCCGCCGGTGATCGAGCCACCTGGCTTCGAGAGATCGACCGCGTGCGGCGTCAGCCGGATGATGCCGCCGATCGCCCCGGCGCCGTACAAGGTTCCCTGAGGGCCCTCCATGACCTCGACCTGCTCGATGTCGTAGAGGTTGAGGCTCGGTTCAGGCCCCGAATAGCCAAGCTGCACGTCACCGAAATAGATGCTTGCGGTCGATTGGGTCGATCCGTTGAAGCTGCTGTCGGCGATGCCGCGGATGAAGATCTTGTTCCGGCCCGGCCCGAACTCGGTATTCTGGAGTACCGGCATGGTGCGCGCGATATCGTCCATGTCGGCGGGCCGGCCGGCTGCCGACCGGTTGCTCAAGCCGCCCGCGACGACGATGCTGCCCGGAAAACGGAGCAGCGCCACCGCCTGCTTGCTCGCGGTCACGATGATGTCATTCTGCGGACTCACCGCCGGTTGCGGGGCGGGATGGTGTCTGGGCACGGGGCGCTGCGCCGGCGCGCGAACGATCCGGTAGCTGGTGGCGTCAATCGCGACGGCGCGGTATCCGGTTCCGGCGAGCAGCCGGTCGAGCGCGGTGCGAACCGGCATTCGGCCGTCAAGGCGCTTGACCGGTATCCGACCGAGGCCCGGCTCGGTGCTGATGATATCGGCGCCGCTCTGCCGCGCGAGCGTGGTCAGGGCGATATCGAGCGTCGTCGCGCTGATTGAAACCCTGATATCGGCTGCGAGCAGCGCGGCGGGCGCGCACGCCAGGGAGAGCGCCGCAACGCTAGCGCGAATCGCCTTCCCTCGGCGAGAGAGTCCATCGCTCGCCATCGCGTCGCCACCCTGCCCCGACCAGCGCGGCAAGGTGCGGGATATCCCGCTCCGCCGCGCCGGTCAGGCGGACCATGCCGGTAAAGGGCCTTACCGACAAGCCCGGGTCCAGTGCCAGATCGGTGCCGTAAAGGCGGTGGATCGTGTCCGCGACATGCGCCAGCGACTCGCCGGCGAAGGCGACCCGTCCGCTCCGCCAGCCGCCGACCGAGTCGACAGCGACGTGCGACAGAGCGAGGCTGTGCGAATCCTCACGTACCGACAATGCAGTGCCCGGTGTCAGCTTGACCGCGTCGCGATCGGGCTGGAACAACACCGCGCCTTCCGCCACCTGCACGTCGAGCCGCACACCGTCTCGCGCGACGTTGAAGACGGTTCCCAGATCCCGCACGGTCAGGTCGCCGGAGCGCAGCGTGAAGGCATCATGATCGTCGTGGCGTACATGGAACGTCGCCTCGCCTGCCTCCAGGGCGGCAACGCGCGGATTGCTGCGGTCGAGCTTGAGCCGGCTGCCGCCGCTCACTTCGATTCGCGTGCCGTCCGCCAGCGCCACATCCTGCCGCTGGCCGGGTTTCGTCTGCAGCCAATAGGGATCACTCGCCCTGGGCATCGCCAGCGGCATCACCAGAGCGACGAGGCCGGCCGCGACGGCTGTGCCGCCCACCGTCCACATCCAGCGACGGCGCTGACTGCGGACCGGTTCGCATTCGTCATTGGCCGGCACCATGATGGAGGTTGCGGGCATCTCGCCCTGGCGCGTGACCATCTCCTGATCGAGGGCGATCCGATCAAAGGCAAGGGCATGCGCCGGATCGGCTTCGAGCCACAGCACGAAAGCACGCCAGTCACGATCGGTCATCTCGGCCTGGCGCATGTGCCAGCCGATCGCCTGATCGATAATGTCGCCCGCTACGCCGGTCACGATCTAATCCTCTTCCTGTGATTGACGGTGCCGATTGTCGAAACCCTCACCGGGTGCGGATCCGGAATCAGATATTTGTCGATAGGCACGCTGAAGGAGCTTTTCGACGCCGCTGACGCTGATGCCGAGACGCGCCGAAATCTGCTTTTGCGGCAACTCCTCGATGCGGAACAAGCGAAAGGCGGTCTGCATCCGCTCCGGCATCGCGCCCAGCGTGGCTTCGATCTGCGCGAGCCGTTCGCGCGCGATCAACGTGCGCTCGATATCGGGCTGCTCGTCCGCCTCAGGCTGCACATCCAGCCAGGCAGTATCGCGTGCACTGCCCCGCGCGGCCGAGATGCGCCGGTCGGCGGCGAGGTTGGAAGCCATGCGATAGAGATAGGCGGCCGGCTGCGCGACCGGCTTCGAGACAAGCTGGTCGAGCTTCAGCCACATGTCCTGCAGCACATCCTCGGCTTCTTCCCGATTGCGCAGCCGTGCGACCAGCAGCCGCATCAGCATCGGCCGCTCTTCCAGGAAAACCGCTTTCAGCCCGCTTTCGCTCATGATGCGCGGTGGCTGGGTTTCATCCGGACACGACCGGACCCGGGCATATCACCATCCCCGCCACACCGCATCGACTCAGGATCGGAATTCCAGGTCATGGCGCGCAGCAATGTCGCGCATCGTCATGGTTCGCAATGCCGCAGCTTCGCGCCTGCGTCCCGCCGCGATCATGTCGCCCGCGAGTTCGCCCGAGCCGGGATGACACATCACGAGGTGAAACGCGCCCGGCCGGCGCAGGAAGCGGGGGAACAACGGTGCGTAATCGGCAGCGAAATCATAATGGCCGGCAAAGCTGTCATTGCAGGAAAGCCCGTGCGCAGCCGCCGATCGCTTCAGGCCCCGGGAATGCCACGCATTGCCCAGCGCCTTGCCGCGGAACGGGCGCGACAGCATCGCCGACAGCCTGTCCTCGCAATTGCGCAGCCAGGCGGCGGGCGCGCGCCGCGCCGTCTCGGCCAGCATGATCTCCCGGATGCCGGGCAGGACATGCGCATGCTGATGGCCGTCGACAAAAGCCGGGGCCCGTCCGTGAATGTCGATGAATCGGTCGAACTGCGCGGCGATCTCGGCGGCGATCTCGTCGAGCGGCAGGCGCCTCGCCGCTGCATCGCGTTGCAGCTGCTTGATGGTGGGGAGCCGGCCGTCGGGCGCGAGGCCGGGCATCGCGGTCAGCGGCGGCTCCCCGGTCAGAACGAGATGAAGCCCGACCTCGATCGAAGCCGGCAGGGAGCGCAGCAAGGCGCTGTCCCGCGCCCAGCCGGCGCATACCGCCATGCAACTGATCGCGTTGATCCGGCCTTCAGCGGCCAGCTCGGCAATGGTCCTGCTGATTTCCGGCGAAAGTCCGAAATCATCCGCACACAGAATAAGGCGCGGTATCGTCCGAGAGTCCGTTTTGGCCGGCATTCTGAAACTGCCTCTCGCGCATGCGCTCGCTGGTCAGGCGGCGAGCCCTGAGCCTCGGCCCGAGAAAATCGTAGAAGAACCGGTCGCGCCACCGGCTCGGGGTGACATGGTAGAGAATGCGCTCGACCAAAGTCCAGCGAATCGAGTCGCGGTCGCGGTCGCGGTGCGACGGCGTGCACCAGAAGCCGGGGCCATATTCGAGCGACCCCGTCTTCACCACGCGGTGCATGATCTCATGATCCTCGAGCACATAGTTCCAGCGCGCCGCGTCGAACCCGCCGCTCTCGCGCAGGCTGGCGGTGCGGAACACCTGGCCGGCACCGCCGGTATGGCATTGCCGCGGCAACAGCAAAGCGGCGATCACGATATGCCATGCCGCAGCGGCATGCTGCCGCGGGAGAGCGCCCCGGGGCACGAAATAGGCCCCCGCCGCCGCGCTGCTCTCCGGCTCGAGCAGCTTGCCCGCCTGCGCCAGATAGTCGGCCGGGTACCAGGTATCGGCATCGCAGGTCGCGACATAGGGCGTGCGCACCAGGTCGAGCCCGGCCGCCAGCGCGTGAACCTTGCCCGGGGCATGTTCCCGGATCAGCGTGAAGCGCAGGCCGAGGCGCCGGCACGCCGCAGTCGCGATTTCGCTGCTGCCGTCGGTCGAGCCATTGTCGATGAGGATCAACCGCAGCGGCTGATCCTGCGCGGCGAGGCTGGCAAGCGTGTCGTCGAGATAGAGCCGTTCGTTGAAGAAGGGCAGCAGCACGGTCCAGTTGCAATCGGGCCTGCGATCGACATCGCCGTGCGCCGGCTCCCAGGGAGAGTGCCAGGCATGGGAAAATCCGGTCTCAAGCAACATGAAAGGTTCCGAAGGCAAAAATACAACCATTGACAGGAGAGGGGGCTGCCCCGGTCTCCGGATGCGATGCCCGGCCCCCCGGCCGTACGAGCATCAAGAACCGGCCTGGCGCGCCGCGATGCGATCCGCGCCTTGCCGGCTCAACATCCGGAGTTCCGGAGCCTGATCCCCGCGACACACTGCGTGATGTCATCGACGAACACCCTCTCCCCGTTTCCAAGACGATGCCGGCCGGCAAAAACCGCACCTCGAAATCGCGGTCGGGAAGAAATTATCGTCGGCTGGAAGGGCGGCCCGGGCCAGACCCCGGCGCCGAGCCCGGTGCCGGACCTCGCGTCAGGGCCGGTATGGCCTGTCCCGGCGCAGATAGACGATCATGCGATAGTCGCTGCGCGGCGCGCTGAACACCGGGCGATAATCGCGGGCGAGCGCGGCGCTGACCACCGCAAGGCTCTGCTCGTTCCACGCCGCCAGCGGCCGGCTCCCGATCACCACGACCGGCGGGCGGCGGGCCATGATGCGACGTACCTCGGCGGCCGAGTCGATCCCGGCAGCACCTTGCTCGGGCGCGTAAGCAAGCGTCGACGGGAAGGCATAGGCAGTCGGCACGCAGGCGTGGGCGAGAAGGTAGATGCTCGAGTCCCCGGTAAAGACATAAGGGCATTCGTCGCCCTTATTGGCCTCGACGACATGCGCGATCGCATAAGCGCCGGCCGTGTCGTCCGGCCGGATCAGCGCCTCGACCATGAAGATCAACAAGCCGATGCCGAGCGTCGCGATCATCGCCCGCGGCGCTCGGCCGAAGGTCGGCGCGGCGGCGATCGCCAGCGGCGCGACGAGCGGCAGCGCATAATGGTCGAAATAGGTCCCGAGCATGGCGAAGCAGAGCAGCGCCGCGGCAAGCCAGCCGAAGACGAGATTGGTCTCCTCGTTTCTCGGCCGCGTGCGCCAGGTGAGGACTGCGCAGACCGCGAAGGGAAGCAGCTGCGCACTGATCCCGAGCAGCCGCCGCGCGATCAGGCCCGGGGGATAGGCATAGCTGGAGCGCAGGAAGATCGAGGCGAAGTTGGCGAACCAGAATGCCTCGAAGATGGCCGGCCCCCGTGCCGCGTAGACCGCGATCACGATCAGCGTCGGGGCAAGGCCGAGCATCACCCACAGCAGGACCGATGCGCCGATCAGAGGGCCGCGCGCCCCGGCCCGGCGAAGGTACCAGCAATGCGCGAGCCCGAACAAAATGCCCTCGACCGCCGGCGTGTACTTGGTCTGGATCGCCAGCCCCGCGAGGAGGCAGACGGCCGCGCCATTGGCCATGATCGCCGCCCTCGCCCGGCGCGCCGCCAGCGCGGGCAGGCCAAGGGTCAGCACCGCGGCCGCGGTCATGAAGAGGTTGAAGAACACCGGTGACTGGCCGCCGCGCCCGCTCAGCAGCGGCAGCCAGATCAGATAGGCGGCGCCCGCCGCGAACGCGCCGGTCCGGGTCGCGCCGATCTGCCGGGCGGCGCGCTGCACCAGCCACGCGGTCGCCGTCGCGAACAGCAGTGCGACGACCTGATAGGCGATGATCCCGTCCCCGGGCAGCAGGCGGACACCGGCGAAGATCGCGAAGAGGCCGATCGGCTTGCGATCCCAGATATCGACATAGGGCAGCGCGCCGCCCAGCATCCGGTCGCCGACCAGCAGATAATATTGCTCGTCGACATGGATGACCGGGTTGCCGAAATCCCAGACGCGGAGCGCCAGCGCGACCAGCATCAACGCAGCCGCGACGGTCGCAGGCGATCGTGGAACGAACCGGTCCATGATCACCGCCTTAGCCGCCCGTCAGCCGATAAGTCGATCGACCTGTGTCTTGACCAGGGCGCGCGCGCTGCTCGCCGGCAGATGCTGTTCAACCCGCAGCCTTTGCCAGGTCTCGAAGCTCAGCAGCAGATCGAGCGTTTCGAAGACCAGGTCGTCGCCGGTGATATGGTCGGGCAGCAGCGATTTCAGGCGCGCGCGCATCAGCGCGAGGGTGCGGGCGTGCTCGGCCTGGATCGCCGCCGATTCGTGGCGATGCGCATCGCCGGCGCGCTTGAACGGCATCAGCCGCTCATAGGTCGAGACTCGCCGGTCGAGCGTCTCGTCGAGCTGCCCGCGCCAGTCGCCTGAGTCGAACGGCACCAGCCACATCTGATAGTGCTGCGAGAGCCGCGCCGTCATCTCGGCATAGAGGCTCTCCATGTCCTTGAAGTGCCGGAAGACGCTGCGCAGCCCGACTTCGGCGCGGATCGCGACCTGCTCGGCACTGGGCGTGATCTGCCCTTCGGCGACAAGCGCGAGCATTGCCTCGACGATCTTGTCGCGGCTGGTTTCGGACCGCCGCCTGCGTCCATCAGGCGAACCCCGATCCTGCTGGGCCACTAATTCCACCAATAGATATAGGTCTCGCGTGGGCGCGGTTTCGTGCCCAGGGGCCGGTCTATCGCGATCGGCGACTGGATCAAGCTCGGCCATGACGGCTTTACGCTTTCGGCGTCATGCCGGGCGAGCAGCGCGTCCAGCCGCGCGACGATCGCCGGCTGGCGCGCCGCCACGTCATGCTGCTCGGTCGGATCGTTCTTCATGTCGTAGAGGAGCGAGCGGTGCTGGAGCCCGAGCACCTGCAGCTTCCAGTCACCATCCCGCACGACCTTGTAGCCGCCGCTCCGCCAGAACAGGAGCTGGTGCGGCGTGCCCGCCTGCCTGCCCGCGATGAAGGGCATCAGATCGACGCCGTCGATCGCACGGTCGGTCGGCATCGGCACCCCCGCCGCCCTGCCGGCGGTCGCGAAGATGTCGAAATGGCTTACCGGCCCGCGCGCGACCGTCGCCGGCTTGATCTGCGCCGGCCAGCGCATGAAGAAGGGCACTTTCATCCCGCCTTCGAAGAAGGTCGCTTTCCAGCCGCGATAGGGCCGGTTGATGTCGGGCAGGCCGATATAATGCGCGCCGCCATTGTCGCTGGTGAAGATCACCAGCGTGTTCCTGTCCAGCCCCTGCGCCTTGAGTTCGGCCGTCACCCGCCCGACCCCGCGGTCGAGCGCGCGGATCATCGCTGCATAGACGCGGGTGCGGTGGTCGGCGATCTGCGGCAGCGCGTCGTAATCCGCCTTCAGCGCCTGGAGCGGCGTGTGCGGCGCGTTATAGGCGAGGTACAGGAAGAAGGGCCGGTTGCGGTTTGCCCTGATCGTCTCGATCGCCTGGTCGGTCAGATAATCGGTCATGTAGCGCGCCGGACGGAAATGCGCGCCGCCATTATACTGGACGCTGAAGGGCAGATTGGCCCAGAGATATTTGTCGATCGGGTCGAAATCCTGCTTCGAATTGACTGCGTCCGGGTCCTTCTCGGGCAGGTACATCTGCGCGCCGATGATGAAGCCGAGGCTCTCGTCGAAGCCCTGATCCTCCGGCCGCATGCCCCTAGCGCCGCCGAGATGCCATTTGCCGAGATGGACCGTGTGATAGCCCTTGCCGCGCAGCAGCCTGGCGATGGTCAGCTCGCTCGACGGCACGCCCTTGTCGTCGGGCGGCGGGTCGCTCGCGGCGGCATCCTCGTCGAAGATGGTCCGGTGCTGCCAGCTGCTTGGAAAGCCGGCGATGGTCCGCGCGAAGCGGGTGTCGGTCGGGGTGAATTCGAAACCGAACCGGGTCGGATAGCGCCCGGTCATCAGCGCCGCACGCGAGGGCGCGCAGGTCGCGTTGCCGGCATAGCCATCGGCGAAGCTCACCCCGCCATGGCCGATCGAATCGATATGCGGCGTTTTGAGAATACCGCCGGCGACACCCCCGCCGTTGAAGCTGATATCGTTGTAGCCGAGATCGTCGGCGACGATCAGGACGATGTTCGGCGGACGCTTGTCGGGCGGCACGCTCGCCTGGTCCGGGCCCTTCGCCCAGGCGACCGCATGGTTGGGATAGACATGCGGGGCGAGCCAGCCCGGCAAATGCAGCAGCACATAATCCCTGGCGAGGAAGCCGCCGACCAGCAGGAGCGCCAGCACGCCGAGCAGGATCTTGAGCCAGCTTTTCATCGACCGATCCTCAACGCCGAGGGGTGAGCGCGCTACGCCCGATGAGCAGGACAATGATCATTCCCGCCTCGACCGCCATTGGCGGGAAGGCGGTGGGCGAGACGCCATCGACCGCCAGGCTGATGAAACGCCCGGTCAACGCTGTCGCGAGCATGACGAGAGGATAGAGCAAGGGCCCGGCCAGCCCGCGCCACGCGCCATAGAGCGCGAAGGCGCCGCCGGTGAGAAAGAAGGCGGGAAAGTCGGCGCGGATCGTCGCAAGGCCCTGAATGCCGGCAGGCGAGAGAAAGAACTTCGCCCCCAGCAGGGCCGGATCGAGCAGGAAGCCCAGCCCGATCGCGAGGTTGAACAGCCCGACCAGCGCAACCAGCGCGCGCACCAGATTCCGCATCATTGCCTCTCCCGCTTTTGCCACACCCTAGCAGCGCCTCCCGGCTTTGCAATATTTCGGCATTGATAATGCCATTACCTCGGCGCATCATCGCGGCAGAGGGGAGGAGCGATGCGCGGATATCGTAACCTGGTGCGGTGGGTAGCTGATCGGCCGGCGAGGCCGGCGGTCGCCCTGCTCGGCGCGATAGCGCTCGCCTCGGGCAGCAGCGCCGCCGAGAAGAAGCGCCCCAATATCGTCATCCTGCTCGCCGACGATTGGGGTTTCAGCGATATCGGCAGCTTCGGCAGCGAGATCCGCACGCCCAATATCGATGCGCTGGCCAAGGCCGGGGTCCGTTTCTCGGATTTCCATGTCGCGGGCTCCTGCTCGCCGACCCGGGCGATGCTGCAGACCGGGATCAGCAACCACCGCGCCGGGCTCGGCAACATGCCCGAGACGATCCCGCCCGAGCATGTCGGCAAGCCCGGTTACGATACCGTCCTCAACGACCGCGTCGTGACGATGGCGAGCCTGTTCCGCGACGCCAGCTACCGAACCTATCTCACCGGCAAATGGCATCTCGGCAAGACAGCCGACAAGCTGCCGACGGCACGCGGTTACGATCATGCCTTCTCGCTCGCCGATGCAGGGGCGGACAATTTCGAGCAGCGCCCGATCGAGGGGCTCTACGACACCGCCGACTGGACCGAGGACGGCAGGCCGGCGACGCTGCCGCGGAATTATTATTCGTCGCGCTTCGTCGTGGACAAGATGATCGCCTATATCGAGGCTGGCCGGTCGAGCGGGAAGCCCTTCTTCGCCTCGGTCAATTTCCTCGCCAATCACATCCCCGTCCAGGCGCCCGACGCCTATATCGCGCGTTACCGGAGCGCCTATGACAAGGGCTGGACCGCCACCCGGGCCGCCCGGCGCGATCGGGCGGCCGCGCTCGGGATCGTGCCCGCCGGCGCGCCGATGGTGACGATGGGCACCACCCGGGACTGGAACGGGCTGAGCCCGGGCCAGCGCGCCGCCTATGCGCGCGCCATGGCTGCCTATGGCGGCATGGCCGAGGCGGCTGACGACCAGATCGGCCGGCTGATCGCGCATCTCAAGGCGACCGGCGATTACGACAATACCGTCTTCGTCTTCACCTCCGACAATGGCGCCGAGCCGATCGATCCGATGGGGACCCTGCTCGGCCGGCTGAACAGCTGGGCGCATTACGATATGGATCCGGCCGAGCAGGGCCGGCGCGGATCCTTCACCGCGATCGGCCCGGGCTGGGCGAGCGCTGCGTCGTCACCCTTGCGCGGCTATAAATTCTCGGCGGGCGAAGGCGGCCTGCGTACCCCCTTGATCATGGCCTGGCCCGCCAACCCGGCGTTCAGGGCGGGCACGATCGCCGGCCGGATGGCCTATGTCACCGACATTGCACCCACCCTCCTTGCACTGGCCGGCGTCCCCGGGCACGGCACGACCTATCGCGGCAAGCCGGTCGAGCCGATGACGGGGTCGAGCCTGGTGCCAATGCTGACCGGGGCGGCCGGCAGCGTCCATCCCGTCACCGAGCCGATCGGCTATGAGCTGTCGGGCAATGCGGCGCTGTTCCGCGGCGACTATAAGCTGGTCAGGAACCTGCCGCCGACCGGCCATGGCGAATGGCACCTCTACGATATCGTCAGCGACCCCGGCGAGACCCGCGATCTGGGGGCGGCGATGCCGGCGCTCTTCCGGACGATGCAGGCTGACTATGCCGCCTTCGCTGCGCGGGATCAGGTGCTGCCGATGCCGGCCGGCTATACGGCGGCGCAGCAGATCAACGACAACGCCATGCACACGGTGCTGGTGCCCAAATTGACGCGTGGACTGGCGGTGCTGGTGGTGTTGGTCGCACTCCTTGCCGGCGCGCGTCGCTGGTGGCGACGGAAACGCGTGCCGGCATAGCCGCCGCTCGTCACCTCGGACTTGTTCCGGCGTCCACTCATCCATGGGCACGGTTCCCAATTATAGAGCGATCTCCTCGCCGCAGAGTTGATGCCGGAACAGGTCCGGCATGACGACAGGAGGGCGGCAGGGCTTACCGCTTCGCCAGCCCCCGTTGCTCCATCCGCCATTTGAGCTGGTCGAACCGGTCCTGCCCGAAAAAGGGCTCGCCCTCGAACACCATCAGCGGCACGCCATAATGGCCCCCGGCGCGCTGCGCCTCCTGGTTGGCGGTGACGATGGCGACATGACGGTCGGGATCGGCGGCGATCGCCGCATCCATCTCCGCAAGGTCGAGCCCGGCGCGCTCGGCGGCCAGCGCAAGATGGTCGCCGAGATGCCAGTCAGTCACCTCGCCGCCCCAGATCAGCCGGCTGACCTCGTCGAGAAAGGCGAGTCCGCGCCCACGCTCGGTCGCCGCGACGCCGAGATGGGTGAGGCGGTGGATATGAGGCTGTTCGGCGGGGTAGGTCCGCGTCGCAAAATCCATCTGCACCGGGTCCGGCGATGCCCAGCGGAACGGCAGCCCGACAAAGTCGGCGCTCCGGCCGATGTCGCGCATGAAATAGCTCAGCCACAGCGGATCATTGTTCGCGAAGAAATCGGGCTGGCGTACCGCGATCGGATACACCACCCGGACATTGGCCGAGACCTGATGGTCTCGCTCGAGCGCGACCAGCCGCGGCGTCACCAGATAGGAGTAGGGCGAGCGGAACGACCAGTAGAGATCATAGGCGAGCGTCACCCACCGATGGCCTTGGTCCTGATATTGAGCTGGCCGGCAAGGCCGGCGACGCGGTGCTTCTCGATTGCCTGATATTCAGGCGACGAGACCATTGTCATCATCGCCGCGCGCGAGGGATATTCGGCGAGCGCGACCATGTCCCACAAGTCGTCGATCTCGCCGAGCATCAGCTCGGTCACGTCGCCGGCATAAACCCATCGCCCGCCGACCGCGGTGAGGCAGGCCTGCACCGCAGCGCCATAGCGGCGATAGGCGTCGCGACCGCTGAGCTGGGCATCGGCGCCGTCGGCATATTCCGCATGCTCCTTGAACTTGAGCAGGTTGATCATGACGAAGGGGCCGTCCTCGACCCCGCCGAAGAAAGCGGCGGCCTGGGCGGGGCCCGGGAAAACCGCATTGGTGACGTTCATGAATCGCTCTCCGGTTCAGCGCTGATGAAGGAATCGATCAGCGCGCACAGTTCCTCGGGCTTGTCTTCCTGGAGGAAGTGCCCGGCCTGCCTGATGATCACATGCGGCTGGCCGCTTGCGCCGGGGACGCGATCGATGAACGCCTTCTCGCCCCCGCGCGTGATCGCGTCACTGTCGCTGAACGCGGTCAGCACCGGCTTGTCGAATGTCTCGAGCACAGCCCATGCCGCCTTGTTCTCGGCGACCGAGGCATGTTCGGGCGTGATCGGCACCAGGGTCGGGAATTGCCGGGCGCCTTCCTTGTAGCGCTCGTCGGGGAAGGGCGCGTCATAGGCGGCGATCTCGGCCGGAGTCAGGTCGCGGACGACGCCGCCCTTGACGATCCCGCCGGCCGGGAATTGCGGGACATTCTGGCTGAAGGCGAGCCACGCGTTGAAGCCCTCCGAAAAGCCCGTACCTGTGGGCAGGCCGGTATTGGCGACCACCAGCCGCGCGAAGCGGTCGGGGAAGGCAGCCACCAGCCTCAGCCCGATCAGCCCGCCCCAATCCTGGCAGAACAGGGTGATGTGCCTCAGGTCGAGCGCCGTCAGCCAGTCGCGCATCCAGGCGACATGGCGTTCATAGCTATAGTCGGTCCGGGCGGCCGGCTTGTCGGATTTGCCGAAACCGATCAGATCGGGCGCGATCACGCGGTGCCCTTTGGCGACGAGCGCCGGCACGAACTTGCGGTAGAGATAGGACCAGCTCGGTTCGCCGTGCATCAGCAGCACCGGCGGCGCATCGCGCGGGCCTTCGTCGATATAGTGGATCCGCAGGTCAGTGCCGTCGGCGTCGGTGATCGTCAGATAGTGCGGCGCGAACGGATAATCGGCCAGCGCCGCGAACCGCTCGTCCGGCGTCCTCAGCACCAGCATGTCACTCTCCCGGTCGATATATTGGCACGCATAGTGCTATATTATCGGCGCCCGGTCAATGTCGCGGCGGCACCTGAATCGCGCTGACGAACCGCACGCCGATATGATCGGTGCCGAGCCCGCGCTCCTGGAACTGGCGCGCAGCGGGCCGATAGCGCGCGCAATAATTGCCCGCGCAAAGATAGGAGCCTCCCTTGATGACATGGTCGCCCTCGGGCCCGCCCGGGTCGCTCGTCCATTCCCAGACATTGCCGATCATGTCGTAGAGCCCGAACGCATTGGGCTTGAAGCAGCCGACCGGCGCCCGGCCCCTGTACCCGTCGAGCCCGAGGTCGCGGACCGGGAACACGCCCTGATAATAATTGGCCTGGGGCCGGCCTTCGCTGTCGACCGGCTCGGGCAGCGCCTTCTCGCCGGCGCGGGCGGCATATTCCCATTGCGCCTCGGTCGGCAATTTCTTGCCTGCCCAGCGCGCATAGGCCTCGGCATCCTCATAGGCGATCTGGACGACCGGCTCCCGGTCCCGGCCACCGGTCGTCTGCGCCGGCCCCGACGGATGCCGCCACTGCGCGCCCACCACCCAGCGCCACCAGCGCGGATCGTCACGGGTCGGTACGGTGAAGACGGCCGAGCCGGGTTTCAGCATCTCCGGCGGCGTGCCCGGCAGTTTCGGGGGCGGCCGCTCCGCCATCGTCCGATAGCCGGTCGCCTGGACGAAGCGCGCGAATTCGGCGTTGGTCAGTTCGTGCGAATCGATCCAGAAGGGGTCGACCTTGACGAGATGCGGCGGCCCTTCCTCGGGATAATGTGGATCGTCGCCCATCACGAAGCTGCCGCCCGGGATATGGACCATCGGCGCGTCGGCGAGATCGGCACAAGGCGAGGCGCGCCGGTTCTTGCACCCGGACATGGCGAGCAGGCCGATGCAGAGTGCGGCGGGAAGCAGGACGCTGCGTTTCACAAAACCCCCGCTTCAGCCAATGACGGGGCCCGCGCCGGCGACAGCCGTCCGAGCATGTTGGTGGGCTCGCCGGGATTCGAACCCGGGACCTACAGATTAAAAGTCCGTTGCTCTACCGACTGAGCTACGAGCCCGACCAAGGGACGCGCGTTACGAGCGGCGCGGACGCCGGTCAACCGCGCGAGCGCGCGCCGCGAGCTGGCGCATGGTGAACCCGGTCACCGGATCGCGCCAGTCGGGCGCCAGCGCCAGGAGCGGATCGAGCACGAAGCGGCGCGTGCGGAAGGCCGGGTGCGGGATCGTCAGTCCGGACTCGGCATGGATTCCCCCCGACCAGAGGACGATATCGAGATCGATCACCCGCGCGCCCCAGCGGCGGCCGGGGCGGCGGCCGAAGCCGCGTTCGATCTTCTTGAGCCGGGCAAGAAGGTCGGCCGGCGATTCGGCCGATTCGAGCAGGGCGACTGCGTTGGCGAAGCGCCGCGACGAGGGGCCGAGCGGCGGCGTTGCGATCACCGGCGACATCGCGATCACCGTTCCGAGCGTGGCGACCGCGGCACGCACTTCGGCCTCGGGCCGGCCATGGGCGCCTGGGCGGTTCGATCCGATCGCGATGGCATAGCTTGTTACGGGCATCGGGACATGCGTAGCGTGCCGCGATGTTTTGCCCAAGCCCGATCCCCGAAACCGAGCCGCCGCGCGATTGCCCGCTCTGCCCCCGACTCGCCGCTCATCGTGACGCGGTGCGCGCCGAGCACCCCGATTGGTGGAACGCGCCGGTGCCCGCCTGGGGCGATCCAGCGGCCTGGCTGGTGGTGGTCGGGCTGGCGCCGGGCAAGCATGGCGCCAACCGGACCGGCCGCCCCTTCACCGGTGACGGCGCTGGCCCGCTGCTGTTTCGGGCACTCGCGACGCACGGGCTGGCGCATGGCGACTATGAAGGCCGGGCCGACGACGGCTTGCGGCTCGATGGCGTGATGATCCTCAATGCGGTCAAATGCCTGCCACCGCAGAACAAGCCGCTGCCCGAGGAGATCCGCACCTGCCGCACCTTTCTCGAAGACCAGGTGGTGGCGCTGCCCAATGCCCGGATCTTCGTCGCGCTCGGCCAGGTCGCGCACCAGTCGGCGGTGAAGGTGTTGGGCGGGCGGTTGCCGAAATGCCGGTTCGCCCATCTCGCCGAGCACCGCGTGCCCGATGGCCGCATCCTGATCGATAGCTATCACTGCTCGCGCTACAACCAGAATACCGGCCGGCTGACCGACGACATGTTCGATGCTGTGTTCGAACGGGCGCTCGAGCTTCGCGGCTGATTTTCGATCCGGCCCGTGCGGCCGATTCAACTCCGGCGAAGATCGGGAAACATTGTGGCGGCGGAGCGCAGCATCGGCTCCTTCCCGCTCTTTGACATGACCGCATTTGTTGAATGGCCGCCGCTGTTATGACGGGCCTTCCCGCTGTTATGGCGCCCCCTCGCTGTTCTTCCCGCTTCTGTGGACGCCCCCATGGAAGCAAGCGGAAAAATTCGAGTATGTGCAGGTGATCGGAT
>NZ_BAAAEH010000015.1:0-5498 GCF_039522915.1 Sphingomonas oligophenolica
CGCTTGCTCCCGTCGTTCACACAGGAGCAACATACAATGTATCTTACTTCAGTTCCAGATGACTAGCTGTCCTCGTCCTTTTGCGCAGCGGCCGGCGGACAGCCGATCCGCGTCTTGCGCTTCACCGCAGTCGTCGCGAACTCGGAGGCATTCATCGCGCCCGACTTGTCCTTGTCGGCCGCGGCGAATTTGGTTTCGGCTTTCACTGCCCATTCGTCGAACGAGAGCACCCCATCATGGTTCACGTCGAGCTTGGCATAGGCCTTGCGGCGCTGGGCGAGATATTCCTCGCGCGTGACCGAGCCGTTGCGGTCCTTGTCGTAGCGGTCGAAACGCTTCTGCTCGCGGGTGCGGTCGGTCGCCTCGGGGGCCGCGTCGGGCAAGGGGGTCTCCTGCGCGACGGCGGCCTGGGGCCGGGCGGCAACCGGTGACGGCGGGCGCGCCCGACTGTTGAACAGCAATATCCCCGCGGTGGCCAGCAACAATGCCGCAACCCCGCCCGCAACATAACGCCACATCGCGCTTCCCCCCTCTCTGTCGATGCGGAAAGCTATCGCCTTTGATCGGGCTGCGAAAGCCTATCGTCCGGTGACACGATGAAACAACAATCGCCCGACCCGACGCGGCGCGCCGGCCGGCAATGGCTGATCGAGCGGCACCGCGAGATTCATCCGCGCGATATGCGCAAGAGCGCCGAGCGGGCGCCCGGCCCGGCTCCAGCGAACCCCCGTCGCTTCGCTGAGTGGCGCTTCGGCCAGCGCCAGGGCCCGGCCGGCCGCGGACGGATCGCTCAGGTGCCGCGCCAGATCGGCCAGCGCCCACCCCTCTCCCGCGCGTGCAACCGGATCGTCCCGGCCCGCGCCGATCAGCGCGCCCGCCATGGCGAAGAGCGCCGCGCCCCGTGCGCCCGCGTGGCGCATGATCGCCTTGTCATCGAGCGGCTCACCATCGAGAAGCTCTTCCCAGCCATCTATCATTCCGGCGAGCCGAGCGCCGGTTATGCCCTGCGGCACAACATCACCTGCAAGCGCCCGGAGGATCGGCTCGGCGGGCGGCGACGCGGTGTCGAGCGCAGTCAGCGCGTCGTGCCACCAGGTCAGCCGCATCTGGCCGACGATCGGCTCGCGCGTCGTCCGCAAAACCTGGGCGAGAGTTGTGTCCAGCAGGAACAGGGCCTGCACGCCCGACCGCGCCGCTTCCGATACATATTGTAGTGCGAGATTGGCCTCCGGATCCCGGCTCTGGGTCATGTCGCTCATGAACAACTCGAGCGGGGCAACGGTGAATCGCGCGGTAACCATGTCGCTTGAATCAGGATTATCCCTTTATCCCCCCATAGGCGGCCCAATGGGCATTGCTCCAGTTGGGTGGGGCAAGTAAATGCCGGAAAGAAAGAAGAGCCAAGTGATGCCGCGCGCCTCATGAGCGTTTTGGCTCGGGACGTCCGAGTCAACACCCTTGCGCTTATGGCGATGGCGCTGATCCCGCTCGCCGGGCTCGTCGGTGGCCGTATCGACATCACCCGGGGTCTACATCACGAAGCAGCGACTGCAACATGCCTGTGACGGGGGCGCGCTCGCAAGGCGAAGCTCGGTCGCCCCAGTACGCCACTGCGCGCCAACCATCCCCACCGGCGCTACCGGCCGTTTACGAAATCTCAACGCTGACCGTGAATAATAGCGTGGAGGGGGACTCTCGTGGCGATTTTGCGCAGTATCACTTGTTCACTGAGGGCGGCCCGCCGATTCAGCACGAACCTGTGGAAAAACCATGAGGGTATGGCCGTCATGGAGTTCGCCATAATCGGACCTGCCTTCCTCGCGCTGTTGTTCGCGATTTTGTACACGATGTTCATCTACCTGGCGCAACAGATGCTGGAAACCGCGGCCCAGAGCGCAGGGCGCCTGCTGCTGACCGGCTCGGCTCAAACGACGCAGCTGGCCAATGGTCACGTCGGCATGTCAGCGAGCGACTTTAAGAATGCCATCTGTAATGGCGTTTCCGGCACGGATGCTAATGGCCAGACTGTCACTATTCCCCCGCTGTTGCCGTCGATGCTCTCCTGCTCTCGGCTCACGGTCAACGTTACCACCGCAAACACCTACAACGTAGGCAGTACCTCTTCGCCGACATTCACCTATGACAGCAGTGGCGTACTGACCTCAACGGGCACGGGCTACACATACCAGTCGAACGGCGCCGGTCAAAATCACATCATCGTCCTGCAACTGATCTACCTGTGGCCGACAGGAAAAGGACCGCTGGGTCTGAACATGATAGATCAGCCTAATGCAAATCACAAACTTGTGGCAACGTCGGTGTTCACGACTGAGGCCTATTCATGCAGCACGTCGCAGACCTCATGCTGAAGCGCTTCGTAAAGGACGCTCGCGGAGCGGTGATCGTGGAATTCGCATTCTGCGTGCCTGTGCTTGTGCTTTTGTACACCGGCGGATGCAGCTTGTCGGATATGATCGCCTGCAACCGCAAGGTCACCATCGCGACCCGTTCGCTGGTCGACCTCGTCAGCCGAACCATCTCTCCGACGATCATCTACAACGACCCAGCGAGCGCCAACGCAAAATCGTACCTCAGTGCCAGTGGGGTCGTCCTGACGCCTTATAAGCTCAATAAGGCGACCCAGCAGATTTCGCTGCTCAGGATCTGCGATGCCGCACATGCCTATGTCGTCTGGACCCAGGCCCAGACACAGAACGTCGATGGCAGCGTCGTTACTACTACAGCCTCGGATCAAACAGCGGGCACGCTCCCGACGAATCAGGCACAGTCGGCCAACACCGTCGTCTCCATCCCAAGTAACATGATCACCTCTACGATGGTGCCGACCTCGCCGGACGGATCGAATGTATGCGGGAACCTTGCCCCGGGTACCAGCACCAAGACCCAGGTCGGCACGGCCGGGGGTTGGCTGTATATGGGCAAGATCACTTACAACTTCACGCCCGTGGTCAGCTTTATCCCCATCGCGACTACACCGTTGACCCACACCATCTACATGGTTCCTCGCCTTTACTAGGTGCATATATGTTGAAGAAACTCCTCGCTTTCGGGTCTTCATCCGCATTGGCCAGGCTCCTTGTGCGGCTAAAAGCCGATCAGAGAGGCGGGGTCCTGATGATAACGGGGTTTGCGATCGTTCCGCTGACCTTCGCAGTCGGCTTCGGGATCGACTATTCCCGCGCCATGAGTCTCCAGACTCACTTAAATGCCGCTGCCGACGCTGCCGCGCTGGCGGCTGTTGGACCGTCGATGATCCTTCAGTCGCGCGACACATCGCAATCCGCCGCGACGGCCATGTTCAACGCGCAGGCCGCTCTGTTGACGGGTTACCAGGATCTGCAGATGACTCCCACAATCACGGAGGGTACCTCCGGGAGCAGCGGCGCTCTGGGCTATCTTCGGAAGGCCACCGTCAGCTATACAGTCAAGTCGATCAACGTGTTTGGCGGAATCCTTGGGGCCCCCACCCTGACAGTGAGCGGCAAATCCACGGCGAGCGCCGCGCAACCGCCCAACGTCGATTTTTACCTGGCGATGGACAATTCGCCCTCGATGCTGCTGCCCGCGACCTCGGATGGAGTCAGCAAGATCATCGAGGCGACGAAATCCCCTTGGAAGCCAAACGGCTGCGCCTTTGCATGTCATGCGCAGATGGCTAAACAAGACAGTATCTACGTCAGAGATCCGCAAACCCGTCATATCCTATTGTCGACGGGCTATTATACGTCCGGCTCATCAAAACAAAATATCTATTATCGGTGGGATTCATCAGCAAACCTGGTCTATGACAGCTCAGGCAACCTCATGACCTCCTCCTCGACGTCGGTCTCGGGACCGACGAGGACGACGTCCGGAAGCGGAAGCACCCTGAAGTACATCGACACGACGGTGACAACCGTGTCGGTCACTACGTATACAGTCACCGACAGCAGTACCGGTCCGGCGACCGTCTACAAGAAGGTGACTTCGACGCCGACTACCAAAACGGTGACCACGCCTGCCAGCGGCGGCGCCTCGACCACCACCACGTCCACCGGCACCGCCACCACGACCAATACAGTCTACGACACTGGATACTGGGCCGATGGGTACTGGCTCACTCATAACTATGGGCAGATCTATGGCAGCCCTTCAAGCATTGTCTTGCGCAAGGATGAGGTCGTATCGGCGGCATCGCAGCTGATCCCATTCGCTTCCAACCAAGCTGCCCAATACCAAATCACCTACCAGGCGCAGATGTTTTCTTTCGACTGGACGCGATCTGGCGGCTCCTCGCCCGTCAAGACTCTAAATAGCCTGACAAACGTCGCCTCGTACGGCACTGGCTTTTCGGCGGCCTCCTTGTTCCCGGCAGACGACTATTGGTGGTCGAACTCGCAACCCACCAGCAGCACCAACAACGACGACAAGTCTACCGAAATAACCAACATGCTCACGACCATGAAAAACATCATCCCCACGGCAGGAACGGGCGCTCCAGGAGCGACACCGCAAAAGATACTCTTCATCGTCACCGACGGTATGCTTGACCAGCCGAACGGCAGCGGCCGCTATTTCGGTCCGATGCAGAGTGGCGACCTGACTCAATGCACGGCCATCAAGGCTAAGGGAATCAAGATCGCCATCCTCTATACGCAATACCTTCCAGAGTCGCTCGCCGGCGACCCCTGGTCTCAGACGAACGTCGCTCCGTTTCTGCCGGCTCCCCCCTCTCCGTATCCGGCAGGGAATGCGGGGAGTAGCGATCGGGTCCTCACCGCGCTGCAGAGCTGCGCATCCTCCGGCACCGACGGGTCGCCGCTGGTTCAGACCGTAACGGCCAATGACAACATTACCACTGCTCTCCAGCAACTATTCTCCACTGCCCTCCAATCAGCTCGACTGGTTCAATAATGGTTGGAACTCTATTGGGCTGGAGCGGGGTGCGTGAAGCCTGATCCGGCGATCAGGAATGGGTCGGTTCGATTCAATCCTGGGGGAAAGTGTGGAAAGAGCGTGGGCGGTGGGATACTGTCCTCGGCATTGCGGCCCGAGTGTGGGCCGTCATCGTCGCTCCCATTCCTTGGGGCGAAAGCTCTTGATAGACGCCCAAGCCTCGATCAGCGTCCCATCCACCGAGAAATGATCGCTCGAGATCAGCCGCTTCACCTTGGGCTGCGCCAGGATCGCCCGCAGGAACTTGGCGGTAATCTCGCCACCGAGCAGGCGGTCCCGGTTGGTGCTGAAGCTCGAATGATCCCACACCGACTCATCGATACCCAGCCCGACAAACCAGCGGAACAAAAGGTCGAACTCGATCCGCTCCATCAACTGGCGCTCCGAGCGTATCCCGTAAAACGCCTGCAGCAGCATCGCCCGCAGCAACCTCTCGGGCGGGATCGAGGGTCGCCCAAGCCGACGCGAATAAAGCGTAAGCGCTAAAACACCCCCACGAGGGGCCTCATGCGGCTTTGGCGATCTCGGGATGTGCGGCGGCG
>NZ_BAAAEH010000016.1:0-184463 GCF_039522915.1 Sphingomonas oligophenolica
CTCTCGTTCGCAATCGAAAGACTGACGGCAACCTGACAATTATCCTGCTTGCCGAGCTGACCGCAATCTTGGCGTGCGACACCGACGGAATGCTTACCCTTCTTTGGAAAGCCTGTGTCGTCGACAATCCAGGCGGCGATCGCACCACCTCGCTCGATCATGCGCGGCAACGCCCAATCCCGAACGCGCGCCATCAACGCCTCGTCCGACCAGGGCGCTTGACCCACGAAATGCAAAAGTGACTGATGCTTGGCAGAAACACGCGACGGCGCCGTTACCGCCGCCAACGGCTCCACGCTTTTACGCGCAACCGGCATCATCAGTCCTGTACAGTAATCCCGAAGCGGCTCCGCCCGATCGGCATGACCGATCACCTCGATCAGCGCTTCCACATACCCGTCAAATGCCGTTGCTTCGCTTCCATCCTCGCTCACCATGGCGCTCATCCATCGCTGTGTATCAGCAGCCTATCACAACGAAGCGCCCCGCGAATCCCCCGACGTCCACTTTCGTGACTCAGTAAGACTAGGTGGTCGCGACCACATTTCGTCTACACATTTCCCAGATTTGACGGCACAACGTGAGACTGCAGCGAAGAAGTCTCAGCCACCCGCTAGCCAAGGATGCAGTGGGTTGGACACCGGCGCCTTCGAGCAGGGTCATTAGCGCCTCAGGCCAGCAAGTTGTGAGAGCGCAGATCGGAACGCGATTCAAATGTTGGATCGCCACGCAATCTTCAGATCTATCATTGGTTTGCTTTTCAGAGGAATCCATGCAGACCTTGTTGCGCGGAGCAGACAAGATCGCGATTACGCACTGCTGGGTGGCTAGCGTCCGATGCGGAGCCTAGTTGTTTAGTCCCGGCATTTGATGTGTCGGGTCGAGTGTGAATCGATCGGGTTCGATTGTCCAGATTTTGCAGATGTATTCGAAGGGCGTGAGCCCTTTGAGCGTCTTGAGTCGGCGACCGAAGTTATAGGCGCCGATGAAATCGCGGAGGTGGGTGTCGAGCTGTCGATGGCTTTCGATCGGTATCAATGTTATGGTGCCGACCTTGATGGTTTCGATGTCGCCAGCGCCGATCAGTTCATAGAGTTTCGATCGGCCAATCCCGGTGATCCGGCTCGCCTCACGGATCCTGACGGTTATCACCGCAACGCGCGGTTCAGGCATCGCCGCCGACTCCGGGCTGCGACTTGCCACCCCGCGCCGCAAGCGTGCGTTCGACCTGGCCCATGAACCGATCGTACCGCGCCCTGCCCAGCCGACCGGTTACTTCATCGATCGGCGGCTGATGCGCGACCAGCGTCATCTGATGGGCAACGAACAGTTCGAGCACCGCCACAACATGGTCGAGCCTGACCTCCATCCGGTTGCTTGCGCGCATCTGCCGATCGAGTCGTGGTCCAAACCGCTGATCGAACTCGTCGCCGGCCTTGCGATCCAACCAGGAACGCAGAGCGTCAGTCAGGATCGTGGTCTTGGACGAACCCGGTTTTGCGGCGAGCCCCTCGAGGCGCTTCGACAAATCGTCGGGCAGGTAGAATTGGTGGCGGGTCTTGAACGTCTTCACGGGCACGCTCACTCGATCATCTGATGCCGACAGAATGTGCCCAGGAGCGTCTCGACGCGATAGTGCTGAAGGGCGCTGTCGGGCCAGTTGCGGCGAGTTTGATCAGTCAGGAAATGCCCAGCCCTCTGGTCCGGCCGATCGTCCAGCTGATTCCGCTTTCGCGCACGATGCCGGAGACGGTTTTCCCGGCGGAGCGCTCGAGCACCGGCCGCCAGGGTACGAGCGTGAACTCGCGCGATTTTTCGATCAGCGCCAGCTTGCTGTCGCCCGCCTGGATCGCTCGCCGGCAGATGCCTTCGACCTGCTGCCCCGATCGCGCCTCGACAAACGGCTTGTCCAGCTCGCCCGCAAGCCCGCTCGCGACCGCGCGCAACTCTCGTAGCTGGAGGACGGCCAGCGGATTGCGACGGTAGCGCACCGTATCGCCATCCACCTCGGCGAGGTCTTGGGCGACCAGCCACTGGCGACGGAGGTCGAACGCCCGGCGCACGTCAGCGCCGAACCCGCGACCGAGATCGGTCGGCTTGTCAGCGGCCAGTTCGCGGTCAAGCCATGTCACCCCCTCATGCGTCGGAAGCTTCGACAGCGGCCGCTCCGACAAGGTCTCGATGGCGACCGGCTGTCGCCCGGCGCGGGCGCGTTCACAGGCTCTGACGCGCGCCAGATGATCCAGCGCGATGGTCCAGCTGCCATCGGCGTTCCGCTCAGCCCCGCCCGTCGCCCGGCGGATGGCCTCAAGCCGGCGGACATGGGTTTCGGCGAAGGCCGCGGTCGCGGTCGGGTCATGGCGGAGATGAATGTCCGGGCTGTACCGTCCGCCATTGGCGGCGGCGATCTCGGCGACGGTGCGATCGACCGCGCGCGAGCTCGTATCGGCAGGTGTTACCCGCACGATCGAGTGAGCAACGGTCGGCGGGGCATCGATCCCGATGTCAACATAATGGCTGTAGCCATCCACACCGTCGATGATCAGATAGTGGCGATCGGCATGTTCGTCGGAGAGACCGCGCTCAACGATCCGGCCGATGATCGGCGCGGCTGGGCCCGCCGTCGGCTCGAAGATCGCATAATCAGCAGGCGAACGTTCGGGCGCCTCGGCGACCATGGCGCGCTGCATCGTGCGGATGATGTCGCCCCGCTCGCCCATCCGGGTGAGCATGTCGCGCAGATTGTCGTCCAGCCGCCACGCCCCGCGCCGTTCCTCGAGCGCCAGCCCCATGCGCTTCAGGGTCTGCAGCCGGCCTGCGCGAAGACTCTGCTCGACGCTGTCCTTGTGCGCGGCGCTCACGACCCCGTCATCGCCACGCGCGGCAAGCAATCGCCGATCGATATCGGTCAGCCGTTCCTGGTCGATCTCGCGCCGGTCAGAGCGCTCGATCTCGGCCTGCGAGCGCGGCCCCAGATCGAGGTCGACCAGCTCGGCCGCGCGGGTGCGCAACCCCTGGGTCAGATACTCGCGGGCAATGATCAGATCCTTGCCGAGATGATCCTTGCCGCGAACGATGACATGGCTGTGCGGATGACCGGTATTGAAGTGATCTACCGCTACCCAGTCGAGCTTCGTGCCAAGGTCCTGCTCGACCCGACCCATCCAGCGCCGCACCAGCGGCTTCAGGTCTTCATATTCAGCGCCGTCCTCGGGCGCGACGATGAACCGGAACTGATGCCGATCGCCGGCGCCGCGATCGAGGAACGTCTTGCCGTCGACCGCGTCGCTCTCCGGCCCGTAGAGCGTCCCCCGCTCGCCCTCGCGCGTGGTGCCGTCGCGCTGCAGGTAGCGCAGGTGCGTCGTCGCGCTCGCCAGGCCCTTGCCGACGAGCTTGACGATGCTCGTCTTGACCACGACGCGGCGGCCGGTCCAGCCACGCCCGCCGGCTGTACCGCCGAGCACGCGCCCGACCCCGCTCCCGCGACCAATCCGCGCACCGGTGAAGCGGCTTGACTTAGGGCTTCGCAGGCCGCCCGCGCGATTGATCGCGGCGCGCACCCGGTGGCGCATCGGGCCATCCTTGCCGATATGGCCAAGCCAGATATCGAAGTCGTCATCAGCCATGAATCGACCCTCAAAATCACCCATGAGGGGATTGCGAGAGGAGCCCGCAAGGGCCTCCATCGCCTGCGGCGGAAGACCGCAGGTCTTGGTACTCTTGGAGGCATGGCCAACCTCATGCCTCCATCACAAACGACATGCAGACGCCACTTGCCGACACGCGTGGAGGCAAGGCTTCAATCTTGCCTTACACCGCCCTGCCCGCATCCCCGCCCGTTCCAGACTCTCGTGCCGTTTCCCTCCCCGGCTGCCGAGGACGAAAAAAGCCGGGATGCGATGCCTGTCGACACCGTATCCCGGCCGCGATCCGGTCTTGATCATCGCCGGTCCGCGAATGCCCTGCGCGCCGATCGAGGCCGCGCGAAAGTCCGCTTCCCGACCATCCCGTGGGCACACCCTTCGCCGTCGATGATGATTTCCGCGACGAACCAACGGCCATCGATCCGCCCCAGGACCGCTACGCGATCGAGCTCAAATTCCTGTCCGTCGATGCTTTCATAGGAGCCCAGCCAGCGCTCCTGGTCCCGCGCATCCCAGTGAAAATCGCATTCCTCAGCTGCCAGAAAGCGCTGCGCAAGACCTTCTGTCCCCCGGGTCCCGAACTCGAGCTCGAGCCCCGCCACGAGCGCTTCCATCACACGATCAGCGCTATGCGATACCGGTTGAAACATGGTCATGTAAGCCTCCATCGATCATCGTCTTCCTCATCGAAGACGGCCTCTCGACGGCGGCTGCCGGTGTGACTGTCAGGGCTGCCGGAGCGCAGCGCAGGCACCGCGAAGCGGCGGCGGAGGAACCGATTTTGTTGCGTCGAAGTCAGACAGACTCGCGCGCGCAAGCGCGCTCCATGTCGCGGCAAAATTGGAGGGGCCGCCGGCCTTGCACAGGCACGCCGGCAGCCGCCATGCTCGGACGATCCGAGACGAGCCCCTCCCCCGCTCCCGAGAATAGCCGGCGCTCGACACCTTCCTTCGGCCCGGGGCTGCGATCGGTTCGTCGAGGCCGCAGATCCGCCAGACGGTGATGCAGTGGCGGGAGGCGACCATCGCCCTCACCGTGCGGCGCGCCACTGCTTTTCACCATCGCCATGGCGGCGGCGTAGCGCCCGTCGCGCGACCACCAGCCTCGCGGGGCGTCTTTCGGTTCCCTGGCCGCTTGATTTGCGCGCTCCAGGGTTCATGATGCTCCTCTCACTTGAAGGGAATCACCGATGCTTCGCCTCTCGCTTGCACTCGCCACCGTCGCCATGCTCACCGCGCCCGTGAACGCCGCGACCCGGTGCAGGGACCCGAAGACGAAGAAGTTCATGGTCTGCCCGCCACCGCCTGCCGCAGCCGCCACGGGCGGGGTCACCAAAGACAAGAACGGCAAATGCCATATTGCGTCAGGGAAAAACAAGGGCAGGTTCACCCCATGTCCCAAGGCCTGATCAATCGTCCCGTTGCGTAACGAGCGCACACGCTCGCCACGACGCTGCTGACAGATGATGCAATGATGAAATTCCTGACGGGCGCCGCCACGGCGCTCGCCCTTTCGGCCGCGATGCCGTCGCCGGCACTCGCCTGGGGCGCCGAGGGCCATATCCTGATCGCCGCCATTGCCCGCGCGCGCCTGACACCTGAGACCCGGGCCAAGGTCGATGCGATCCTCGCCCAGGATCATGACAGCCTCACCCCGCCCGACATGCTGTCGCGCGCGACCTGGGCCGATGCCTGGCGGGGCGCCGGGCACCGCGAGACGGCCGAGTGGCATTTCGTCGATATCGAACTCGATCATCCCGATGTCGACGCTGCCTGTTTCGGGCATCCGGCGGCGGCGACCCTGGCCAGCGCCGGCCCGGCTGATGCCTGCATCATTGACCGGCTGACACAGTTCTCGGCAGAGCTCGCAGCGACGGAAACATCGCCCGCCGAGCGGATCCTCGCGCTCAAATATGTGCTGCATCTGGTCGGCGATCTTCACCAGCCGCTTCATGTCGCTGACAATCACGACCATGGCGGCAACTGCGTCCACATCTCGCTCGGCGACCAGCGAACCGCGAACCTGCACGGCTATTGGGACACGATCGTCGTGCGCGAACTCGGCGACAAGCCCGACGCGCTGGCCGCCCAGCTCGAAGCCGAGATCACGCCGGCGCTGGCGGCGTCCTGGATACAGGGCGACGTCTCGCGCTGGGCCGAGCAGACCCATGCGCTCGCGGTGAGCACCGCCTATTCCTTCCACACCTCGCCGCGCTGTGAGCGCGACGACCCGCCGGTGGACCTGCCGAAGGGCTATGATGCCGCGGCCCGGCCCGTCGTCAGGCTACAAATCGAACGCGCGGGCGTCAGGCTCGCCGCACTCCTCGAAAGGGATCTTGGACCGCTTTCCGGCGCCTAGGGTTTCGCGGAATCGGCGCCCGGGAGGATCGCGAACAGACCGACCTCGGGCGGCAGCGTCCGCGCCGACGGATGGACCGGCGCGGCCACAGCCAGGGGTACGAACAGCCCGTTTGCATGTGGCGCCACCGAAGCCACAGAGCGGGCGTTCCCGACCGAAATCAGATAGGCCCTGGTTTCCTCGGGCAATCGCCGGCGATCCGCCAGATAGGCGCTGTAGCGCTTCGGTCCGGCATTATAGGCAGCGAACAGGCCGGGATAGCCGAACCGATCATACATCAAGCGGAGATAGGCAGTTCCGGCAAGAATATTGTCATGCGGGTCGAACGGGTCGCTACCCAGTCGAAGCAGATCGCGCATCTGCTGCCACGTCCCCGGCATCAGCTGCATCAGCCCCATTGCGCCCTTTGGGCTGACGATCGGCACCCCGCCAAACGTCGTGCGTCCGCCGCTTTCGACCAGCATCACCCGCTCGATCCAGGCGACTGGGACACCGAAGCGTAGCGACGCCTCGACGACGACGGGGCGCCAGTCGGCAACGGACTCGGCCCGGGCGGGAGACGCAAGCGCGAGCAGCGCCGCGACCACGAGCGACCTCAGCGAACCCATAAGGGCGTTGCCCTGCCCACGACATCGCCTACCGGCGTCGGCCCGAAATAGCGCCCATCGAACGAGTCCGGCGACTCAGCCATCAGCAGGAACAGCCCGCCTTTTCCGAGCTTCCGGCACCCGCTCCACCAGGGCAAGGGCCGGCCGAGCCGATCGCGCGCGCGCCGGGCCGCGACCACCCTGTAATTGATGGTGACCGTCGTACCGACAGCGCAGACCCGATCGCCGCGCACCCCGGCAACCCGCTTCACCAGGGGCACATTGGCGGGCACATAGCGCCGGCGAGCAGCAAGCACGCGCACCGGGCGCGGCGTCCGCGCGATCACCATGTCGCCGCGCGCGAGCGGGGCGCCCGGCGCAACCCGGTAAAGGCCGACCCGCGCGCTGGCGCTCGTATTCCACACCAGGCGGGGCAGCGGCGGCAGGGCGATCGTCGCTGCGAGGCTGGCGCAGCCGAGCGCGATCAGCGCGCCGCGGCAAAGGAGCTGGCGACGGCGCCGGCGCCGCGCGCCCAGCGCATCACGCCAGGCGAACAGCGGCAGGTCACGGCGCTCAGCCACGCTTGCCGCCGCGCTTGCCGGCGTTCGACCACGCCTCGATGTCGTCGATATGATAGTGCCAGGCGCGGCCATGGAGGCGGCAGACCGGCCCCTCGCCTCGCGCCCGCATGCCCTTCAGCGTGCTGGGCGACAGACCGAGATGGAACGCGGCCTGCTTGGTGGTGAGGAATGGGCAGGTTCCGCGGGCCCTGCGGGCGCGCTCGGCGGTGTCGTCCATCGCTCCCTTGTCCGTGCTCGGCGACGCCACATCGCGCCGCCCGGACCCTCACATGGACGCTGAAAGCCTTGCCCGGCAGGGTCGAAAGCGGATGGCCGCCTTTTCGACCCGGTACCAGCCGGGATGATCCGCGCCCCGTTCAGAGCGCGGACCACCGTCTCGGTCAGTCGGCCGGGTTCCAGATAATGGCGAAGGCGTCGTCATCGTCCTGGTTCGCGGCGCGGCCAAGATTGGCGTAGAGCCGGCGGGGGCCGAACTCGGGCGCGGCCAGGCTCAGCGACACATAGTCGTTGCCGCTCGTTTCGCTGCGCCGGACCCAGCCGGCCCCGATCTCGACGCCGCCAGCCGAGACCCGGTAGTCGGGCTGCGCGTCAGCGGTCTTGTGACCATTGGGAATGATGACCACGTCTGCACGGATCGAGAGCGTCCTGAGCTGACCCTTGAAGCCCTTCCCGTCGCGGGTGACAAAGCCGATTGCAGGCATTTCCATGTCCTTTCCGTTCATCACCCGGACCGTTCCGGGCGATGGGCGGACCGAAGGAACGGACCAGGCGGGCATCCGAACCGCAAGGCCGCAGCGGCAGCGGAGGACCGGAGCCGAAAGGCTTATTTGAAAGCGAAGCGGCCGCGAGGAGCCCAGCGCCAGCGGGCGGGGAAATAAGCCGCCGGGCGATGGTTTCGGGAGACCAACGGCCGTTCCAGGTCTACGCCCAAGGAGCCGAGAACGGTTCGATCCGATCGGAAAGCGCCAGCCGAAAGGGAAGCGACTGCTCCCCCGGCGGCCCGGCGGCAGGCAGATCCGGTCCCGGTCCCCACCACAGCTGGTCCCGGCGATCGCACGCGCGATGCCCGCCGGGCGTCCGGTCGAAGCGGTACACGAGGAAGATCGATGCGCCGGCGGGATCGCCATGAAGGCGGCCGTTACCGGGTCCGACCGGATCGCCAGATCCCGGCCCGCGCCTGGTCAGCGCTCAGCCACCGCCGCGCCGGTCAGCGCCTGCGCAACGCGCCGCACACGGCGTCGACCAGGTCAAGATAGCGGCGCTCGAGCTCGCCCTCACTCAAGGCGAACAGGTCCGCCGCCACCGACAGTCCGAGCAGTGTCGCGACCGCCATCCCGTCACCCCTGGGGACAGCGAACGCTCCCGCCTGTGATGATAATATTGTCGTTCGAGTCCCTATTCCCCCTGCTCATTTTTCCGCGCAGGAGTTCAGTATCGGCGTCATCGCTTTCACATGCGCGTCGATACGGTCGAGCACCGTCGCAGGGGCGACGGCGCGTTCCGGCAGATGCCACCAATGCTCGTTGACGCGCGCCACCGTCTCCACCACGGCTTGAAGAACCGCCGGCTCGGGCAACCTTGCCCGGTTCGCGAAGGATTTCCAGCGAGGCGCCGACAGCGCCCTGAACGACCGTTCGCCACCAAGCGACAGCGCCATGCTGTCCGAAGGAATGTAAGGGACGGTCGACAACAGATCGTAGATCGGCGCGAGCGCCCGGTACGTCAAATTGGGATGATCTCTTTTCGTATCAAAATAGACTAGATAGATATGCAAACATATCAAACCTGATGGCGTCGTCGTTTCATGGGCGAGGCGAAAGAGGCGCGCGGCCGGATTTTGAGGTCCGGAAAAGGCACCTCTTGATCGCGGAAATGCTTGGAAAGCCGGGTTCCCCGCGCGTCCCTCACGCCGCCAGCGTCTCGGGCGGCTCGCCGTTGTCGTTCGCCGCCTGCACTTCCTCGCCATCATCCGGCTCGGGGAGAAGCGCCGCCGCGCCGGGTGCGGTCGGATCGCGGTCACCGTCAAGATCGGGCTCATACCGCGCCGCCATGACCCTGGCACTTGCCCGAACAATGCCGACGCCCGCCCCGTTCGGTATAGGCGGCGGGCGGAAAGCCCTTCCATTTCGGGACCCAGTTCTCGACCTTCGCTCTCCCGCCAACGCCTTGCAGAGGGGCGGGACCGGCTTCGATTGCGGGCGAGACCCGCCCGCGCGTCAGCCGCCTCCTGTGTCGGAAGGCGGAAGCGGGTCGGGGTTCGGCGTGGTGGCGTCGCCCGGGTTGTCGGCAGCTTCGGCGCGGGCGCGGTGATGCGCCTCGACGGGCCGCAGCAGATGCTGCGCGCCGAGGATCGATCCCGCCTGACGGGCAAAGTCGGCCCAGATCGACAGCGGCACGACGCTCGAAAAACCGATATCGCGCTCGATGCCGAGGCCGAACGGCAGGCGTAGCGCGGCGATCTCGGACAGGCTGAAATAGCCCAGCTCAGGGTAGCCGAACCCCAGATCGGCGAGCCCGAACAGCGTGTCGCCGTCGCTGTCGAGTTCGGTCGCAAGCCATGTCGCGGCACCGAGCGGATTGAACAGCTTCAGGAGGGGCGCAGGGTCGTACGCGCCGTGAATGGCGATGGACGCGGCTGCGTTGGCGCGCAGGCCGATGCGGATGTCCGGGGTGAGCAGTTCCATGGTCAGGACTCCCTCTTCAGGAACAGGTCAAGCTGGTTGCGGGCATTGAGATCGGACAGGTCCCCGGAGGGATCGCTCCCCCCGAGCGGTTCCGCCGTCCAGGGCTGGACGCACCGGAGGTGGCCCGCCTCGAGCTCGGCGATGATCTCGGCCGTCACTCGTAAAGATTGGCGCGCGGCGGCTCGCCGGGAGGCTCGGCCCCTCCCCGCGCGCGGCGCTGGTTGCTGACAGGCATCTTTATCCTCCAATGCTCCCCAAAATCGCACGGCCGCTCCCGGAAAGCGGAGGGTGGGCGGCAAGCGACCGAAGAGGCCCGCGCCGAGCGGACGGCGGCACCTCCCGGGGTCCCCGTCGCGCTTGCGCGACGGGGCGGAGCAGAGGGCGAAACGCAGTGGAGCAGCCGCAGCGAAGCGCAGGCTTGCCGCGGGCCGTGGCGGGCCTAGCAGGGCGCGCCGACCACCAACCGCGCGTCCGGGAAGGCCACACAAAAGGGTCCCCACAAAGTGGTACTTTGTGGGGTGCCCCCAACGCCGCTGCGCAGCAGCGCCCGCACCTACGGCGGCACAGCCGCCGCCAGCAGGAACGGGCTCTCTCAGGAATGCGCGCCGATCAGGCGGCGCTGGGTCGGGCGTCGCGACAAGGCGGCAATTGTCGCCGCCGCGACCCCGGGCGCGCCGCCCGGCGTGCAGGAAAGCGGGCCCGCGGGCTACAACAAGGCGCCGGGCCCTGCCGTAAGCCTGCGTCGGCAGCGCACGACAACAGCCCGCGCCATCAGGGCCGGCGGCATGCCGGCCCGCGCCATCTGGCCGTCACCGAAGGCCGAGAACCCGATACGGGGCTCGGTGGCGAGGTCGTTTGACCGAGCCATAGGACGGGGTCGTGCGGCGACCAGCCGCACGAGGCGCTGTCCATCACACGATGATCGAGTTCCCAGCGGTTCAGATATCCCGGAAGGCGCGATGTGAAAGTGGGGCCCATGGCCAAGGATCAACTCGCTTGATCACCGCCACCCGAGCGCTGGCGCCACATCGGTGAGAATCGCCTTCAGGACATGCGCGTTATAGTCAACGCCGAGCTGGTTCGGCACGGTGAGCAAGAGCGTATCGGCCTCGGCGATCGCTTCGTCGGCCCGCAACTCCTCGATCAGCTGCTCGGGCTCAGCTGCATAGGATCGTCCGAACACGGCGCGCATATTGTCGATGACGCCGATCTGGTCGCTGCTGTCGCCGCGGCCGAAATATGCGCGGTCGCGGTCGTTCATGAGCGCGAAGATCGACCGGGAAACCGACACGCGCGGCTCCCATTGGTGGCCGGCCTCCCTCCAGGCCGCGCGATAGGCCCGGATCTGCTTCGCCTGCTGGACATGAAAAGGCTCGCCGCTCTCATCGGCCTTCAGGGTCGAGCTTTGCAGGTTCATGCCCCGTTGCGCGGCCCAGAGCGCGGTCGCGTTCGATGCCGACCCCCACCAGATGCGCCGGCGCAAGCCCGCCGAATGCGGCTCGAGCCGCAACAACCCTGGCGGATTGGGAAACATCGGCCGCGGACTTGGCTTGGCGAAGCCCTCTCCCTTCAGCAGGTCGAGCAACACCTCGGCATGGCGCCGGCCCATATCGGCGTCGCTCTCCCCCTCGCTCGGCGCATAGCCGAAGTACCGCCAGCCCTCGATCACCTGCTCGGGCGATCCGCGGCTGATGCCGAGTTGAAGCCGACCCTGGCTGATCAGATCGGCAGCGCCGGCATCCTCGGCCATGTAGAAGGGATTCTCGTAGCGCATGTCGATAACCCCGGTGCCGATCTCGATTCGGCTGGTCCTGGCGCCAATCGCAGCGAGCAGCGGAAAAGGCGACGAAAGCTGCTGCGCGAAATGATGGACCCGGAAATAGGCACCGTCGGCGCCGAGCTCCTCGGCTGCAACGGCTAACTCGATCGACTGCAGCAACACGTCCGACGCGGAGCGGGTCCCGGACTGGGGCGAGGCCGACCAATGCCCGAACGAGAGAAATCCAATTTTCTTCATGTATGTTCCTGCCTTAACGTCCGGTGCGATTCAGTCGACAAGGACTGCGGGCAGCCACATAGGTCGCCCGGATGGCGAGTACATCAGCGCCGCGACATGACTTCTGGAAACGGAGCTTTTCCCGCGCGATGGGAGCTGAGGAAGTCGGTTGCCATGACGATGCATGGAACAGCAAAGATGGTCACCGGCATCAGGCGCCGATCAAGCACGTCCGCGCAGCTCGCCGGAAGGCGCAATCAGCCCGCTCAGCGACGGGCTTATATTCGTGGCCGTCGAACCGGACAGGGCGGCGAATGGGGACGTGCCTGCGCTATTCAAACAAGATGCGAGCGATATCGGCGTGGAGCGCAACGAGCTGGCCGGTCAGCGCATCCCGCCCTCGCGCGCTCAGCCCGACCCAGGCGCGGCGGCGATCGCGCGGGTCGGGCACCCGTTCGACGAGGGCGAGGTCCTCGAGGCGGAGGATGCAGCGAAACGCGGTCGTCACCGGGACGGCCGCGGTGCGACACAGGGCCGAGAGGGACAGGCGCTCGCCGCGGGCATCCGCGCCATAAAGCGCCAGCAATAGAAGCCATGCGGGATCCGCGACCGGGGGGAGGGAGAACCCCGCCGCGCGCGTCACCGCGTGGCGATAGAGGATGTCGGCCAGGGCCGGGAGCGCGCTCCGCGGTGGCGCGCCCCGAAGATCAGCCTCGATCGGACCGAGGAGTTGCCGCAAGGACGCCGGCATGTTCGGGTGCATGCTCATGCCGGCCCTGCCGGCGCACATGCCGCCATGCCCCGATCGCGACGACCAGCATCATCGGATAGGCCCAGAAGCCCTGCATGAGCGCATAGCCGAAGGGCAGGATCGCCGGGTCGATCCACAACGCGGGATGGGTGAGCACGGCGATCAGCTGGACGCTCGCGACGGTCAGCGGCCAGAAGCGCCTGCTGCGCAGGGCGAGCACGACAAGGCCAAACAATAAGCCGATATCGACGGCGAGGACACCCAGCTGCGGCCTGTGCCAATGAGTATTGAAAGCATCGCCGACGATGCGGGTGAGCAGGGCGGCCACGCACATCATGGCAGCCGCCCAGCGCTCGTCGGCCGCGCCCGCGAGGCAGCTCCATACGGCAAACGCGACGAGGATCGCCCAGAAGCCGTAATAGAGCAGGTAGAGCATCAGGCAGGATCATCGGCCTGCGCCGCCGTGCCCGTCAAGACACGGCGACCAAGTGAACGGGCGGTGCCGATTCCTCAGCAGCAGCCGCTTCCGGCGCTCCACGGATCTCGCCCTTCCACAGACCGCCGCCGAAATCGACCGTGCGCAAGCCGATATCGTCGCGGAGCGTAGCCAGCTGCTGGTGGACGGCGATGGTCTTGTCCATCCCCGTGACCAGGTCGGCGTTCGCGCTGGAAAGCGTCGCCACGACGCCGTGGGTCACGAGCGGCGAGATGTTCATCGGCGCGCCGGCGCGAATGACGCTCGCCATCAACTCGGCATTTGCCGCAATCGCGCCATGAAGGTCGGTCTCGGCGGGGGTGAGGCGGGAGGTGACGCCGCGGATCACATCGAAATCGAGAACAGGCTTTGACATGAGTTTCTCCAACGCGCGCCACGAGCGCGGCGCGCGACCAGCATGAAATGGAAAGGAAGATCAGGCTGCGTGTGCGATCAGGTCGCCGATGTTGCGGACCAGGCTCGCGATCGCGAAGAGGATGAAGGCGATCATCGCCGCACGGCTGACGATCACGATCAGGCGATGCGCTATGTCGAGGTCATTGAAGCGCCTCCCGCTCATTTCAGGGACGAGCAGGTCGACCAGAACGGCGATGCCCGGCGCAACCGGCAAAACGCGCTCAGTCGTTTTTGCATGGGGGCCGAGCGCCTCGCGCCGGGCCAGCGCCATGGCCGCTTCACCCGGGCCGCTGGCGCCGAGCTTGCGCGCGGCATTAGCCAGATGCGTATAGACGGTGCGCTCCGAGAGCCCCAGGCGATTCGCGATCACCTTGGGTTTCAGACCCTCCGCGGCGCAGCGCAGAACCTCGAGCTCACGCTGCGTCAGCCGATCGAAGTCCTTGTCATCCACGAAAATAGTCCTTCGGCGCTTGAGTCGTTCGCTGCAACGCCGATTGCCCCCTCAGTGGTTGCTTATGTCTTAGTCGTCACCATCGCTTTGATGCGGCGCGGCGCGCAGCAACCGGCGATAGCCGCCGGCGGCCATCGCGCGCGCATCCCGCACCAGACGGCGGACGCGCGACCGCAGCGAGTCGCTCGTCTCACGCCAGTCGGCGCCGATCCCGTAAAGTGCGCCCGCGATATCACGCTGCGTCGCGCCGGCCGCCTCGGCATCATGGACACGCAGGAGCAGGATCCAGCGCGTCATGCGCGCGTCGCGGACGAACAGGCTTTGCGCGAAACGCCGATGCCGGCACAGATAGAGCAGCCGCCGCAGCGGCAGGAGCTTCGGTTCGACTGCGGCGATTCCGGCAAGCTCATAGCGCAGGATCACGGGCACGCCCGCGGCCAGGCTTCCGGCGGCGACGTCCAGCCGAATGCGATGAAACCCGTCGGACAGCACCGCATGCTCGGTGCCGTCGCTGCCCCGTGCGATCCTGAGCCAGCGCGCCAGTTCGCGCGGATCGAGCGACTCTCCATCGCTGCCTGGTGGCACCGGATCGGCCGCCACGGTCAGGATGCCGGGATCGAGATCGGCGTGCCAGATGATCGTGGCATCCGGCGCGGCGACGTCCGGCTGCTCCGCGAAAGTGCAGCCCCCATGCAGGTGACGGCTCGACGGGGCCGGGACCTCGGGTCGCCTGGCTCGCCCTGACGTACCAGGCCACATAGTCCGGATCGCGCCGCAGCCATTCCCACATCAGGCCCGCGCGATCCATGCCGAACAGCCGGGCGTAGCCGCCCGGATCCCGCCAATCAGACGGCTCGCCCATTGCGCACCGGGACGGGGAAATTCATTTCAATGTGAAAACATTGGAACGTGCCTGGCCGGCCAGCGTCGATCCGGTCTGATTCTTCAACCGGCGCGGTGGCGGCGTGAGACCCCGACATGGCGTATCGACAAGGAAGGACGCGTGACGGGAATCCGGTGGCTTGAAACGCCGCCCGCGCGCGCGATCGATGGCGATGCGCGTGCTGACAAGTCTTGCGGCGACGGTCGAGACGCTGCTCCAGGTGCAAAATAGGCAGGAACTCGAAGCGGTGCTGGGCGCGCTCGCCGCGGTACTCGACTTCGAAAGCTACGCCCTGCTCATTCCGCCGGACGGGATGGGCGCGCCCGGCGCTGCCATTGTCTCCGAGCCACTGCTCTGGGTTGCCGGGCAACTGCACCTCGATGCCATGGCTCTGCTGCGCCGCGTCTCCGTGCACGCCAGGTTCGGATTTGCCTGGTCCGAGATACCTGGTCTCACCCCGCTTACCCCGGCCGATCGCCGCTTCCTCGCTGCCGCCCGTGCTCATGGCTTCCGCTCAGGATTCACCGTCCCAATATATGGACCCGGCGCCTTGGGCGGCTCCTTCTCGTTCGCCGGTAACGGCACACGCCCGGTCTCGGCCGCACAGCGCGTCGTCGCGCAAAGCCTTGCCCCGTTCGCCTGGGAAGCGGGGCGCCGGCTGGCACTCGCCGCGGCGGGAGCACCGCCGGCATTGACCGCCCGGCAGCGCGAGTGCCTGCTCTGGGCAGCCCGGGGCAAGACCGACTGGGTGATCGCCCGCATCCTCGATATCGGAGAGGACACGGTCGAAAGCCACCTGCGACAGGCTCGGACACGATATGGAGTCGACAAGAGGATCACGCTGATCGTCCGCGCACTGTTCGACGGGACGCTGAGTTTCGAGGAGGTCCTCGAACGTGCCTAGTCCGGTTTTCCGGGATAGCGTGCCAGCGCCGACCGGTCGATCATGGCGTCGTGGACCGGAGGGCGGCATGATTTCTGGGGCAAGCTTCAGCGTCAAACCAGTGAGCCCCCGGCCTCGCGCGCCGGCCGGGGCCGAACAGGGGCTTTGGCCATGAATTCAGGCGCGACGGCTGACCGGGTCTATGACGCGCTCAAGCGGGAGCTGCTCTCCGGCGCGGTGCTGCCGGGAGAGAAGCTCGATCCGACGCGATATGCCGAGGCATTGAACAGCAGCGTGACGCCGGTCAGGGACGCGCTTCACCGCCTTGCCGGAGAGAGGCTGGTCGAATCACGACCAAGCGAGGGCTTTCACCTGCCGATCGCCACCGAACCAGCGCTGCGCGATCTCTATATTTGGAATGCATCGCTGCTGAAGCTGATGGTGCAGAACTGGCCACGCGACGCGGGCCGGCGCGTTGTCACGCAACTGCCCGCGGATCTGGATCGCGCGCCGGTCGCCCTGTTCGATGCATTCGCCGCCCGCGCCGGCAAGAGCGAAATGTCAGCGCAGCTCGACAGCGCCAACGATCGCTTGGCGACAGCGCGCGCAGCCGAGCGGCGAGTCCTTGCAGGGCAGGAGGCTGAACTGCGCGCTCTCGCCGTGGCTGTCGACCATGAGCCAGCAGCAGCGATCCTGCGACTCGTCACTGCCTATCACCGTCGCAGGCTTCACGTCGTGCCGGACCTCATCCGCGCGATGTATCGCCGCACCTGAAGGGCACAGCGGCCGAAAAGTCGGCGGCAGCGCGTGGCCGAGGGCCTGTAACCCCGCCGAAAAGGGCACCTTCCGGAGGACGGGCAGGGGACCCGAAAACATTCTCGATATAGAATCAGTATAGAATTCGGATAGCGTCCGACGCTGCCTACGCTCCCCCGACCGCAGCCATTTCTGCGGCAAGTAGAAGGAGCGTGTTATGGAACGGGCAAACGACCTGATCGACCTCGGTTCGGCCTCGGAAGAGACCAAGGGTCTTCCCTTCCCGGGCGTCGACGAACGGCTCGGCGGCATCCAGACCGGCCTGGCCGACGACTGAAGGTGCGGCGCGCGGCGCAGGCCGCGCGCCAATCCCGGGATCATGACCGGCTATTCGCTTTCTCCGGGTATCAGCGCGTGCCGCGTCGGCGGCCGGCTTGTCTTCCTCGACCTCCCGAAGGATCGCTATTTCGCGCTGCCGGCAGCAACTGACGCCGCACTCGCGCGGCTCCTGGACCGAAGCGCGCGCGTTGCAGGCGACGAAAGCCATATCAAGCGGCTGATCGAGAAAGGCGTGCTGCGCCCCGATTCGCGCTGCGAAGCGCCAGAATTGTGCGACGCCCCTCCTGCGGCGCGTGCCAGCATGCTCGATGAGATCTTTCCGCAGCGCGAGTTCGGACACGCGGTCGGCGCCGTGTCCCGCATCACGCTCGAGCGGCTGCGGCTTCGCGTGCGCGGCCTGGCGGCCACCATCGGCCAGCTGCAGCGTGCACCCCACCGCGACATCGCCGCTGACGACGCTGCGCTCCGCGACATCGTCAGCGCATATGCCAGTGCCGGAGCCTATGCTTCACAGCGCGATCGATGCCTGCCGAGCTCGCTCGCGCTCGCGCGGCAGCTTTTTCATCGCGGGCTCGGCGGCTCACTGATCATCGGCGTGGATCTCCGCCCCTTTCGCGCCCATTGCTGGGTGCAGTCCGGGGAATGCGTCCTCAACGACCGGGTCGACTCTGTCCGGGTTTTCACGCCGATCCTCGTCGTGTGAGCCAGCGTTTCCTCCTGACGGTCTCGTCCGGCCCGGCGGCGGCAGAGGATCGGCTTTCGGTCGCGGCACGCCTGCCCGACTGGCATCAGGTGGCAATCGCAGACGGCGTGATGCTTCACGCCCCGCCCCAGGCCCGCCTTCTCGTCTGGAGGCTGGGCGTGGTCATCGGTCCGGTGTTCGAGCGCGGCGCCGACCGGCCGTTACGCGATCTCAGCCCGGACGTGCAGTCCTCGATTTCCACATCGGCGGGACAAAGCCTGATCGACCATGATTGGGGCGGCTATGTCGCGATCCTGGCCACGGCGCCGAACGCGGTCGCCATCGTTCGCGCACCGTTCGGAGACCTTCCCTGCTACTGGGTCCGACGTGACGGGGGCTTCGCCGCCGCGTCCGATCTTGACCTGCTGAGCCTGGTGAACCGGCGGCCGAGCGTCGAAGCCGAAGCCCTTGCGCGCTATCTTGCTCAGCCAGACCATCTTTCCGGTGAAACATGCCTTCGGGACGTCCGCGAGGTCCGGGGCGGTGAGCGTCTTTGCCTTGCCTCGGGATCGGTACCGGCAACCGATGCCCTCTGGTCGCCATGGACCTTTGTGCAGCACGCGCCGCCCGCCATTGCGACACGGGAGGAAGCAGTCTCCCGGCTGCGCGACAGTGTCAATCTGAGCGTCGCCGCGCGCACGGCGGGCCACGACCGATCGCTGCTCCTGCTCTCGGGCGGCATCGACTCTTCGATCGTTGCCGCGTCCCTGGCGCGCGCAGGGCGGGACTTCGCCTGTCTGACCCTGGTATCGGGCGACCGCATCGGGGATGAACGCGCCTATGCCGCCATGGTCGCCAGGGCCTGTCGCGTGCCGCTCATCGTCGGCCACCGTGACATTGCCGGAATCGACCTTCACCATTCGGCCTCGGCCGAGCAAGCGCGGCCGGCCTCGCGCGCTTTCCTGCAGGAAAGCAGCCGGCTGGCGCGAGACGCCGCGCGTGAAAGCGGCGCGACGATCCTCATCGACGGCGGCGCCGGCGACAGCGTCTTTTATGGCTATCTCGCCGTGGCGCCGCTTGTTGATCTCTGGCGCCGGGAAGGGCTGAGCTCAACCGCGCGGGAGCATTTCGCGGCCATGGCCAGCCTCTCGGGCACGAGCCGGCTGCGGCTTGCCGCGCGCACGCTGCTGCGATCACTGCGGCCCGCCGCTGCGTCCCGCCCGGACGAGCTGACCTTCCTGTCGCCCGCGGCCCGCGCAGCGGCGGCCGACAGGGTGCAGCATCCCTGGATGGCAACTCCACCGGACGCGTGGCCGGGCGAGGCGTCCTATGTCGCCGGCCTGCCCCCCGTTCAGGGATATATGGAAAGCGCGGACCCGCGAGGACAGCTTCCATCGCTGTCACCGCTTGGCTCTCAGCCGATCATCGAGACTTGCCTGAAGGTCCCGACCTGGCTGTGGTTCGAACAGTGGAACAGCCGCGCGCTGGTGCGCCGGGCTTTCGCCGATCGGCTTCCCCCCGAGGTCATTGCTCGCCGCTCGAAGGGCACCCCCGCCGGTTTCATGGGCGAAGTCTTCGAGGCGCGGCGCGCTGAGATCCGGGAGATGCTGATGGGCGGGGCTCTGGCTGATGCAGGGCTACTCGATCGAGCAGCACTCGCGCTGCATCTCGCGGCCGAGGCGCCGCTGCGCGATTTCAGCTTCGTCCGGATCATGGCCCTGGTCGATGCCGAGGCCTGGATGCGCTCATGGGCCTGATCCGGCTACCCCCGCCCGGACCGAGGTGCGCATCGCATCCCAGCGCCGATATTGTGCTGTCTTGGCTGGGTCGGCGTCGATCCGGCCAAGCAGCCAGTAGGCGAACCAGTCGATATTGCGGCGGTAGATCGCCTGGCGATGCGCGGGCTGCCATTTCAGATGAAACTCGTTGGGAAAGACGTACATCTCGACCGGCTGATGATGTTCGCGCAGCGCCGTGACCGTCTCGAGCGACAGGAGATATTCCCGGTCGGCAAGCTGCATCAGCAGCGGCGTCGTCATGCGCCCTGCATTGAGCACCATCGAATAAGGCCGCCAGAATGCCTCGTCCTCGTTCGACGCCGGCGGATAGCCCATTGACTTGTTGAACTCGGCCCAGGCGATACCGCCATAGGTCATGGTCGTCCGCATCTCGACGCAGCAGGTGCTGATGGCGGCCGCCTTGAAGACGAGATTGCTGTTGATCAGGGCGAAACGCACGGTCGATGAACCGTCGCTCAAGCCGGTGATCCCGATGCGCGCGGGGTCGATCGCGCCAGTGGCGATCGCGGCGCGGATGCCGGTCTCCACCGAGGATAGCTGGCTTCGCCGTTCGCCCCAGTCCTTCTGGAACACGACATAATAGTCAGCCATGGTGCGGACCTTCGGATCCGCCTGCGCAACCGAGATCGGCCGCTCGATGCTCAGCACCGCCATGCCCTGCGCGGCGAGCGCGTAGACGGGATATTCATCGCCGGTACCGCCGCGCAGAAAGCCTTTCGAATCATATTGGACGATAACGAGCGGTACCTTCTCGTGCGGCCCGATGTCAGGCGGCAGGACGAGATCGCCCCATGCCTCGAGGCCGAGATTGTTCTTCCAGCGCAACCGCCGGACCGCCCCGAAGCGCCACGACGCGACTTGCGGGTTGGGATCGAACACGGTGCGCGCGCTGCCGGACCCAAGGTCGATCAGGACAAGCCGCCGCGGCGCGGTCGCATTCTCGCGCAGGCAGAGCAGGCCCGCCGGCAGCAGCTGGCACCCGAGCAGTGCGTCGGTCGTGGCGAGGACGAGGCGGGGCGTGCCGGACGATGCCGGATCGATGACATAGAAGGCGTTCGTCTCGCGATTCCAGCCTTCACGCCGCTGCAGGTAAAGCCTGGTGCCGTCCGCATTCCACCAGAGGTGCTGGACGCCGCTCGCGCACGCGCCTGCCCTGCAGGTGACCCTTGCCCTTCCGGGCCGGTCGATATCGATGACCGTCGGCGCGAAGAACAAGGCATCGCCGGTCTTGCGCACGCCAGCGCGCGCGCCGGTGGCGGTCACTGCCGAAATTGCCGCACTGGCGCCGAAGGCGAGCTCGGGCGGCAGCAGGCCCGCCTCCTCAGGACCGGCATCGCGCACCGTGCCGTCCCCCAGGGAAACGAGATGCGCCCTGCGTCCGATCGGCCCGGCCACCATCGGCCGTGGCCCATAGTCGGGAAGGATCGACGCGTCGTAAAGCCATCCCGAGAGCCCGGCGGAATCGATCGCGGCATTCGCCACTGCGACCCCAGGCCGATCCGCGAACACGAGTACGCCGTCGCCGGGGGCCCAGGCGATGGCGTCCACATCGACGGTGTCGGCAGTCACCGCACGTGCGCCGCTCCCGTCGACATTGGCGACCCAGGCCTGGGTCACGCCACGGTCGCGGCGGCGATAGGCAATGCGCGATCCGTCCGGCGACCAGACCGGCACGATCGTCGGCTGGCCGCCGTCGGGCGTGTAATAGCCGTTAAAGGGATCGCTGTCGGTGATGAGGTCGCCGCCGGAATCCACCAGCCTGGGCCGCTCCCTGCCCTCCAGGTCGACGATCACCAGACCGCGGCAATAGCTGTTCGAAGCCGCCTCGGCCCGAGACAGGACCAAGGCGGCATGCCGGCCATCCGGTGCGACCGCGACCGGGCTCGGCTCGCCATAGGCCACCGCCGGGAGCCCGATGTCGCGCAGCCCAAGCAGGTCATCGGGCGTGACGGCGTGCTTGCCCCTGTCGAGGCGCTCCGCTGACGGCAGGACGGGGCAGGACGCATATGCGCTCGCCGTGTCGAACAGCAACATTGCGCACAGAGCGGCGCCGAGGCGATGGGCGCAGCTCACCATTTCTTCGACACTCCGATCGTCAGGACCCGGCCGAGCGGCGAGTAATTGGTGGAATCATAGGGCGTGTCGTATCCGGCGGTGGTCGCAATCAGGCTCGGGGCTGCGTCGAACAGGTTCTGGGCCGACAGGATCAGGCTGACCCCGCTGAGCGCGGTCCGCACGCCCGCGAAACGATAGCCGGCGGTCAGGTCGAAGGTCGTCATGCCTGGGATATGGACGACGGGACTCCTCCGGCTGTCGTCGACGCCGCCGATCCGGCTGAGATCGCCGGTCACGGTGAGCGGCCCGTACGCCCAGGACGCGGTCGCGTGCCCACGCCAGTGGGGCGGGTTGAAGATGATGCCGGCAAGCGGCGTGACGGGTTGGCCGCTGCTCAGCTGCTGGCTGCTGTCGAGATAACTCGCATTCAGGGCGAGGCGCAGCTTTCCGCCCGCCAGGGGCGCGACATAATCGGCGAGCAGGTCGACCCCTCGCGCATCCTGCCGCCCTGCATTGAGGTTGCTGTTGTTGACGATCGCGACGACCTGTGTCGGATCATAGCTCCCGCCGGTCAGGCTCGCGAAGCTGAACGCACTGGCAATCACGGCCTGCTGCGACGCTGCGCTCGGGTTGCGCGCAATCAGGTCCTGATAGATCGGATTGCTCAGCGCCTGGGAGAGGAAGGTGATCGGCGTGACGATGCGATCGCGGTACTGGACATTGAAATAGCTGATCTGCAATCGCGCACCGCCCGCAAATCCCGGATGCAGATCGAGGGTCGCGGACCAGGTTTGCGCGCGCTCGGGCTTGAGGGCGGGATTGCCGCCGAGCACGAGAAGGGTTGCCGCCGTTGCGGGAAGGCCCGTTCCCCCAAGTGGGGCGGCCGGGTACAGATAGACGATCTCTGGCTGATATTGCTGGTAAAGCGTCGGTGCCCGGAACGACCGTCCCCAGCTTGCCTTGATGCTGAAGTCAGGCGTCGGCGCGGCGATCACCCCGAGCTTCGGGGTCACGACCTCGCCGATACCGGGATAGCGCTCGTAGCGGAGCGCCGCGCTCAGCTCGAGACTGTTGAGGAACGACCAGCCCTGCGCGGCATCGACCAGCGGCAGGCTGAGCTCGCCAAAGGCGAAATAGCTGTCCTGCGCGTGCAGCGTGTTGACGGGGCTGCCGGCGCCTGCATCGCGGCGAAAGCCGATCTCGCGATAGCCCGCACCAAGCGCGATCCTGACGTCCCCGCCGGGCATGGCGAACAGGGGCCCGTCGGCATTGAGCTCGGCTGAGCGCTCCGTATTGCGATAATAGCCGCCGCTGCCGACGCCGCACAGGCCAAGCTGGCACTGGACGCGCGTGGCGTCGACATGTTCCTTCCCATAGCTGCCGTCGAGGGTGACCCGCCACGCCGCGCCCAGCTTCAGCGCGAGAGACGGTGCAACGCCCCAGCTATGATCGAAGGCCGTATAGATCGAGCGGCTGACCATCGGGTCGCCGGCAATATTCGCCGGCGAATAGGTCGTGCTCTCGCGGCTGTTGAACAGGGCGTCGACCGAGAAGGTCAGGTTGTCGGTGAGCGCCTCATGGCCGCTCAGCGCTGCGCTGTGGTGGCGCATCGGCGGAAACAGCGTGAGGCCGCCGGCATGATGGCGCGCATAATCCCGCTGGTCGGACAGGACGCCGCGCGCATCGCCATACTCATAGGTCGCGATGATCCCGCCACCATCCCAGCGATGGCCGCCGACGACATCATAGTGCTGCTGGAAATCACCGCCGTCGGTCGCCCAGCCCAGCCGGGCGCCGGTTTCCAGCCCCTCATAGTCCCGCTTGAAGATGATGTTGGCGACGCCGGCGACCGCGTCGGACCCGTAGAGCGCGGATGCGCCGTCGGGCACGATTTCGACGCGATCGACGATACCGATCGGAATCGCCGAGACATCGACGCTCTGGCGCGATGCGTTATAGGCGAGGCGATGCCCGTTCAGCAGGGTCAGTGTCGCATCGCTGCCCAGTCCGCGCAGGTTGATCGACGAGGCGCCGCTGACATCGGCACCGCTCGCCGACGGCACATTGCTGCCGAGGCCCGGATTCTGTCCGCCGCCGAAGCTCTGCGGCAGCGCGCGCACCACGTCGCCAAGACCGGTCTGGCCGGAATCGCGCATCGCTTCAGCCGTCTCGGTGATGACCGGTGAGGCGACCGGCGTGCCGCGGATGCGCGATCCGGTGACGATGATGTCCTTTCCCGGCGCGGCGTCGCCGTCGGCAGGCGCTGGCGTGTCCTGCACCGCTTCAACCACCAGGCCATCGCCCACCGTCCGCGCGCGCAGGCCTGAACCGGCCAGCGCCAGTTGCACGGCGGCGTCGGCCGAATAGCTGCCCTGGATCGCCGGCGCCGTCTTCCCCTTGAGCAGGGCGGCGGGCGCAATGATCGCGCGCCCGGTTTGGGCAGCGATCGCCCGCAGCGCCTCGGCCAGCGGCTGGGCCGGCAGATGGTAGGCCTGGGGCTGTCCGTCCTGTGCCCGGGCCGGCGTCGCCGCAGCGACGACCATGAGGGTAGTGAGCGACGCGGTCGCTGTGAGTAGAGCCTTTCGAAGGTTGCGCATTCATCCATCCCCGCGGCGATGCTCAGGAAGCGGCATCGTCCACAGGCGTTGACCCGCGACGGCGCGCGGACCCTGGGAATTTATTTCGCGGGGGTCGGGGATGCCTGAGGCGGAAGGGAGAGCAGATAGGTGCCCGCCGCGTCGCGGGTCAGGCGCAGATGAAAGGCAGCGGCGAGCATCCGAGCGAGGCTCGACGGATCAGTCGGCCTGAAGGTGCCACTGAACCGCAGCGCCTGGACGGTGCCCCCGACAAGCGAGATCTGGGTGACATTGTAGCGGTTCGCCTCCCGCACGACCTGCGCAAGAGGTGCGTTTTCAAAGGTCAGCATGCCCGAGGGCCAATGCGTGGCGGCCGCGGAAACCGGCTGCGGCGCAAGCGCCGGATCAGCGCCGATGGCGACGTTCTGGCCACGATCGAGCCGCAAGGCGGCGCCGTGCTCGGGATGGATATCAGCGTACCCGCCCAGCACCGCCACGGTCATCGACATATCGATCAGGGCAATGTCGAGCCGGGCATCGGCTGCGCTGACCGATCCCGGCGCCGCGACGATGACAAGGGGTCGCCCAGTGCCGGGGGCGACCGCGAACCTTGCTCTGCCGCGCACGAGGCGAACCCGCCGTTCGCGCGCCGACATGGTCGCCTCGATCACCGTGTCGGTGTCGAGCGTCACCGCGGTGCCGTCCCCGAGCCGGGCCGTGCGAATCTCGCCGACCCGGCTGGAAAGGGTAATCGCCTCGGCCGGGGTCTGGCCAAGCCCGGCGTAACTCAGCGCCGCCATGCCGGCGATCACCAGCACGGCAAGAGCGACGACCATGAAGATCGAGCGGGACGATCGGCCGCGGCGCTGTGCGGGATGGCCCTGCCCCAGCCTACCCGCCGCGTCCCATGTCGCAAGGACGCGTTCATAGGCATCTGCATGGGCGGGATCAGCGATGAACCAGTCTTCGAAGGCGGTCTGGTCGCCAGGATTGCCCGCGCGCAGGCGAACGAGCCAGGCTTGCGCTTCCGCGTCGAGCCTCGCGTCGCTGCCGGAGTCGATCATCGATGTCCCGCTGCGCGGTGCAGCGCGGCAATCGCCTTGCTCATGTGCCATTCGACGCCCTTTACGCCGAGGCCCATGCGCTTGCCGATCTCCGCATAGGTCGCGCCCTCAAGCCTGTGCGCCATGAATATCTCTCGAGTCTTTGGACTGAGCTTGAGCATAGCGGCCTGGAGGCGATTTAGCATGTCCCGTGCTTCCAGGTTCGCCGTCATGTCCGTCGAACGGCAATCGGCCAGGTCCGGATCCTGCGCGACCATGGTGCGGTGATAGGCTGAGCGCGCGCGGTTGCGCAGCAGATTGGTGGCGATCGTGGTGAGATAGGCTTCGGGCTCGTCCGGGCCGTCGGCGCTTTCCGGAAAGAAGCGAACGAGGCGCACGAAGCTGTCCTGGACCAGGTCGCTGGCCTCCTCGCGATCGACCCGGCGGGTCAGCATCCTCAACAGACGCGGCGCCTGGAGGCGATACAGCATGTCGAAGGTGCGCTTCTGGGGCACCGTCCTGCGGTCGTCCGGGGGCAAGGGATCCCCGTCGGTCAACCGCGCCAGGATTGCGTTTCCGCTGACATCGATAAAGGGCTTCATCGCCGCGCCCCGCGCCCGACCGCAAGACGATCATGCCTGTCCGATTCCCTGCGCATAGCTCAATCCCACCAGCAGCGAGGCTGACCGGCATGAGCCGGGTGTTGAGATCATGCTTGAACATGCGCCGACGCCTTTAGCCGCGAACGGCCTGGACATACGCGTCGGCCACCCGGCCGCGCTGGGGCGGACTGGTACCCTTTCAAGCAAGGTTCTCAAGCCTCGGCGTCGGATTTTGCCGACGCATCGGATATCCTAGAGTCTGCGCAACAGGATGCAAGCGAGCAGCCAGTCGGGGATTCAATGCTAGCGTCCGGAGGCGGCAGCGGTTGGCGATCAAGCCGACCTCAGTCGGTACAGCTGCGCGACCAGGCCTGAAGGTCGTCGATATGATATTGCACCATCCGCGCATGTCGGCGCGGCGGCGGCCCGGTACCCCGCGCCCGCATGCGCTCCATCGACCGCACCGAAATGCCGAGAAAATGTGCCGCCTGGGCGGTATTCAGGAAGGGGCTGCCGCGCTTCGCATGCTGTGCCCGCTCGATGGCGTCGCTCACGGTATCGCCCTGACCCTTTGAGGCGGCTGGCCGCCGGATGCAATGGGTTTGGCATGGCGCTGCATCACGGCGGAGGGTCGAATAGGAGGAGAAGCCTTTTCGACCCTCCGGCCAGCTGAGGCAGGCACGCCGCGAGGCACTACGGCATGTCTTTCGACACGATCGCGCCGCGCCGTCGAGCGCGTGCGGTCATAGCCTGCCTCTTGCTGCCGGCGCCGGCTTCCGATCGCCGCCTCGAACTGCGCTGCGGCTGTGGATCGGAGCCCTGGGCAATACCCCCCGCGGGGTGGGGGGAGATTATTGTGCGCCCGACTACCCATTCTCCACGCTGGCGGGATGTGGCGGTATCTGGCGGCCTACGGCACCTCACACCGGCGTGGGCGCCGCGGCATTGTGGCCTTCGGGACCGAGGCTCCCGGAAACCACAGTAGAGACAGTCGATGCCGCAATCCAATGCCGAGCCCGGCCAGGCCGAGCGTCAGCCACGCAGTCTGTTCGTCAAGGCCATCACGCCGATTCCAGGAGAGCATCACGGGCGCGGCGGGCGGCCATGGCTTATCGTCCTGCTGGCCTTTGCCGTGCCCGGCACCCTCGCGCCGATCCCAGCTCAGGCCAACAATTATGGCGAGAGCCTTGCCTGGCAGTTCAGGACATCGACCGACCGGGTCAATCAGGCTGCTTTGCTCGACCTGATCGCGAAGAAGCGCGGCGGCTATTATGCCGCCCCCATCTACACCACCAATATCGCGCGCCAGTATGTCTGCTCGATTACCGCCAGCGCGACCGGCAACAGCAATGGCCAGTCTGCGGTGGCCAACTCGCCAGCCGTGACCGGCGCAACTGCCACCGCGAGCGGCAATGACAGCGCGACGACCATCGACAGCGGGCGGGCGGCCACCGCAGCCGACACGGTGCAGCGCAACAGCGGCGCGGTCAGTGCGGGCGTAAACGGATCGACCATGACCGCGGTTCGCGGTGTCGCCTGGCAGGCGCTCAATTCGAGCCAGTCGAATAGCGGCAATCAGTCGGCCAGCGTGCTGGGCAGCAGTGCCTGCGCTTTCGGAGTGCTCAACTGATGGGCACATCGACCAGCCGCATCCGGCGCCTCGCCGGCGCCGGACTGCACGCGACCTATGTGTCGCTGCTGGCGGTCGGCCTGTCCGGCTGCGTCCACCTGCACCAGGCAAGGCTCGGCGCCGGAGAGGAGCCGACCCTGATCGGACCGGCGGTGCGCGACAACCGTACGCCCATGGATCCGGCGCTGTCGTGCCTCGCGAGCGATATCGCCGCGACGCACAAGCGGCCGGTCCTGATCGGGGTCGGCGACGTGCGCGACTATACCGGCAAATATTCAGTCAATGAGGGCAATGCCATCACCCAGGGCGGCGCGCTGATGGTCACGTCGGCGCTCGGCAAGCTGGGCGGCGCGGTCGGTGTCGCCGAGCGGTTCGACCCGACGATCGCCGAGCGCGAGCTCGGCTATACCGACAGGCGCCAGCTCGGCGACGGCGACGTCCACGAGGTTGCGGGCCCCTCCGGCACCGGCCACGTCCCCTGGCTGCCTTATTATGGCGGCAGCATCGCGGCCTCGGACTATTACATCGTCGGCGGCATCACCGAGCTCAACTATGACATTCGCTCGGGCGGGATCGACACCGAGGTCAGCCAGCTCGGCCCCAAGGCGCGGATCTTCACGCAAGGCGTCGCGATCGACCTCAGGATCGTCGATACCCGCTCGCTGCTGGTGGTAAAGACGGTCAGCCTGACCAAGCAGTTCACCGGCTATGAAGTCGGGTTCAACCTGTTCCGCTTCTTCGGCTCGGACCTGTTCGACATCAATGCCGGCGCCAAGGGCCAGGAGCCGCTCCAGCTCGGCATCCGCACCGCGCTCGAGGAGGCGACCCTTCGCCTCGTTTCAGCCGTGACCCGCATCGATCCAGCCCGCTGTCTTGCACAGCAGAGCTGGTCCGTGGAGCCCGCGCGCATGACCCTCCCGCAGCGGATGGCGCTGCCCGTCGCCGGCGGCCCGAAAGCCGCCGATGCCGCCATCAATGCGACGCGCGCGGATGGCGGTCGATCCGGCGATAGCACGGTCCAACTGCCGTTCGAGATCGGATCCGCCGAACTGTCCGGCGCCGCGCTGGCGCTCGTCGATCGCATCGTCTCCGCACATGCGACGGGGCCGGTCGAGGTCGTCATCGTCGCGCGCGACAGCGAGGCACCGGATCCCGGCAAGCGCGATGTGCTCGCTGACCAGCGCATCGCGGCCCTGACTGGCGCGCTCACCGCGCGCGGCATCGCGCCAGCCGCAATCACGCCGGTGTGGCGCCCCGATCCGTCCGACAGCGCGATCCACCATGAGGGCCCGGGCCTTCAGGCCATCGCCCGGCTTCGTATCGGCGGCTGAGCGCTCGCTCCGGGTCGCCTCCGGCCCGCTTTTTTCTTCCCCCGGTCAACAGCAGGAGTTTATCATGACCATCATCCTTTCAAAGCATCGCCCCGCGGCACGGCACCTCTTCCTTGGCAGCGCAACCATGGTGCTTGCCGCGATTCTGGCGAGCCCCGGGGCCCAGGCGCAGGTCACCGGCGTTCAGAGCACGGCGTCGCAGGCACTCGTCAGCGACCAGACCGAGCGGGGCGCGACCAACATTGCCGATGGCAGCGACGCGCTAGTGACCATCGCCACGGCGGGGACGGTTGCGGGCTCGACCGCGACCCTCTCGGACAATGCGGTGAGCGCGACGACCCGCGGCAACAAGGTGACGCTGAACCTTGCACCGGATGTTGGAAATTCAGCAGCGAGCATCCAGCCAACGCATCTCGAAGCCGGCAGTGCGGGCGTCGCCGCGGGCGCCGACAGCGTGATCGCGGCGAGCCAGCGCAATCAGGGAACCGTCAACGGCGCCCTTCTCGACGGGTCGCGCGTGACGCTTGATGCCGGCGCCGTTTCGGACGGCGCTCTCGCGGTCGAGCACAACAGCCAGGAGACGATTGCGCTCGGCAATGACAGTAGTGCCGGCCTCGCCCTCACCGGCAGGAATGCGGGCGGCGCCGGGATCGTCAGCCTTCAGTCGGGCAACGGCGCTGTCGACGAGACCGACGACGCCTCGCCCGTCGGCGCGCACAGCTATGGCCAGACAGCGCTTGGCGCGGGTGCGGTCTCGGGAAGCACGCTGTCGCTCTCCGGCAATCTCGAACGCGCGATCGGCTATGGCAATGCGGCAGCCAATGCGCTGAGCGTACAGGCGGTCGGCGTTGCCCCCGGCGCTGACGGCGGCCCTGCCTCGATGGTGCCGGGCCTGGCCGCGGATGCCGCGACGGTCGATGCCGGCTACGGCGTGCTGAGCAGCCAGGTTCTCGGCGCGGCCGTCAAGGCCCGCGCCGGCGAGTCCGGGACCGGGCCAGCCTTTGCCGCCGCGATCGCCGGCGAGCTGACCGGTTCTTCGCTCGCGAACGACGGCAATACGCTCGCGGCCGGCGGCTATGGCAACCAGTCGGCGAACGGTGTCTATATCGCAGCCGTGTCGATCGCGCGGGCTACAGGCAGCGGTGACGGCAGCACCGGCGCCGTCGCGAACGTGACCGGGGTCCAGCGGCTCGGCGATGATGGTCGGGTCATCGCGTCCACCTATGGCGGGGCGGTCACCGCTATTGCCGGCAATGTCGACGCCTCCACCGTGTCGGCCTCGCAAAACGCTATCCAGACCCTCGCAGCCGGCAACCGCGCCGGTGGCAATCTGTTGAACGTCAAGGCTGACAGCATCGATACGGCGGGCGACACACCTTCCCATACGGTCGGCACGGCGCTTGTCGGTGCCGACGGAACCGCGACCACGACGGCCGCCCTGAGCGTCCAGAATGTCCAGGATTCAGGTGATGTCGCGATATCCGCCGGACAACGTGGCGGCCGGACCGAGCTGATCATCGGCGGCGCGGTCAGCGGATCGGTCCTGACCGCAAACTCCAACGCCGCGCGCGTCTCCGCGACGCGCAATGACGCCACCAACGCCGTGACGATCGCCGCCACTGATATGCGCACCAGTGCCGATCTGAACAATTTCCAGGTCGGCAGCGGCAGCCTGATCGCCTCGCTCGGCTCGATCGCTGATCCGGGCGGTGCGGTGATCGCGCTATCGGGCCCGGTGACCGGCTCGAGCCTCACGGTCAGCGGGAACAGTCTCGACGGGGCGGCGACCGGCAACAGTGCCGCCAACACCCTGACCGCGACGGGCGTCACGATCGCTGACGGCAGCGGACATGACAAGGCTGAAGCCGGTCTTCTCGCTGACGGCATCGGTGCGGCGGCGACGTTCGCCCTGGCGAACCAGCAGCAGTTCGGCGTGCCCGAGAGCGGGATCGCAACGCCGCTGGTCAGCCAGGTTGCCGGACGGTTCGCCGCGGCGGCGCAGAGTGGCGCCCAATCGTCGCTCGCGGTCGATGACAATATGCAGCAGTCGATCGCCTTAGGCAGCACCGCGGTCAATCGTCTCGCGATCACCGCCACTGACCTCGGCGATGATCAGTCGCCGGCGCCCGGTTCTGCCCTGTCCTCACTGCAGTTCGGCTCGGCGTCTGTTGTCGCAAGCTCCGCCATGGACCTCGCCGCCAAGGGTACTGGCGACAAGGCGTCGCTGTCGCTCATCGGCAATGCCAACCAGGCCAGTGCCGCGATCAATCAGGCGGATAACGGCCTGAGCGTCGCCGCGATCAAGGCCGACGATATGTCCGGCGGCACCGGCCCCGTGCTCGCTGCGCTCGGGCCGGTGAACGCCACCGGCAATCACGTGCTTATGAACTGGCAGGTCGCTACCGGGCGTTCGGACGCCATAGCGGCCACGCGGTTGCTCACGGGCGGTGCCGGCGATGTAGATCGATCCGATGTGTCGATTGGAAACAATTCGACGAGCGCCGACGCGGCAGCCAACCGGGCGCTGAACAGCGTCTCGCCCGCTGCAGTCTCGGGCGACGTGCCGACGGTCGGCCTCGTCAGCAACCAGAGGAGCAGCGCCGATGTCAGCGCCAAGGCAACGACCAATGCTGCGCTTGTCGGGACCGATGCGGCGGGTCTGACTGATATCGGCGGATCCTCAGTTGCGCTGAACGGCAACGCGACCACCAGCCTCGCACGCGGCAATGTCGCCGATAACGCGCTCACGCTCTCCGGGACCGGGGCGCCGGCACCGACGCCGGCGGGCGCGATCGCAGGAAACGCGGCAAGCGCGCAAGCCGGCGCGACGCTTCTCAATGTCCAGGCCAATTCGGGGACGATCTCGTCGAGCGCTGCCTGGACCAGTTATGCCATCCCCCTGAATGCCGGCAGCGCCACGGTTTCCGGTTCGAGCGTCGGCGTGACCGGCAACACAGTTTCTGCTGCCGCTTACGGCAATGCCGCGAATAATGTGATCACCGCGACATCGCTCGGCGGCATGCCGGGCGTGGCCTTGGCGAGCAGCCAGGTCAATTCCGGCGCCGTGTCCGCCCAGGTAACAGGGGCGGCCGATCGCCTCCTCTCCAGCGCGGTGAGCGGCGGCGCGCTGTCGGTATCCGGCAACCGGATCGTCGCGGCTGCTACGGGAAATCAGGCCGCCAGCACGATTGCCGCAACGCGCTGAGGATTCCACGCGGGCGGGCCAGCGCCTCATGCCTGGCCCGGCAAGCGGGAAGGGCCGCCGCGTCCGCCCTGCGTGGCGGCCCTTCGAGTAGGAAGACCGCGCTTTCAGGCAATTGATCGCGCCGGTGTTCGGCTCGGGCGTGGGGGAAAATGCGGAAAAAGGCTGTGGTGAGCGAGGAGGCGTGCCCACCGCGCCGCACCCTATATCCGTGTCAGCGGTCCGGATCGATCCTGTCATATGCAATCTCGATCTCCTTTGGCACCTCGCTGAAGCTGTCCCATGGCAGCTCCTTGTGCAGTGCCATCGACCAACGCTCGAGCCACTCGATTCCGTCCTTGCCGGCATAGGGATCGCGGATGCGATAGGCGGGATCCTTCATTGCCTGTCTGAGCGTGATCGGCCGCATGTTCGCGCGCTTCAGAATAGCGGCGAGATCATCGATTGAGTCTGCGTTGAGGCGCGTCGCGTGCAGCAGCATGACATAGGCGATGTCCCTGCCAAACAGCGCGCGAGCCGCCGCACGATACCAGAGGATCGTTTTCGCGGTGTAGTCGAGATACACTCCGCGGATGCGCTTACGCCCCTCCTCATCGTGGCGAACGACAGCATCGTCATAGGGTTCAGCGAACTCCCAGTCATCGGCATCGATGGTGACGGGCGCGATGCGATAGCCATGGCCGCGCAGCCACGCGTCGATCTCCCGCTTCACCGCTTCGGGCGTTCCCGTCTCGAGATAGGGATGCCGGAACCAGCCGAGCCGGCGATGCCGCTGCGCGAGGAGGCCACGTGTCACCGGCTCGCCCCGAGCGATGTCGGCAATATAATCAGCAGCGCCCAGCGTGTTGGGCGATTCATGGGAAAAAGTGTGATTGCCGAGATCCATCGAGGCATCGAGCCATTGCTCGAGCACGCCGATCTGCTGCGGCCTGTCGAGGTCATCGAGCTTGGATTCATTTACGAACCCGGTCGCCGGTATCTTGTGTCTCTTCAGCCCACGCAGGAGCATGGCATTCAGATCGTTCACATATGCCTGGTCCTTCACGATCGTCAGCGCAGGAAGGTCATCGAACGTCAACGCGACGGTCGCGCGTTCAGTCCGCGCTTCCGCTGGACCAGCAGCAAGCAAGACAGCGCCGAGGCACGCCAGGGTCAGGTTGAGCAGCTTCATCGCGACCGGGTTCCTTCAATTCAACGCCGATATTGTCCATCCATCCAGGGCTCGGACAGTCAAGCTTCAGGCGGCCGCCAGCTTGCCCGGGCGAGCTCGAAAATGACACTTATCTAACTGGAGCAGATCCGGACGGGCAAGCGCGAGCCGGCGCGAATCAGAGCGATCGCAACGTGCACTATTGCGACGGCGCAGCACGGGCAGAGCTAGCAATCGTCGGCGCGACCGTCTCTTGAGTCCGACGGCTGGAGCGATCGAGCGCGGTGGAGGAAAGGCGTATAGGTGCTGCGTCCACACCCGCCTGGACGTTCGTCACGCCTGTCGACGATTCCGTTCCCCTCCCCTTTTTACGTCGCGCCCGACGCGGGCGGAAAGCCAAGGCTGAAGATGGCGCCCCCACCCGGCCGGCTGGACATGGAGAAGAATCCTTCATGAACGTCGACGATGCGCTGCACGATCGACAGTCCGAGCCCGGCGCTGTCGGAGCGCGCGCGGTCCGCACGCCAGAAACGCTTGCGAACCTGATGCTCGTCGCGGGTGGTGACACCGGGGCCGTCATCTTCCACCGAGAACCCGCGCGGGAGGAGAGTCACCGTTATGGTTGTTCCTGCCGGCGTGTGGCGTACGGCATTGTCGATGAGGTTGGTCAGCGCGAGGCCGATCAACGTACGGCTGCCGGCAACGGTGACACGACTGTCGCCGCCCCTCAGTTCAATCGCATGCTGCTCTCCCAGAATCGTCGGGACCATGTCGGCAATGATTTCTCGTGCAAGGGCTCCAAGGTCCACCGCCTCCCGCTGATCGGCCGTGAACCTTTCAAGCGAAGCAAGGTCGCGAACCTGGGAGACCACGTGCGACAGTCGTTCGACCTGTCTGTCGAGCGCTAAACGCACCGCGGCATCTTCGACTGAATCAAGCCGTACGCGCAATGCAGCCAATGGAGTCCGCAGCTCATGCGCCACGTTGGAGACGAACTCGCCCTGCTGCCGAAAGCCCGCCTCCAGCCGGTCCAGTAACCGATTTGTCGCATGGACAAGCGGCAAGATCTCGTCCGGAATTCGACTTTCGTCCAGTCGCATGTGCAGGCGCGTCGTGCTGATGTCAGCGGCGCTACGTGAGACCGCGCGGACCTCGAGCACCAGGCGGCGGATCGCAAGACTGTTGATGATCGGCAGTAGCAGAAGGATGGGAAGCAATATCCCAAGATATTCCCAGAGAAAGGACCGGGAGACGTCGTCAATGATTGCGCCTGGACCGCTTTCATCCTGCGAAACGATGATCCAGAGAGTGCCAAAGGCAGTGAAGACGGGCAGACTGACGCCGACGAAGTGACCTGAGCGAAATTGCGACGGGATGGTGCCACGCTGGGCGTCATGCCACGGAATCGCCCTGCCGTTCAGGCTCGTGGCCAGGATAGTGCCGGCATTGTCCACGATGATGAAGGCGCGCCCGTCATATCCCGTTGCGTAGATCGGCTGAAGCGCGCCGGTCAGCCGCACCTGAACGGTGTGCGGGCCCGCGCGGTGCAAGGCAGCGGCGATTGCCTGGGCCTGATCGATCAGGATGCCCTGTTCGTAACGCGCCGCAGTCCGGTGGAGTACGGCGATCAGGAGAACAGGAAGGGCGAGGGCGACAACGAGTATCGTGACACCCTCGGCAAGAAGGATGCGCGCGATGAGGGACCTAGGCCGCGAAAATTTCATGCGATGAGCCGCATCAGATAGCCCACGCCGCGGATGGTATCTATGCGCGTCGCAGCGCCAGCCCGTTCAAGCTTCTGTCGAAGGCGATGCACATAGACCTCGACTGCGTTGGAACCCAGATTGTCGTTCATCCCGAAAAGCTGATCCTCGGCGAGGCGTTTCGGAACGACCCGGCCGTCGCGTCTGAGCAAGAGTTCGACAAGCTCGGTTTCGCGCACCGACAAGGCGAGCACCACGCCGTCGACCAGCAGCTCCCGCGTCGCGATATCGAACTGAAGGTTGCCGAATGTAAGCAGATTTCCCTGGAATCCGCCCTTCCGGCGCAACACTGCGGTAAGGCGGGCAAATAGTTCGTCGAACTCGAATGGCTTGATGAGATAGTCGTCCGCCCCGGCGTCAAGGCCGGACACCCGGTCGCCGAGATCACTGCGCGCTGTAAGAATGATGATCGGCACCGGATTCCCATGCGCGCGGAGATGTTGCAGCAGGACGAGCCCGTCCCCGTCCGGCAGGCCAAGATCAAGCACGATCGCTGCATAATGCGCTGACGCAAGCATCAGCTCGGCATCACCCGCGGTTTCGGCGCGATCACTGGAAACCGAACGACGCGCAAAGGCACTGGCGAGCGCGGCCGCAAGTTCCCTGTCATCCTCGACGATGAGCAGCCGCACGCCACCTCCTGCGCCGTAAGGTTGATGTAAGCGCGCCCGACTAGTGCCCGGCGCGATTTCCAGCCGCAAGAGGCTGAACGGCCAGGGGCACATGTTCGACCATCATATTGAAGCGCTGCCGGCCATGCCCGGCCTTTCGAAGTCCAAGCAATTTCGCGTCCTGGGCTGGGCCGCTCTTGCCATTCTCCTGACGTTCGGTCTGGTCACCTTGATCCACTGGATCTCGACACCGACCCCAGCGGCACCGGAGGTGCTTCCGCCCGGCGCCTTCCGCGCGACGCCGGATGAACTCGCCCAGCTCAGGATCGAGACTGTTCGCTACGGGCCGGACCCGGGACAGATCAGCGCGACAGGCACGATCTCGGTCGACGAGGACCACAGCACGCCGATCGTGCTGCCCTATTCAGGACAGGTCGGCGAGGTGCTGGTTCAGGCTGGACAGCATGTTGAGCGCGGCCAGCCATTGCTCAAGATCGCCTCCTCCGATTTCGTCGAGGCAAGGAACACGCTCTTCGCCGCCGCCGCGCAACGGGCTTCTGCAATTGCCCAGCTGAAGACCGTCAGCGAGAATGAAAAGCGTCAGGCCGCGATCTATCAGACAGCGGGCGGCGCGCTGAAGGACTTTCGCCAGGCGCAGACTGATCTGGTCGCGGCGCAATCTGCAGTGAGAAGTGCCGATGCCGCGCTCGGAGCTGCTCGCGACAAGCTCGCACTGCTCGGCAAAACCCCGGCGGAAGTGAAGAGGCTTGAGGCAGCCGGCGAAATTGCCGGCATCTATGCCGAGACGACCTTTCACGCCCCGGTCTCCGGCATTGTCGCGGGCCGCAACGTCGCGCCCGGCCAGTATGTGAGCGCCGGCGGCGACAAGCCGCTTCTTACCATCGCTGATCTCAGCCGCGTATGGCTGATTGCCCAGATCGCCGAGAGCGACGCGGCAAGCGTGCACGTCGGTGACCCGGTCGAGGTGACCACGCCTGCCTTCCCGGGCCGAGTCTTCCATGCGGTGATAGACAATATCGGCGCGGCACTCGACCCGACCAGTCACCGCCTTCCGGTTCGTGCGACCGTGACCAATGCGGATCTGGCGCTCAAACCCGACATGTTTGCGAGCTTCGCCATCCAGCGCCATCGCGGAAGCTCCGCGGTTCTGGTGCCGGCTGCGGCCGTCATTCATGAAGGCGATTCAGCGCGAGTGTGGGTCCTTGGCAAGAGCGGCCTGCTTTTCTCGCGCAATGTTGTCGTTACCGACAGCGTCGGCGGGTGGGACAAGATCGGTGCCGGGTTGAGGCCAGGCGAGCATATCGTCACGGCCGGCGCGATCTTCGTCAACGAGGCGGGCCTTGCCGCGTGAACAGGGTCGTCGAACAGGCGCTTCGCCAGCGCATGCTGATCCTCGCCCTGCTCGCCGGCCTGATCGCCGCGGGCGCGATCGCTTTCGCGCACCTCAACATCGAAGCCTATCCCGATCCGGTGCCGCCCATGGTCGAAGTGGTCACCCAGAGCCCCGGCATCTCGGCCGAGGAAATGGAGCGCAACGTCACCACGCCGATCGAAGTGCAGATCGCCGGCATTCCCCATGTAGCGACAGTGCGATCGATATCGCTGTTCGGCCTGTCGGATGTGCGCATCCAGTTCAGCTATGACGTGAGCTTCGAGCAGGCGCAGCAGCTGGTGCTCGGACGCCTCAGCCAGCTCGGCACCCTGCCGGGCAATGCTCAACCGCAGATATCGCCGACAAGCCCGATCGGGGAGATCTATCGCTACCGGATCGTCGCACCCGCCGGCTATTCTGTGATGGATCTCAAGACGCTGCAGGACTGGGTTCTGCAGCGGCGATTCAAACGCATCCCCGGCGTGGTCGACGTGACGGGGTGGGGCGGAAAGCTGCGCAGCTACGAAGTGACGGTCGATAATGACCGGCTCGTCGCCCACGGGGTCACGATCGGTCAGGTCCTCTCGGCGATCGGCAGGAGCGACGGCAATGTCGGTGGCGAGACGGTCAATTTCGGGCCCCAGGCGGCCATCGTACGGGGCATCGGACTCATTCAGTCAACCGACCAGATTCAAAACGTCCTGATTGCGACCAATGGCGGCACGCCGGTCCTGCTGAAGGATGTGGCGACGGTTGGGGTCGGCAACGCGCCGCGTCTCGGCATAGCGGGCGAAGGCCGCGACGATGACATCGTCATGGGGATCGTGCTGATGCAGCGCGGCGCTCAGTCCATGCCGGCGATCACCGCCGTGAAGCAAGAGGTCGAAACGATCAACTCGACCGGCGTCCTGCCCCCCGGCGTCAGGCTCGAGCGCATCTATGACCGGTCGGATCTGATCGCGGTCACCACGCACACGGTGATGCACAATCTCGTCATGGGGGTTCTGCTCATCTTCCTCCTGCAATGGCTGTTCCTGGGCGACCTGCGAAGCGCGATCATCGTTGCGGTCACGATTCCATTCGCGCTCGCCTTTGCCGTCCTTATCCTGACCCTACAGGGCGAGTCCGCCAACCTGCTTTCGGTCGGGGCCCTTGATTTCGGGCTGGTCGTGGATGCCAGCGTGATCATGGTCGAGAATGTCTACCGCCACATGGTCGAACGATCGGCCCATATTACCGGCGGTCGCGGCCACGCGACCCAGGCAAGCCGATTCTCGGCGATTCTCCACGCATCCAGTGAGGTCAGCCGCGGGATCTTTTTTGCGGCCGCGATCATCATCGCCAGCTTCCTGCCGCTGTTCACGCTGACCGGCGTGGAGGGGCATATTTTCGGCCCCATGGCCAAGACCTATGCCTATGCCATCGCGGGCGGCCTGATCGCGACCTTCACCGTCTCTCCCGTGCTGGCTGCCCTTCTGCTCCCGGACCGGATAAGCGAGGTCGAGACCCGGATCGTCAGGAGCCTGCGTCGCCTCTATGAGCCGGCTGCTGCCTTTGCGTTGGCCAATCGCGTGCTGGCGGTCGGCGGCGGAGTCCTCCTCATCGGCGCGGCACTGATCGCAGTGCGCACCCTCGGCGTCGAGTTCCTGCCCCATCTCGAGGAGGGCAATCTGTACATCCGCGCGACGCTGCCGGCGTCGATCTCGCTCGAGGCAGGTCAGCCGACCGTCAACGGCATCCGCAACATCATCGCCAGCTATCCCGAGGTCGAGCGCGTGATCTCGACTCATGGCCGCCCCGACGATGGCACTGACGCGACGGGATTCTTCAATGCTGAATTTTACACCCCGCTGAAGCCCGCCGCTCAATGGCCCTCCGGTATGAGCAAGGATATGCTGACCGCAGACCTTCAGCAGCGCCTGCGCACGCGCTACCCCGGCGTCGATTTCGAATTCTCGCAATATATCGAGGACAATGTCGAGGAAGCGTCGTCGGGCGTGAAGGGCGCCAACTCGGTGAAAATCTTCGGCCCGGATCTGAAGACCCTCGAGAAGCTGGCAGGAGAGATCCAGGACCAGATGGCCAAGGTGCGCGGCATCGCCGACCTCGGCGTGTCGAATTCGCTCGGACAGCCCAGTGTCCAGGTCGAAGTCGATCGACTGGCCGCATCCCGTTACGGGCTGACCCCTGACGACATCAATACAACGGTAGCTGCCGCCGTCGGCGGCCAAAGCCGGGGCGACTTGTATGAGCGCGGCACAGATCGACATTTCCCGATCGTGGTGAGGCTGAGGGCGGAGCAGCGCGACAGCCTCGAGGCGATCCGGCGTATCACAATCGGCGCACCGGCCCCAAACGGCAGCGGCCTCATTCAGGTCCCCTTATCCGAGGTCGCATCCGTGCGGCTCACGTCCGGGGCCTCCTTCATCTACCGGGAACATCAGGAGCGCTATGTCCCGATCAAGTTCAGCGTGCGCGACCGCGATCTGGGCAGCGCCGTCGGCGAAGCGCGCTCCCGAATCGCCCGCAATGTGAAACTGCCATCCGGCTACCATCTCGAATGGGCAGGCGAACTTGCGAATCTGACCAGCGCGGCCGCTCGGCTCGAGATCGTCGTACCGATCAGCCTGGGGCTGATCCTCATCCTTCTCTACGCCAATTTCACCTCGCTCATCGACACCATGCTCGCCTTCTCGGTCATCCCGATGGCGATCGTCGGCGGCGTCCTGGCCCTGGCGCTGACCGGCACTGCCTTCAGCATCTCGGCCGCGATCGGGTTCGTCGCCCTGTTCGGCATAGCGGTCATGGATGGTATCCTGATGGTCACGACGTTCAACCAGGCGATCGGGGAAGGCGCTTCGCGAGCGGCCGCAATCGCGGCCACGGTACACAAGAGCATGCGTCCCGTGATCATGACCTGCCTCGCTGCCGCGATCGGCCTGCTGCCGGCCGCCCTTTCAAGCGGGATTGGTAGTCAAGTGCAGAAACCGCTCGCACTGGTCGTGGTGGGCGGCATGACGCTGGCGCCGGTGCTGATCCTCCTCTTGCTGCCGGTGCTGATTGACCGCTTCTCGCGCCGGATCGCACGCCATGATCAGGGGGCGCATGGGCGGTATGTCGGCCACGGCCCCCATCTTCCTCCAGGCGATCCAGCATGAAGCGCTTCTTCCTGCTCGCACCACTGACGCTGGCTGCCTGCAACCTGGGGCCCCGGCATCCCCAAACGGCGATCTCCCTACCGCCTCCAGTCGCCGAATCCGCAATTGGGCCGGCGTCCGGTCCCGCCCAACGAATAGAGCCTGGCGCGCGCGTCAGGGCCGACTGGTGGCGCGCGTTCGGCTCGGATGCGCTTGATGAGCTGGTCGACCGCGCGCTCCGCACGAACAACGATCTCGCCAGCGCCGAGGCATCGCTGCGGCAGGCGCGCGAACAAAGCGCGGTGGCGGCGGGAAGCGCGCTGCCGCAGGTCGATGCCAGCTATCAGACGCAGCGGCTTAGGGCGTCAAAAACGCTCGCGAATCCGCTGCCGGACCCCAATATTTACCTCTACACATTGCACACAGCACAGCTCACGGTCAGCTATCCTCTCGACGTGTTCGGCCAGGGCCGCAGCAGGATCGCTTCGGCACGAGCGGCAGCGGAGGTCGCGCGGTATCGCCTGCTCGCTGCGCGCAACACCGTCGTCGCCAATCTCGTCGGCGCAGTGATCACCCAGGCATCGCTGGCCGCCCAGATCGATGCCGCGCGCGCCGGAATAGAGTCCAACGCCGACCTGCTCGCCCTCCTGCGCAGGCGTCAGGCGCTGGGCGATATCGGCGCAGTCGACGTCGCTGCCCAACAAACGCTGCTGGCGACGGCGGAAGGCGCCCTGCCGCCGCTGCTCCGGCAGCGCGAGCACCAGCTTGGCTTGATTGCCACGCTGACCGGCACCGCACCAGGCGGCGCTCCGCCACGGCTACCAACGTTAGCGGATCTGAAGCTTCCGCAAAGACTTCCAGTCGCCCTGCCTTCGGCGATCATCGACAACCGGCCCGACGTGCGCGCCGCCGAAGCGCAGATGCGGGGTGCCGCCGCCGATGTCGGAACCGCCATAGCGGCGCGATTGCCGAGCTTCAGCCTGGGGGCGACGCTCGGCGGGCAGGCCACGCGGATCTCGGACCTATTTGCATCGGGAAATCCATTCTGGTCACTGCTCGGCGGCGTCACGCAGCCCCTGTTCCACGGCGGCGCCCTGCGCCATCAGCAACGGGCAGCCGAGGCAGCTCTCGACGGCGCCGAGGCGCAATATCGGTCAACGGCGATTCAGGCCTTCGCCGACGTCAGCGACGCCATGGCCGGTCTCAAGACCGACGGCGACGCAGTGGATGCAGCGCTCCGCGCCGATGAGGCAGCCACGCAGAATCTCCGTTTCTCGCGACGTCAGCTCGAACTCGGCGGCGTCGGGACGCTTGGACTGCTGAACGCGAGCGCGGCCGCGGCACAGGCATCGCTGCAACTGATCCAGGCTCAGTCAGCCCGGCTCAGCGACACCATTGCGCTGTTCCAGGCACTCGGCGGCGGCGTCCTATCCCAATCTGGTGAGGAATAAGTCATGAGTGGTGTCATCGGAGCGGTGAGCAACAAGTTCATTCTCATAACGGCAACGCTGATATTGCCCGTGACCATCAACGGGCACACTGCTCATGGCGCGATCGACCCGGCGCTGAAGGACACGGTGGTAAGCCCGCGGTTCGCGGCCAGGCTTCATTTGGGCAACGAAGCCGCCCCGTTGAAGGGAACCGTCGCAAAGCTTCGTCGACCTCTCACTATCGGGATAGGCGCCGAGAATTTCGACATCGACACAGTCGAGATCGGGCGAGATCAATGCTGCGCGGATCGCGACTTCGTGATCGGCCGGGACATTCTCGCCGCACATGTGTTCGAAATCGATTTCGTCCACCGCACGATACGGCTCGTGCTTCCGTTCGAATATCGGCGTGCAACGCAGCACCTCCAATCGATTGCTCTGATGCAAGGTCCGGACGGATCGCGCATGCTCCCCATCCAAGTCGGCGATTCCCCGGCTGTCGAGGCGGTGCTCGACCTAGCGGATCCCGGCGCATTGAAGGTCGACCGGGCCACTCTTTCAGCCACGCATTCTCTGAGCGCCGGGGAGCCTCGACCGGTGAGGAGTGGCGATGCGACAATCGGTAATCTCGAGTTAGGGCTTGCGGACGGGAAGCAGCGCTTAGCTCCAGCTGCGATTGGCATGGGCGCCTTTGCCGGTTCACGGATCATTCTCGACCTCCCGCACGACCAGCTCTGGGTCGCACGGAAATCCTAGATATGGACTCTCGATTAGCGGCTTTCTGGCACCCGTCGGCCGGACACGTTGCCCGGACCCGAAAGGCTGAAGATCCTGGGGCGGGCAGGTCAAGCAGAATTGCGCAACGCGACATTCGCGCGCGGTTCACCTTACCAGCCTCATTCAACGATTTGGCCGACCGGTTGCTGCACCGGACGGGCAGACGACGTCACCACTGCCCTTTCATCGCCATCCTTCCCCTCCTCGCGCTTTGTGCTTGCGCGACGGTGCCGAGCTTACCGATACCGACCAGCAGCATTGCCGGGCCGCATATGCAGATCGTTGGCGTAAAGGCAGTGCCGGTCAAGGGCGGCCTGGGGATCACGGGGGAGGTCTATTATTCGACGATCGATTACGGTCCGCTATCGGGGCATCTGCACGTTACGGCCCACCGGTCCAATGGACGACCTGCGATCGAAGTGGACACCAGGTGGGAAGCGCTTTCTCCGAAAGGAGTTGGATATGCGCACTTCGGAGCATTGATCAGGACCGCCGATTATCACGAGATAACCGGAATCAAAGTCGAGTACCGGCGACCGCGATGAGATCGATCGATCAGTGGTCCGCACAGGCAGTCCAGGGCGTCGAAGCGATCCGTTGGGCGCCCCCGCATGGAGACTTTGCTTACAAGCCACTCGCGACGACGCCTCTGCGCCGGACAATCACAAATGCGGGCAAACCGGTTGTTCGCATTGACCGCCATGCCCCGCCATATCGGTCCAGCCGACCGTTGACCCAGATCGACATCTCTCCCCGCGCCCGACTATGAGGCCCCGGAGCCGTGATTGTCGAGACGCTCGCTGGGCCGCAGATCATGGCGGCCAATTGCGGCTGAGCATGGCCGGGCTTCTCGATCAGGGCGGCCACGGTATTCTGGTCAGGCTGGGTGACCGTGCAGGTCTCGGTGAGACGAGGCGCACGATGGCCACCTCATGCCCGTCGGCAGACGCGCCAATTGAATGGCGGCCCGATTGCAATGAACAGCGCCGGGCCGCGATAGCTGCCTCATCTTCGGATAGCTTTCCTCGCGGTGAGGCTCAGTCATCCTGCCCAGGGCGAGATTGCCCATCCAACGGGTTCGGGATCGGGCGCCGCGGCTGCCGTGCGTGCTTTTGGGTAACGCGCTCTCGCTTTTCCTAGGCTGCGATTGCTACGTCGAAGAGCCCGGCGGTTATCTTCGCGCGGGTATCGCGGTATCCATGAAGTCAGAGGAAGATGCCGGCGCTGGTAGCGATTGCGGTCGCGACGCCGAGGCCTGCAACAGCAGCGGCACCGATGGCGATCCACCGCGACCGCGCGACCATCGCGATCGATAGCAGGACGATTGCCATCTGGAGCGCGGTTTCGCCGAGTTCATAACCTTCGCCGCTCCTCGCGGCACGTTCGCCGGCAGCACGCTGGCTGGCGCCAGCGGCCTCAAGCTGCCCAATGCCATGACCAGCTGCGTCCGGGCGCCGGAGACGCACAGCTTCCTTTCGCCATCCTTCACGATCGGCAGGCGCAGCCCCGGTCTCGGCCGCAGCGGTCTTCAGTACTGTTTCCCGGACGATCTTGGCCTGCATATAGGCGAAGGCATCGGATGCTTCGATTCCCTTGAGGAGACTCTCGCGCTGTGCCCCCGCTGCTGCCATGTGGACGATCGCCAGCGCCACGGCGAACCCACCGACCATCAAGGAGACACGGTCCCTGAAGCGTCGCTCCTGGTCACGCTCGGCGCGTTCTTCGGCCCCTTGCCGCTCCTCGACCCGTTCGATGGCCTCGTCGATCAGATCTTTTGCATCGGCCGGTTCCATTGGCATTCTCCGTTTCCACATCAATGCGATTGGCAGGCCCGCGGACCAGCGCGCGCGGAGCCAGTCTCGCTTTCGCATGCCGGACCGCAAGTCACGCCGGGGAGGCCGCCTGGGGGTCAGGTGGCGCACACAGGCCCGAGCGGTTGAGCAGCTCGGTCAGCTCACTCACTGCCTTGGTCAGGTACAGAACTTCGGTCTCGCGCAACTTATCGAGCTTCTGATGGAGCAACTCGATCTCGAGCTCGGCCTTGATGTTGATCTGGTGATCGGTCTCGGCGGCCTGGCGGTCGATATCCTGCTGGCGGTTCTGGCTCATCATGATGAACGGCGCCGCGTAGGCAGCCTGGAACGACAGAGCGAGGTTAAGCAGGATGAAGGGATAGGGATCCCAACGCTGGATATAGGCAGTGACGTTCAGCACGATCCAGAAGAGCAGGATCGTCGTCTGTATGATAATGAAGCGCCAGGAACCCATCGTCGAGGCGACCGTATCAGCGATCCTCTGACCAGCGGTCAGGGTCAGGCCGGGTGCGCCGGCGCCCGGCTCGGTCCGGATGGTGCGTCGCAGCGTGCGCAGCTGAGCAAGAAGCGCTTCTTCAGCTTCGTGGATTTGATAGGCAACGCCTCGGTCCACACGCAATCCTTTTCCATGCCTTCCAGATTCTAACGTGGATTAGTGACAGCGCCTCGGCCCGTCTCATGAATTAATCGTCATGCGGCGCGGCCTCGACGCGCTCAGCGCCGAGAGGCGGTGAAGCGCCGAGCCATTTCCCTAACTATCTGCGATGGCTCGGAAAGAGGCAGGTCCGCGAGACGCTCGACTGGGATCGACACAAAGCCAATCATTGCCCGGTAGGCGGCCCGTCAAGGATCAGCATCCTTGCCCTCTGGATCAGGATCAGCGCCACCTGATCGAAGCTTCGCCCATGGCGACCCGCCGGGTCAGGCCCACCGATATGAATGCCCGCTCGAGCAGGTAGCCCGACATGGCAGGTCACGACCCGGCCCGATTCCGATTTCCGTCAAGCAATCCGACGGCTAGAAGGCGATCCAGGTAAAAAGCCGCACGGTATTGTTGTCGGCTGCGTTGGCACCGGCACCGTCATAGTTGAGCCGCGCCCCGTTGAAGCGGGTATAGGCGGTATATTGCACGCCGACGCGCATGTTGAAACGCTGTCCGAGCGGCGAATGGTTTCCGCCAAACGGCGTTCCGTCGAGTTGCAACAGAATCCCCGAACTGTCTGGCCGCGCGGTGCGGCTGTCCGGGTAAAGCGACGGGTTGGCCGTCCCGGCCAGATCGAACGCGCCGATCGTCGCCCCGATCTTGTTGTGCCAGTAATAGGAGGCGTCGGCGCGCACCTCGTGCAGCGAGCCGTCGGCGCAGTCGCCGGGCGGCACCGGATCGATCGATCCATCAGCGATGCCGAGCGCACAGGTCGCACGGAGCGACCGGTGCTCATGCGTGTAGCGGGCGTTGAGCGTCAACGTGTCGTCTCCGATCGTGCGCAGCCAGGAGGCATCGACGCCGACATCGGCATAATGATCGGTGAGCTGCGCCGAGCGGTCGCGCCCCGGCCACAAATCAGCCTTGAGCAGGAAGGCGCCCACCTCGAGCGTGCCGCCGCCAATCTGATTCTCGAACGCGACCCGCCCGTACGGAGCGAGTCCGTGAATATCACCGGGATCGAGCGGATCAGCGCCGAGCCAGCGCAGGGTGCCGGCGCGCGGCGTGCTGTACCCGCCCGCCTCGAGATAGAATTTGGAATCGAGCCAGGCATAGGCAGTTACGCCGAGTACATTCTGGGCAAGCCCGCCGGCGATCAGCGGCCCGCTCGCCGGCGCCGGCGCGAGGGCGGAACTCGTATAAGGATATCCCCAGGCCGGCAGCGTATTCCATACGTCCTGCACAGTCGGGCTGTTGTTGATGCTGAGCCCGTAGACGAGGTCCTTGCCGCCGATCTTCCCGGTGCCGACCGCACGCAGATCCAGGTTGTCCCAGCTCCAGCTCTTGGCGACGCCATCATAGGTGGTCTGGACGAAGCCGCCGAAATGCGATCCGATACCGCCGGCAAGGAAAATACTGCCCTGGTCGAACGCGGTATTGTTGTTGGTGTCGAAGCCGTCGGCCGGCGGCGCTGCCTGGGCCCGCTTCGTGCTGGTAAAGGAGGCGACCGCCATCGCAGATACTGGGATGCTGGCGCTGGTACGCAGCGTGTAGCCGCCGAGCTTGAAAGCGCGACCAAACGGCGTGAGTTGCGGCCCGAATCCGCCGACGTGACACGCCTGGCAGGGTTGCCCGGTCTGCTGCGCGAAACTCGGCACCGCGCGCGCCGGTGCGCCGATCACCACTGCAACACTCACCGCGAGCAACGCGCCTCCGAGGATCGCACAGCTGCGCCCGGACACGGGCGGCGACGTATCTATAGGCATCACCTAGGCCTTGGGCACGGGCGCATAGATCATGCACCAGCCTGCCGGGCTGATCGGGCCGTCGACCAACTTGCATGCGGCAGGTGCCTGCCACTGGCGACAATTATCGCACCGCGACTTACCCTTGGGCGAGTCCTGATACTGGACCGCTTTCTTCGCCACCTTGCCTGACGCCATCGCTGACGAAGGTATTGCTACGGCAAAAAGCAGGCCGCCTCCCGCAAGGGCGAGATGCAGGAGGTTGCGCCGTGAGAGATCAGCGGACGGCGCGGTGTGGTCGGTGCTCACTGGTCTTCTCCTAGATGGCGTCCAATGAGCGGAGTTTTCGCGCGCCGCGGGCGGGCGCGATATTGGGGGTGCTACGTAGGCCATGACTCACGAATAGCGGCGCCGCGGCTCCACGACGGCGCGGCTCGCGATCGATGGAGGCGTCAGGTTGGACAGTGGCGAGGCGCGCGATTGCGGACGACGCGTGACCACATGCTTCTTTCCCTAAACACCTGAGGTTCCGCCCGGAGTGAGTGGCGAGGCGATCATCGCGGGCGCGCCCAGCAACTGGAAAGCGGAACATTGCGCGATTGAGGAAGAATGGCAGCCGCTCAGCTGAGGGGGCCAAGAACGTCGCTTAAGGCTTCCAATCATCGCCAATGAACTGGCCGGTCGCCCTGTGCCACCGCCTCTCTTCCTCTTCTCGGCGCATCTGGCGTGCTCGTCGAAGGATACGGCGCCGCCGCATCAGGATCAGGCGCCGCGCCGCCACCAAGCATAGGGCCAGGACCAAGGTCGGGAGCAATATCTTGATCATCAAATTGCGTGTCGGCTACGACGCATGAAGCGGGGGTGACAGCCTGGTAAATTCGAAGAAGATCCTAGCGCGCCGCGACGTCGGAAAAGGGGCAATGGGCGCCGCACCCGCGCTGAAGGAATAGATCACACCTTTCCCACTCTCGTCCGCCTGTGGTTGCCGCCGCAAGGGCATGAGGACATGGTGAAAATCATCCCTGAGCGGCTCAAGACTCCGATGGAAGCCGCCTTCGAAAGCCCGACAGCGCGATCATGACGGCCTCGATGCCGCAATCCACACTTCTGCGATTCTGCGACTATTGCTGCGCCACGATGTACGTTCCGGGTCGATCGCGCGACGGATCCACCGGGCGCATCAGATCCATTTTCGTACGCGGGCCACGACAAGGGCCAGAATCGTTGTCACAGCGATGAACCCGACGATCATCTCGAGCTCGCCATCGCCGCCCTCAAATAATGACGATTTGAGGTTCATGCCGAACACGCCAGCCACCGCGCCGACATATCCCAGGATCGCTGTGATGATCGTCAGGGCCTTGATCAGCGCGTTGGTCTGGAGTCCGCTGCGCGACGTGAAAAGATCGAAGCTGCCGTTGATCAGATCGCGGACGCGCTCGATCTCGTCCAGGCCCCGCTCGAAGCGTGCCACCAGCATCATATAATGTTCCGCAGCGTCCGATTGCGACACGATCGAACAGTCGGGTCGCGAGAGGCCATAGAAAACCGCTCGATTTCCGACGAGCGCAATCCGGAGGCGCGAGGTCTTGCGCCGCAGCATGACGATGCGTCCGAGCAGCGACTTGTTGGCCCTGTCGCGCAGGACGCGTTCATCGAGGGCGTCGACGTCGATCGCGATCGCCGATGCAGCCTCGAAAAAGAGACCCAGATGCCAGTCGAAAAGGGCTGCTGCCAACGACGCCGGACTGAGTGCCCCGATCATCGTTTCGGCACGATCCTTGTCGCGAAACTGCTCGAGCAAGGGAGCTTTTCCAGCGTGCGCCGTGACAAGCCACCGCGAACTGATGAGAAACAGCGTCGTATCGTTCGAGTCGGCTAATCGCGGCTGGTCATTCTCGGCGCTCAGCTCGTTTGTACGGGGCAACGACAAGCGTATCGAAAGGAATGCGCCAAAATTCTGCAGTCTTGGTTCACCAGGATCAGCGACGCATGCAAGGCTGCTCGGCAGCTCTATGGCAAGCAACTCGGCGACCCGCTTCCTCTCTTCCTCCCCGACATCCTCAAGATCTATCCACAAAAGGGTCTGATCGGTCATCGAGCCGGCGTCGACCTCGTCAATCGAGACCTCTCGATCATGCCCTGCGGCGTCATAGAGATAAGCCCGGATCGTCACCGGGACTTCATGGGCCATACGGTTTGGCAAGTCGAGGTTGACGAGCCTCGATTGTACTGGCTGTACCGCCAATCGGGCGTCAGACGCGATCTTCCCCATGCGCCTCGCTGGGTTGCTCTTGGCGGTGAGCCGGCCTGGCTTCGCCGGATCCCAATCGTGAATCGACATCAGCGCGGATTACCGGGACCGCCTCCAGCCGCGGCGCGGGCGGTGCCGGAAATTGCAGCGTCGCGACCGTCGTCTGCAATATCCTCGAATAGAAGAGTGTTCCGCCGATCTGGCTAGCCAGCATGCTCAGAAGATTTGAGCCCGAAGCTTCGCGCCGGATCATGCCACCTGCAAAGCCTGCGCCGTCGTCAGTGACGACGAGCTCCAGGCAATTCGGCAGAAATACATGCCGGTGAAGGTAGAGCAGCACCTGTCCGCCATCTCGCTCGGGATAGGCATGCTTGCGCACATTCGTCAGCAACTCGTTTATGATCAGTCCGACGACACTCAAGGTTCGGATCGGCAGGCGCACCATGTCATCAACGTCAAGCTGCAAGGCCAATGAACTCATACTGAGCGTCGACAGCTGCAGATCGTCGCACAGGTCGTAAAGGAACTCGCGGGCACTGACATTATCGTCCTGATCGCGGTCACGTACGTCAAGGCGCTGATAGACTCGCCCAAGCACGACGAGCCTCTCGCCTAAGTCGTTGAGCGCTTCGCGCGTCTCAACGCTCTTCGCCTCGCGACCTTTGAGCGACGCCATCGCCACCATGATCGAGAGGTCGTTCGTCAACCGATGAGTCAGCTCGGAATGGGCCACGCTTTTCCAGTTCGCGATCTGGCTGCTTGTTCTGACATCCTCCCTCAGTACGTCGACGCGTCCCACATACCAGGCGATCAATAGACCAGTCGTGATAGCTGCGATCAGGCTCAGAGCGTCGCCCGGGTTGCTGACGGCGAACCCCTCCCCCGGCAGTACAAAGGCCGACTCCAGCGCCCCTACGGCAATCGCGGCCAGTGCCGCAGCGCGTCCTCCGAGGATCGCGGTTATTGCAAAGGCGAGACATATAAGGGCGAAGGCAGGCGCCGCGCTGATCGGCGCCGCAATCGCGTAACCCAGAACGACCAGACTGACCAGCGCGACCGACAGGAGCGAACGGACGCTGAGACGAATTCTGCGTGACGACACCGGCCACTCCCGATGAGTTAGGCTGCAACAGCCGGACGAGCGGTCGGGCAAGGTCCGCGCAACGTGTTCGGCTGGAATACGCTTCAAGCCTTACAGGCACCTTACAAGTGGCGATCACCGAAAATTGCGTCCGCTGGATGTTCGGCCGTTCGGGGGGGTCACGTCAGGCGCTGTTCAGGAAACTCGCCGGACTGTCAGGCGCTCGATGTAGGCCCGGTTGCGCGCGACACGCAGCGGAAGACCTGGCTTGGTCGGGATCGCATGAATTCCGGGCATCGAGATCGACACGCGTTCCTCGGGCGTGAGAGCGCGGCGTCGCGGTGCAACAGCTTTCGAGCCGTCATGCCCGCAATTCGCGAGCGATCGAGGTCTCGGCGATCTACCGCCCAGCCGAACCAGCGCGAGCCCGAGCACGCCTGACAGGGTGCGGCCGCGCCACGCGAGCAGCGCGAGTGAAATGGGCGGCGAGGTCGAACAGCACCTCCGCGATCACGAACGCTGCATTGAGTACGATGCGATGATGAATGCGCGGTCGAAATTGACTGAGACGCGGCTTTGAACGTGGCCAGCATGGGCGTCGGGATGTGCCACCGGGTGGTCGTTTCGGTGGAGGTAAGAACGGATCGCTCAGGTCAGATAGGCGTGGACAATGGAGACCAGCTCTTCCGCGGCCTGGGTCCGGGGATCGTCGCGCGGCGCCTCAGGATCGACCATGTGCTCGCGAATATGGTCCTCGATCACCTCGGCGATGAACCCGTCGAGCGCGCCGCGGCACGAGGTTGCCTGCTGAAGGACGCACGCGCACTCGGTGTCCGCCTCGACCGCGCGCTCGATCGCTTCGAGCTGCCCGCGCAGTCGCTTGAGCCGGTTAAGCAGCTTCTGCTTCTCTTTCGCGACGTGACTCACGGTGCTGGTTTCCATGCCCCTTGATAATATAGTCCCCTAGGGTATAGGACGCGCCATGTCGAGTCGCCGGGTGGCGGCCCGGCCAGCGTCGCATGCCACGCCGCCACGACACGAGTATGGGAACCAGAGTGAGCAGCCGATCCAACCCCCCGTCCGGCGAAGGAGACAGTCGAGGCTCGGCCTCGACGCCTGCCATCGCCGTGAACGACCGGGTCCGGAAAAGGCCGTTGTTCGAGCGTTTGCCCAAGGGCTGACAGTTCGGCGGCGCCTTTCGGGGCTCGGTGCCATCCGAGTTTCTGACAAGGAGGTCGCCTCATGACCCTGACTCTTGCCCTGCTCCGGCCTGTCGCCCATCAGTACGTTTCGATGATCGTCCCGGCCTGCCGGCGCCCTGCGCAGATGCGCGCGTCGCACCGAATGTCACGCAGCGCTGCTAGAACGGCGGCGAGGGGGATCATCCAATGACCATCCGGACCTTTTCAGGCGCAATGGCGCTTTGCCTAACGCTGGCAATGCTGTCCTCTGTTCCGGCGGCCGCGCAGGACACAGCGCAGCCGGCGGTACGCCCGGCGCCATCCGCGCAGGATGTGGCGATTCACGCCCAGGCGACCTTCGTCACGCAAGGCGTATTCGATTTCCGCTCGCCTTATGAGGCAGCCAACAGCCTCGCCCCCGGTCAGGTGAAGGAGACGTTCGATGCGACGCTTTATGCGGGCGTGCGGCCGTGGCGCGGCGCGGAGCTGTGGGTCAATCCCGAGATCGACCAGGGCTTCGGCTTGTCGAATACGCTCGGTGCGGCCGGCTTCCCGAGCGCGGAGGCCTATAAGGTCGGCAAGTCCAGCCCCTATGTCCGCCTCCAGCGGCTGTTCTTTCGGCAAAGGATCGACCTCGGCGGCGAGTCCCAGGACGTGGCAGGCGTCGCAAATCAGCTCGCCGGCAGTATGACCGCCAACCGCCTCGTGCTTACCCTCGGCAAGCTTGGCGTCGGCGACATATTCGACACCAACCGCTACGCGCATGATCCGCGCGGCGACTTCCTCAACTGGTCAGTCGTCGATGCGGGCAGCTTCGACTATGCCGCCGATGCCTGGGGCTACAGCTATGGCGTCGCGGCTGAATGGTATCAGGGGCCGTGGACGCTGCGGCTTGGCGCATTCAACCTTTCCAAGGTGCCTAATGGCGAGACGCTCGAGCGCGATTTCAGCCAGTATCAGCTCGTCGCCGAGACTGAGCATCGTCACTCCATCGCCGGCCATTCAGGCGCGGTGCGCGTGACCCTGTTCCGCAACCGCGGCAATTTCAGCCGGTTCGACGATGCGGTGGCGCTTGCGGCGACGACCGGTCGACCGGTCGACCCCAGCCTGACGCGGCGGCGCATGACCCGGCTCGGCGGGGACATCAATATCGAGCAGGAAGTAACCGATATACTCGGACTGTTCGCGCGTGCCGGGATCACCGACGGCGCGATCGAACCCTATGACTTCACCGACATCGACCGCACGGCGTCGCTGGGCGGCGCGTTGAAAGGCAAGAGCTGGGGCCGCGCTGCCGACACGCTTGGCTTTGCCGCCATCATCAACGGCATTTCAAAGGCGCACGAGCGCTATCTGAGCGCGGGCGGGGTCGGCGTTCTGGTGGGCGACGGCAAGCTCCCGCATCCCGGGCCGGAGATGATTGCGGAAGCCTATTATGACTGGCAGCCCGTGCGCGGCGTCGATGTCACGCTCGACTATCAGTTCATCGCCAATCCCGCCTACAACCGCGACCGCGGCCCCGCCAATGTGCTGGCCGTTCGGCTACATGGTGCCCTTTGAGATGGCTGGCTGATGGCTCGGCGACGCCACGCATTGTGGTGGGAGGCAATGATGCCTGCCGGCATCTGGCTGCTCGCCGCCCGTCTCGTGCAGTCTGCCACCAGGCTGAGGCTTCGCGTCGATTTCCGATGGCCGGCGCTGACTGTCGCTGCCCTGCGCCTGGCGTCGCGGCTGTCGCAGGCCGGCTTCCGCTCGTGGCGCTTCTGGCGGCGAAAATGGCGATGCCCGCGCCGCCTGTCCGAGCAGTCCGCCGAGGTGAGATATGAGCCCTGAAAAGCAGCCCCTGCGCGCATTGCCGCCTTTCTCGCGGATGCTGCGCTTGACTCAGCCCAACCGGGCCGACGGGATCGCGTTCGTGATTCTCGCGGCGTTGGCGCTGCTGGTGTTCCGCGGCGCCGAAGGGGCGGTCGAGCCGTTGGCGAAGCTCCACCTCGAGCCGGTGACGCTCGATCCCGCCTACCTGCCATATTATGCGCTGCGCACCGTCATCCGCATGTTCGCAGCGCTCGCCGCCTCGACTCTCTTCACCCTCACCGTCGCCACCCTCGCGGCGCGCAGCCGCCGCGCAGGGCAGATCATCGTCCCCGCGCTCGACATCCTCCAGTCAGTGCCGATCCTCGGATTCCTCACCTTCACCGTCACTTTCTTCATGGGGCTGTTCCCCGGCAACATCCTAGGTGTCGAGCTCGCCGCGATGTTCGCGATCTTCACCAGCCAGGCCTGGAACATGGCGTTCAGCTTCTACCAGTCGTTGCGCTCGGTCCCGTCCGATCTCGAAGAGGTGACTCAGGGGTTCGCGCTCTCGCCGATCCGCCGCTTCCTCCGCCTCGATCTGCCCTTCGCCACCCCGGCCTTGGTGTGGAACGCGATGATGTCGATGTCGGGCGGCTGGTTCTTCGTCGTCGCCTCTGAGGCGATCACCGTCGGCAACACGACCGTCACCCTGCCCGGCATCGGCTCATGGCTGGCGCTCGCCATCGAGCGGCAGGATTTCGGGGCGATCGGTGAGGCGGTGGCGATGATGGGGCTCGTCATTCTGCTCTACGACCAGCTCTTCTTCCGTCCGATCGTTGCCTGGGCCGACCGCTTCCGCTTCGAGCAGACGGCCGGCACCGAGCGGCCCAGCTCCTGGGCTTATGACCTGTTGCGGCGCACCCAGCTGCTCCCGCTGCTCTTCGCGCCCGTCACTGCGATCGGCCGGCTTCTGCTCGCGATCGACCCGGGGCGGGCGGCCACGCGGATCGCGGCCGAGCGGCAGCCCCATCCGGCCATCGAGCGGTTGTGGCAGCTCACCGTGCTGCTTGCGGTCGGTGCGGCCTTCTGGTGGTCGGCGCGCTTTGTGCTCGCCACGCTTGGCATCGGCGATATCGGCCAGGCGTTCGGGCTCGCCTGCCTGACGATGCTGCGCGTGATCGTGCTGATCGCACTGGCGAGCATCGTCTGGGTGCCGATCGGGGTGTGGATCGGGCTCAATCCCAAATGGGCGGAACGACTCCAGCCGGTGGCGCAATTCCTCGCCGCCTTTCCGGCGAACGTGCTCTTCCCCTTCGCGGTCATCCTGATCGTCCGGTGGAACCTCAGCCCGGATATCTGGCTCTCGCCGCTGATGATCCTCGGCACGCAGTGGTACATCCTGTTCAACGTCATCGCCGGCGCGAGCGCGATCCCCAATGATCTGCGCGAGGCCGCCGGCATGTTCGGGGTCAGGGGCTGGCAATGGTGGCGCCAGGTCGCGCTGCCCGGGATTTTCCCTTTCTACGTGACCGGTGCTCTTACTGCCTCAGGCGGCTCGTGGAACGCCTCGATCGTGGCCGAGGCGGTTTCCTGGGGCAGCCGCCACCTGGAGGCGCACGGCCTCGGCACCTATATCGCCAAGGCCACCGCCGCCGGAGACTATCCGCGCGTCGCGCTCGGTATCGTAGTCATGTCGGCCTTCGTGCTCAGCTTCAATCGGCTGGTGTGGCGGCCGATGTACGCCTTCGCCGAACGCCGCCTTCGCCTCGCCTGAACCATTTGAGCATCCGGAGTCCCCGCCATGGCCACCATCCCCGCTCCCCGTCCGCTCGTCGAAGTCGAGGCGCTGCGCCATTATTATGGCCCGGTGCCCAGCGGCCATCTGGTGCTCGAGGACGTTAACCTCACCCTCGTCGAGAATGAGATCGTCGGCCTGCTCGGCCGGTCGGGCTCGGGCAAGTCGACCCTGCTGCGTTCGATCGCCGGCCTCATCCGTCCGCGCGAGGGAGAGGTACGCTTCGATGCCGACGAGGCGGGCCGCGCGCCCACGGTCAGCATGGTGTTCCAGACCTTCGCACTCTTCCCCTGGCTGACCGTGTTGCAGAATGTCGAGCTCGGCCTCGAAGCGCTGAAGGTCCCCGCCGACGAACGCCGCACCCGCGCCCTCGCCGCGATCGACCTGATCGGTCTGGACGGGTTCGAGAACGCCTATCCCAAGGAGCTGTCGGGTGGCATGCGGCAGCGCGTCGGCCTCGCCCGCGCCCTGGTCGTCAATCCGTCGCTGCTGCTGATGGACGAGCCCTTCTCGGCGCTCGACGTGCTGACCGCCGAGACTCTGCGCACCGACCTGCTCGATCTCTGGTCCGAAGGGCGGATGCCGATCAAGTCTATTCTGATCGTCACCCACAATATCGAGGAAGCGGTGCTGATGTGCGACCGCATCCTCGTCTTCTCCTCAAACCCCGGCCGGGTGGTGGCCGAGATCAAGGTCGACCTGCCCCAGCCGCGCGACCGGCTCGATCCGGCCTTCCGCGCCCTGGTCGACGATATCTACGCGCGGATGACCGCGCGCATCCCCGCCACGCCAACGCGCGACGGCCACTTCCCGGGCACGGGAATCTCGATGATCCTGCCCCGCGTCTCGACCAATACCCTCGCCGGCCTGATCGAGGAGGTCGACGCTGCGCCGTTCGACGGCCGTGCGAGCATGGCCGAACTGGCGGACTCGCTTCAGCTCGAGATCGACGAGCTGTTCCCGATCGCCGAGACCTTGCAGCTTCTGCGTTTTGCTGACCTGCAGGGAGCGGATATCGTGCTCACCGCCGGCGCCCGCCACTATGCCGAGGCCGATGTCGATCATCGCAAGGCGCTGTTCGCCAATGCGCTGCTCGCCCATGTCCCGCTCGTCCAGCACCTCCGTCGCATCCTCGACGAACGCGCCAGCCACACCGCGCCAGCGCGACGGTTCCGCGACGAGCTGGAGGATCATATGTCGCCCGACTATGCCGACGAGACGCTGCGAACGGCAACGCTCTGGGGTCGTTATGCGGAGATCTTCGCCTATGACGAGGACAGCGACCAGTTCAGCCTCGAAGACCCGGAATGACCGCGCGCCTCCTGTTTCTGGCATTCGGGGCGGCCTGGGCGGCGCTGTTCGGATTGTACTGCCGGCGCTATCCTAATCGGCGCAGGCGCAAGGGATCTCGTCGAAATCGCTAAAACGCCCGCGCCTCCCCGGAGGAGCGCAATCCGAAAAGGGTGGCCCATCGCGGCGCCTGGTGCGGGCGCCATAGGCTGGAAGATCCCTTTTGCGCCGGCGATCTGGTCATACGATCGCGCACGGATTTCCCAGAGCTCACTGTCGCCAGAGAATCATCCCGGCAATTGGCTATCTCACGGTACGTAGAGTCGCCTATATTCGCCGAGTTTCGCAGTCTCTACGAACGGGGCTTGATCTTGAGCGGCGTGATCGCCGCGGGATTGCCGGACCGGATCGATTCAAGGCGGCTCGGTCGAGATGGAAGGGCGAAAGGCGACGGTGCTACGTGATCTGCTTGTCCATGTCGATGGAAGTCGGGCCGGACGGCGCAGGGTGCGCTTCGCTTCAGCGTTGGCGGCCCATTCCGGAGCGCGGCTGAGCGGATTGCATGTGACGCCGCAGGCTGAGGCGCCGCCGGTCTACAAGCCGAGCGTCGTCGCCGCGGCTGAGCGCAGAATCTCCACAAGACTGGCGCGGGACGCTGAGGCAGCCGAGATGATCTTCCGCGAAGAAGTCATGCAGGCAATGCCGGACTCACTCTGGATCGGCACTACCGGCGACGTCGTGCGAGGGGTCTGCGCTCAGGCCCGTTATGCCGACCTTGTAGTTCTCGGGCAATATGAAGCGCAGGGCTCGCCGGAACGCCATCCGTTGCCGGTCGCCCACGCTGTCGTATCGCGATGCGGCCGTCCCGTACTCGTCGTTCCGGCCGAAACGATGTTTTGCGGCTTGACGAAAGTCGCGATCGCTTGGGACGGTAGCCGCGAGGCGGTCAGGGCGGTCCATGACGCCCTCCCGCTTCTCAGCCTGGCGCGTTCAGTCGATATCGTGACGGTCACCAATCCCGCGGTTGGTCCCGACGAGACCGACGCCGAGCGCCTGTCGCAGCATTTGGCACACCACGGCATCAACATCTCCGAAGATCGGCGACAGATCGTGACCGTCGATGAGCATTCTTGCCTGCGCGATGAGCTCGAGAAGGGGGGCTATGAGCTGTTGGTGATGGGTGGATATTCCCATCCGATGTGGATGGAGTTCGTCTTTGGCGGCGCCACCCAGTCAATTCTCCTGACATCGAAAACGCCGATATTCATCTCGCACTAGAAGAGTCTGAACGACATGGGCAGTTCCGAAACGACCGTCGATGGGCCGCCGCCCAGAAGCGCTGCCCAGGTCGCGTGGAGCCGCCTAAAGGAACATCCGCTCTCTCGGCTAGGTCCCGGCCTGATCACCGGGGTGGCCGACGATGATCCGAGCGGCATCGCCACCTATTCCCAGGCGGGCGCCCAGTTCGGGCTCAGCATGCTTTGGACGATGCCCTTGGCCTATCCCCTGATGAGCGCGGTTCAGTCAATGTGCGCGCGCATTGGCCGGGTAACCGGCAAGGGCCTTGCCGCAAACATCAAGACCGCCTTCCCCCCGTCAGTGCTGAAGGCGGTCGTGTTGGCATTGCTGGTCGCCAATACGCTGAACATCGCAGCGGACATTGCGGCGATGGGCGAAGCGGCGGAACTCGTCACCGGTCTCGACCGGCACCTGATGACGCCGGTGTTCGTGGTCGGCACCCTGGTGCTGCAGATCCTCGTTCCATATCATCGCTACGTCTTCTTTCTGAAATGGCTGACCCTGTCGTTGCTGGCCTACGCCGCCGTACTGTTCACCGTGCATGTGCCATGGGGGGAAGTGGCGCTCCGTACGGTCTGGCCCAAATTCACGCCCAACGCGGCGGCAGCCACGGTGGTGGTCGGCGTTTTCGGCACGACCATCAGTCCCTACCTGTTCTTCTGGCAGACCTCGGAGGAGGTCGAAGACATGCACCGCAACAACCACGCAGCGCCCCTATTGCGTGATTCGCGCGAGGCCGTCCCGGAACTTCGCCGGATCAAGTGGGACACCTGGAGCGGCATGTTATATTCCGATGTCGCCTCGTTCTTCATCATCCTGGCGACGGCGGTCACACTCCACGCTGCCGGCGTCACCGATATCCAGACGGCAGCCCAGGCGGCAAGCGCCCTGCGCCCGCTGGCCGGCAACTTCGCCTTCCTACTGTTCACCCTCGGCATTCTGGGGGTCGGCCTGATCGGTGTACCGGTGCTGGCGGGTTCGGCCGGCTATGCGCTGTCCGAGGCCATGGGCTGGAAGGAGGGGCTCGAGCGAAAGGCGACCGATGCGCGGGGCTTTTATGGCGTGATCGCCATCAGTGTGCTCGCCGCCCTCCTCATCCAATACTCGCCGATCAATCCGATGAAAGCCTTGTTCTGGAGTGCGGTCATCAATGGCGTCGTGGCCGTACCTCTGGTCGCGGTCATCACGCTGCTCGCGTCCAAGAAGTCGGTCATGGGGGCCTACACAGCTGGCCGATTGCTCGTAATCCTCGGCTGGATCACGACTGGGGTCATGGGTGTCGCGGCTGCGTGGATGTTCGTGCCCGGCTAGGATGCCTCCGATCGGGGAGCCTTTGGGGTTTATACTTGTGAAGCCGTGGCTGCCCTGGCGTTCGGGCGCGCTATTTCGATTGGATAAGCGCGGAGGGCCGCGTCATGGAAGCGGGTCGTCGGTGTCTTTCATCGGCAATACCAAGCAGGTGAGTGCCGCGATCAACGAGGCCGATAACGCGCTGAGCGTCACTGCGGTGACGGCCGAGGTGGCCGAGCGCGATCGTCGGCATTGCTGGTCGGCAGCGCAATGTTTCTCCTTCTTCAGCGACCGACCACTGCTGCGCGGGCGGAAAATACAGGCTGACTGCGTGACGGCGACGGACATAGTGATGACTGAATAGCCTGCAACAGTGCGCCAACGAGGGGGAAGGCTAAGTACGCGCGCCGCCACGTCGTCCGCCTCCCCATATCGAAATTCGAATATCCTGCACGACGGACTGGCCTGGTCCTTGCGCCTCTATCATTTCAGCAATTGCAGTCGCCGGGACGAGGTCTGCAGGCAGTCGGTTCAACGAGACGGACTCCGCGGCGCGAAGACCGCCGGCGCGGCTTTTTTTTCGACACCGCGCATCCGGACCTTCCGCTTGGGGTACGTGCAACGCGGCTCTTTCCCGAAGGCCGGCGGCTTTCCCGGCATGTTCAGGCCGCCGTGGCGACAAGCGGGACGACGGCCCGCACCGCCAGCTCGTCCAGGCCTTCAGTGATCCAGCGCGAATAATGCCGCTCGATCATCGCGACCGAGGTGTCGTGGACGGCGGCTACCAGGCGAATGGGCAGCCCCATGCGCAGCCCGCGCACGATTGACGAGTGCCGCAGCGCGTAGGGGATGATCCTCACGGCGAACCCTGCGTTTTCGCACGCGTCGTTCCAGAGCCGCGTCATCTCGGAAGCCGTGACCCAAGGACCCCGCGTGTCGCGCTCCCAGACGCGGGTCGCATCGCGCCGTTCTCCGGTCTTGACCTGAACGTAGCGCCAGCGCTCGAGAAGAGGGGCCGAGAGCGGTCGGCCCTCCATTGCAGGCGCCAGGACAGCCAGCGTATCTGTCCCGACATGGACGCGGATATAGCCGATGTCCCGCTTGTTTCCCTTGAAGGATTCCGGCACCATCACCCTGCCATGTTCGGCTTGGACATCGCCCACCGTCATGCGGCGGAGTTGCGCAAACCGCGCGCCTGTGGCGGCGAGCAGAACGACCAGCCGCCCGAAATCTTCATCTAGCGCGAGCGCCGCTGTGATGATCCGGCGGATCATGTCGTCGGGCAGGATCTGGTTGTCTCGGACCGTCGCCTGCTGCTGTGGCGGCCCCTCTACCATCAGACCGTGCTTGATGACCACGGGCAGATCGGTCGGGAGGGCACGGCGATGCTGTTTCCAGGCTCTGTTCAACGCGGCCTTGAAGTCGTTCACCACGCGCTGGATGGTGCCCCTTCTTCGAAGAACACGCAGTTGCCAGGCCTCGAGATCGGCCTCGGTGAGTTTGGCGAGCGCAACCCCTGCAACCTGATCCTCCAGCACGTGTCGGGTGAGGCTACTGGATGCGTCGGACAGGACTGTGCGCCCGGCTTGCGAGGCGCGCCGTACATTGCGCATCGCGATATAGGCTTCGACCGCCTCGGCGACGGTAACGTCGGCATTGAGCGCGGTTTCAATGCCGCCCTTCTCCTGGAGACCGAACCAGTGCGTCGCCTTGTCGAGCGCCTGCTTCCAGCTGAGCACCGTCTCGCCGTTCGCGTCGCCAACATCGTCGGCGACGCCGAGCGATTGCTTGGTGCCGTTGCCGTCAATACCCGGTGGACGATAGCGCGCGATCCAGGTGCCGCCGCGCGGGCCTTTGTAGTAGCCGAGATGCTGGCCTTCGCAGACCATGCGCCAATAGGGATTGCTGCGCACTTTGAGGCGTGTGCGAGCGCTACGATCCTGTAGCCGCAGATCAGCCGAAACGCGGGCCATTTCAAGTCCATCGTAAAAACGTCGTCCATAGAATAGCTGGATTTGGTCGGACGGTGAAGCGCAATTTCCTCGTAACTTATTGATTTTATTAATATCTAAGCACGTCCATCAGCGTCCCGGAGGTGCCCTCTCACGGCGAAAACACGAGTTCGATTCTCGTAGGGGTCACCAAACTGTCAAAACCCTGATTTTCGGGTTGGTCTAGCCTGCCGAGAGTGAATGCGGCCAGTGATAATTCTTCAAGCATATCAAATGGTTGCCTGAATTCTACGGTCAGCCGATCATTGGCCCAAGTGCAGTTCGAAAGTACCAAATTTAGAGCTCGACGCCGGTATTCCGGGGCCATCTCCGCAAAGCCTTGGTGGGCGTTTCTGACTATATCGAGCAGCGCCACGCCATCGTCGACATAGGCCTCGTCGACATTATTAAGGTGCTCGAGGCCGCGGATCGCCCTCGCCCTCTCCTCCCGCCAAGTGGTAGCGATGCGATCGTGGAATTCCTTGGTGATCCGTCCATCGACCTTATCGAGGTAGATGGTGTCGAGACGCTCCTGGAGCTTGTCTGCCTCGGCAATCAGGCGCGCTTTGGCTTCCTCTCGCTCGCGGCTCTCGTCGCCGTGGCTCTCACGCAGCGCTCGCTGTACGAGACCGAAAATCTCGTCGTCGAGTCGGAGCCGCGAAAGCATCTGTTCGAAATGGACGTCGAGCGCTTCCTGGCGAACGTAACGCTCAGGGCATTTTCCCTTAAAGCCGGTGCAATGGTAGTAGATGTATTTCTGTTTCTTGATCTCAGCCACGATCGCACAGCCGCAATGGCCGCACGTCATCAAGCCGGTATAGACGAAATCTTTGGGACTCGCGCGGACGTTGGACGCGCTACGACCATCGATGACCTCTTGCGCTAGTTCCCAGGTCTCCAGGGAAATGATTGGATCGTGCAAGCCTCGATAAAGCTTGCCGTCCCACTCATACGAGCCGGTGTAGAGGCGATTTCTGAGAATATAGAAAATTGTGCTCGTACTGCTGACGAGTTTGCCGCTTCGACGATACCTCAAACCAAGATCGCGCGCCTTCGCTGCCAGCTCGTTGATCGAGAAATTACCGGTTCCGCACAGCTCGAACAGGCGCGCAATGATCGGTGCGATCTCGGGATCGACCTCGATTACCTTCCGCCCCGCATCGCTGCGGATGTTGCGGTAACCGAGTGGAGCGAGGGTAGGCCAATAACCTTGCGCGGCCTTTTCCGTCATTCCTTTGCGCGCTTCCTCAGAGAGATTGTCGATATAGTTCTTGGCCATCAGCACCTTGATGCCGTGCATGAACTTCTCGGAAGATCGGGACTCGTTGGAAAGGACGACGCCCTCCTTGGCGAGGTGGATCTCGATATCCAACTCGTCGAGCGTCACCCAGTCCTTGAGGTTGCGATACAGCCGATCAGTCTTCTCGACGAGGATCATTCGAACAGAGGGATGGCGTCGCAGATAAGCCAGCATTGCTTCAAATTCGGTGCGGCCAGCCTTCCGTGCAGTTTCTACATCGACATGTTCGGCTACGATATCGATGTCATTGATCGCTGCGTAGTCTCGGAGAAGTTTGAGCTGGGCAGGAATCGAGAATCCCTCGCGCTCCTGCTCCGACGTTGAGACGCGAGCGTAGAGAACCGCTTTCTTCAGTGCGTGGCGGACCGACGCACGTGCTACCGTCCGTCTCAACTTCGCTCGGGGTTTCGCCATTGTTCCACATTTCCTTCTCTGCTCTCAATCACAGTCCTCCCCCACTTCCAACCGCGAAACGCGCCTATCACTGGGGGATTGTGGCTGTGCCCGCCGTCCCGTTCTGTTCACTATTTATTCCGCGACAGCGCCGACCGGTCAAGCCGCCGATTCGGCGTAGACAACCGCTTGGCTGGGTTATCGGGCATTCGTGTCGTCATCGCATTCTCTTGACGGTTTTCGATCAATAATGGTCCGACGTCGGGCGATGGCGAGCTCATAGTAGTCGGTCAGATCGCCTAGCAGAATCCTCGCTTCGTCCTGAGAAACTGGCCGGCCCAGCCGTCGTGCGAAGATCGCGCTGGCATCCTCAATCAGCTGGCGTGAGAATTTGTCGCGTCTCGCAATGCGAGGTTCCCGGGGATCCTTCTGCGGAGAGTTCTCCGTTGAGAGTTCGCACGCAGACGGAGTGGGCTCCCTATCCGAAGCCTGAGCCCCGCGATGCGAAGGCGCGTTGGACTGACTACCAGGCGTTCGTGGCCCGGCCGAGGCATCAGTGGCGGTCCCGTACCTCGTGCTCGGAGATCGGGCACGCCTCATCGCCGGACGGTACGATTATCGCGTAACGGACATTCGCATCGCCTGAAGTCCCGAAACAAGGCGCCACCGAGGCCCACGCCCGTCGTGATCACGTCGCTGCTCCAATCGATGGAGCTCGGTCGGAATGTCTTGAAGCAACGCTATCGTACTTCGGGTGCCATCAATTATCAACAGTTCCTGCGCTCGGGCATTGGGTCAGTTTGAATTTCCGCTGCCAACCACTTGAGGTGGCCCGGCCATCAGAGCACGGTTCTTGACACCTATCGTTATTCTCGATCGCGCACGGTGCACATATCCTCGTGAGCCAGCGGGTGACCCGTCAGGGCTTCACGAACCGGTACACGAACCGATCGGTCTTGCCCTTGATTGTGGGGTCGAACACCTTGATCGAGTGCGGATCGTCCTTGTTCGCGAGCGTCGCGCATTGCGCCTCGAGCGCGAAGCCCGCCGCCTCCACTTCCTCGCGAACGGACGTTGGGTCGATCCGATGCAGCGTTTGGGTGTTGCTCGTGCCCGACCCAGTGGCGGCGGCGTGATCGACGATGACATAGGACCCGCCGGACTTCAGCCGTTGGTAGACGGCTCGATTGAAGTCGGCCGCCGTCGCGCCCCTGGTTTGCATCAGCGCGGTGTGGAGATCGTGGTAGAACAGGTGCACCCACACGACATCGGCTGGTTGCGTGGCTTCCGCCATCGCGACGAGATCGGCCGAGACGGCCTCGACATTCTCCCGACCAGGCTCCTGCGCGAGCGTCCGCATCAGGCCAACGGGATCATTCTTGAAGTGGGCGACTTCCGCCGGAACGAAGCTGTAGACGCGTCCTTCGGGTCCGACGACGTCGGAGAACAGGCGCGTCCAGTCGCCGTCGCCAGGGTAGACGTCGATGACGGTCGAGCCCGCATCGATGCGGGCGAAGCGGATCAACTCGGATTGCTTGGATTGGTCGTACATCGGAATTCTCCTTCATGGTCGGGCACGCGATGCGCGCGGGACATGCGACGCGGCGATCGATGGTTCACCGGATTCGCAGACGTCACGAGGCTCGTTGTGCGGCTCCGGTATCGTCGGCGTCGATGAGCGAGGGTGTCTGGTTCGCGTCCGCCTCGGAGGCCCGCGCCAGTGCCTGCGTGTCGACATATTCCCGGATCATGGTCAGTCTTCCGTCCCGGACCGTGATGGCGAAGACCCACTCGTCCTCGAACGTCTTGTCCGTGGCTTTGATCCTTCCGCTCGCTAAGCCGAGCACGAGGACCCGGTCTCCTTGCTCCACGAACTCGCGTGGTTCCGTGGACATTTCGATCGACCTGGATGCCGTCTCGAGCAAATCCGCCAGCCCCGCATGTCCGCGGCGCGTTCCGGCCAGCGGCCAATCCTCACCCGGAATGATCCACTCGATATCTTCAGCGACCAGCGCGAGCATGGCCTCCCTGTCGCCACGGCCGAGCGCGGCAAAGAAGTCCTTCACGGTCTGGATGTTCTTCTCGATACTCATGGGAATTTCTCCATTTCGCAACGATCGTGGCCGCCGATGGACACGCCGTGGTCATCAGTCGAACTTGACCAGGTCCTTGAAGATCAGCCGACCCCAGCTATTTCCGCGCGCCTGCACAAGCAGTCCGCCGTCGGAAAGCCCGCCGAGATTGATCGGTGCGAAACCGAGCCGTTCCGTGAGCTGACCGATTTCCTCGGCAGCTTCTTTGTCGTGACTCGCCAGGAACACGGCTCTCTTGCCACCGTGCACGGCCGGATCCTGGTCAAGAGTAGCGGCGAGCAAATGGTTGAAGCCCTTGACCAGTTTCGCACCGGAGAAGGCTTTCGCGATGAACGCGGAAGATGGGAGACCCCCCAGATCTTCAGGCGGCACGCCGTAGGCATTGGTCACATCGATGATCGTTTTTCCATGCCAGCTGGGAAGTGCCTTCGCGACATCCGGATGTGACTCGAAATGGACGGCCAGAAAGATGACGTCTGCTTTGACGGCGGCCGCGAGTGTCGTGGCAGTGACCTTGGGTCCGATCGCGACCGCGTCGGACGCGAAGCTTTCCGGGTCGCGCGTGGTTGCCACGGACACTTCGATGCCGCTGCGGGCAAACGCCTTGGCAAGGGCGTGACCAATCTTGCCGAAACCGATAATTGCATAGCTCATGATACTTCTCCGATCTTCAATGAGGTCGGTCAGACCTGGGCCATGCCGCCATCGACAGCGAGATCCACGCCGGTGATGAAAGAGCTTTCATCAGAGGCGAGGAATGTGACGGCATCGGCGATTTCCTCTGGCTTGCCCCTGCGCCCCATCGGGATTTGTGAGGCAAACTGTTCGGCGGCCTGCGCGGCCTGCTCTGGGGTAAGGCCCGTCGTCGTCTCCAAGGCTGGAGTGTCGATTGGTCCGGGGCTCATCGAGTTCACGCGAATTTTTCGGTCTTTCAACTCGAGTGTCCAGGCGCGCGCGAAGTTGCGCACGGCCGCCTTGCTGGCGGCGTAGGCGCTGAAGCCCGGCACCCCCAGAACATTGGATACCGACGAGGTCAGAATGATCGAACCGCCGTCCCTGAACAGGGGAAGTGCCTTCTGAACCGTGAAGAACAGCCCCTTCACGTTCACGTCGAAGGTCTGGTCGAAATGGGCCTCGGTCGCTGCGGCGAGCGGCGCGATCGTCCCGGCGCCCGCGTTCGCAAAGAGAACGTCGATGTGGCCGTGCTTTTCTTTCACGATGGCGTAGAGCCGGTCCAGATCTTCCAGCCGGGCCACGTCGCCGACGACCGTGGTAACGTTTCGCCCGATCAGAACTGCAGCCTCGTTGAGCTCTCTCTCGCGTCGCCCGGTAATTACGACCGCTGCGCCCTCTTCCACGAAGCGCTTGGCCGTGGCCAATCCTATGCCGCTGCTACCGCCGGTGATGACGGCGGTCTTTCCATTCAGTCTGGTCATGTCGTGCATCCTTCCAGGCGTTTTGCCTTGGTCATTTCGGGGGACGCCCCAAGACCCTCAAAATGGGTCTGCCGATGTCAGGCGATGAGTGCGGAAGCGCGCACATCCGTGGTGCGAAAACCATCCAGTCGTGCCATAACGCCCGCCGCGACGTTAAGTGTCCGCCGTTCGGAACTGGGTCGCGCTCGTAGACATGTTATGACCGTCGCCACGTCCTGCCGTACAACGAGTTATAGTTTTGGGAGGCGCACCGCACGGTGCCGGAATGCACCATGATCGACTGGGACGACGTTCGCTATTTTCTCGCCGTGGCGCGCGGAGGCTCAGTGCGGGCCGCAGCCGGGAATCTCGGGGTCAATCACTCGACCGTGCTGCGACGCATCGCGCAGCTTGAGGAACATCTTGGGGCGCAGATGTTCGAGAGGTTGCCTTCGGGCTACCGCCTGACGGCTGCGGGCGAGGAGGTCGTCGAACTCGCGAGCCAGATGGAAGCGTCGTCGCATCAGTTGGAGACGCGCGTCTTTGGGCGCGACCAGAGCGTGCGCGGGCTTTTGAGGGTAACGCTGCCGCCGCCCCTCACGGCCTATCTGCTCATGCCGGATTTCGCCGATTTCGTGCGCCTGCATCCGGACATCGAGATGGAAATCCTATCATCCGGCGAGTTGGCAAATCTGACCAACCGAGAGGCAGACGTGGCGATTCGCGTCGTCTACGACCGCGAAGCCCTACCGCTCAATCTTCACGGCCTGAAGGGGCCAGAAACGTTCGGCGGCTTCTACCTATCCGGCGCGCGCCTCGCCGAGTGGCGCGCGGGCTCGCCAGAACCCAGATGGATCACCGTAAGCGGTCATGGAGTACCGGACTGGGCTCGCGAAGCGGAGGCTCGCATAAAGAATGTCCCGTTCAGGACGACAGACTTCGATGCGCAGCTCGCGGCGGTACGGCAAGGGATCGGCATCACGATACTGCCGTGTTTCGTTGGAGATGCCGATCCTCTGTTGGAGAGGGTGCCAGATACCGACCTGCACCTGTATGGATCGGTCTGGCTTCTCACTCAGGGGGAAACCCGCAAGACGAAGCGTGTGCGGCTGTTTACGGAGTTCGTGTCCCGGAGGCTCGCCGCCTACGCTGCGCTGCTCTCGGGGCAGTCCATAGAGCGCGATTGATGCGCAGCTCCCAAGCCCCGTCGGTCCACATCAGGGCGACGGTGATGGCCCGCCTCAGACAAAAATCAAACTGACCCACTACCTGCTGCGGACCTATTCAACCAAATTTGCGAGGTTCTTCAATGACGAATCCATACCCATGCGATGGTCAACGTCGCTGATCCCAGGAGGGACGTTCTCGGCGGTTAACGTCACTTTCGTGCCGTTCGCGATCGGCGTTAATACCGCAGTCATCGTCATGGTGCCGGCAAAGGCAGGGTCGTCGGACTTGAACTCTACAGCCTCGACAATCTTTTCATTCGGTATCAGCTCGATGAAACGTGCCACGACAATGTCCGTGTCCGTCGTTGGTTTGCCCCGGCTATGGTCGGTCTCGGAATAGACGAGGGCCATCCGATAGCCGCCTCCGACGCGGGGGTCGAAAGCGAGGATCTTTGCAGTCATGCCCTTGGGTGCGCGCCATGACGCGACGGCCTCGGCGTCGAGAAAAGCCCGGAAGATAGCTCGTGGGGACGCAATGATGGTGCGAGAGGCGGTGCGCGTTCGAGGGTCTGCCATGAAACCTATATAATAGAGGGCCGTCGCAAAGCAGCGCAGGCGGGCGGTTGAGACACAAGCAGCTTGAACACGTCACTGCCGAATGCTGGTGCGGGAAACCTTCGAAACCGGCCGGCACGCGAGGGAAAACGACGCCCCCTCTCTTGAAGGCCAGGCGCGATCGTTGAAGGACGCGCCTGGAGACCAAGAATCTGTTCAACCGTTCAGCTTGTCCTTCACCGCTTTTGCCGGCGCGAATGAGAGCTTCTTCGACGCCGCAATCGTGATGGTCGCGCCGGTCGAGGGATTGCGACCTTCGCGCTCCGGGCTCGCCTTCACTTTGAACTTCCCGAACCCATTGAGCGAAATCTCCTCACCCTTCGCCGCAGCATCCGCGATCGCTGCGAACATGGTATCGACGATCTTCTTGGCATCGGCCTTGCTCGAGCCGGTGGCGCTGGAAAGATGGTCGGCGAGGTCGCTGTTGTTCATGATTCACTCCTAATTGGTCCCCTGCCGATCTATCGAGGAGAGGATACAGCGACAAGCCTGCTGTCCCTACGCCGCTTAGTCCTTCACCTCTGACGCTGCGGAACGCGCCACGACGCCGAATCCGAGAATTCGCTCCCGCCTAGCTTCGTTAGCGGGCAAGTCGGGCGATTGCGGGGTCAGTGCGGCCGAAGCACCGCCGAGCCCAAGAGGTCTTTCGGAGAAAATCGCAGGACCAAAACGCCGCGTGAGGTGGCCTGCGACGCTCAGTGCATACTGTCTTTGGCGCCACGCTGTGGGGCTATGATAAACCCCGATTGCCGCCCAATAGTCACCCGTCGACCGCAAGTCTGATAAGAAGATCCAGCGGGCGACGTCGGCATTGAAGCAGGCGTCGAATTTCAGCCAGGCGCGAACGTCCTGTTCGGGCTGCCGCAGCACGGCCGCGAGCCTCGGCACCCACCAGCTGTTGATCTGAAGCGGCCCCAGGTCATGCGACCCGTTCGTGTTGAGAATCTCGGCGCCGACCCAGCCCCCCTCCTGGTCGCGCAACCCCCACAGGGTCTTTGCGAGCCAATCCTTCCCGCCTGCGGCGCGTGCAATGCAGCGTGCGATCTCGCCGTCCGAAGGTTTGGCCATCGCCGCCGAGGCTGTAGCCCCAGTGGATACCGTGAAAACCACGCCAAGGCAGCCGACGCGCAGAAGGGATTTCAGGCGGCCCCGGTTGGAGAACGGACAGCCGGTGTGGTTCATCGAATGAGTCTCCCTGATCAATGTTCGGGACCGTGGCCGGGATTGGCATCACGGGTGTCATGTACTTGGGCGGGCGCCTGCTCGGTTCGGGCGTCGGCGCGATCGGCTTCGGCAGGCGCGCGATCGACGACAGATTGCAGGAAGCGGTCGAGGACGTTGGCGATCCCGCGTGCGTTTTCTGCGATCCGCTCTGGCAGTCCCCGCGGCGCATTGCCGCGCTGGTCGAGTTGCCGACTAAGGATCATGTCGCGCCGCTCGGAACGCTCCCGTTCCTGGTCCGCGCGCGCGCGCTCTATTGGGTCAGTATGGCGAGCCGCGAGACTTTCGCGATTATCCCGGTCCAGCCTTCCCAGCCCTTCCAGCGCTGATGTCTTCTCGCCGGAATGGGTCTCGAGCTTTGCGGCGAGACGCTTCTCATCCTCGGTCCAGAGCTTCACGCCGAACCGCGCGCGGGTGATCGCCGTATAATAATTCTGGCCGTTCACGAGGCCGGAATTGACCGGCGCCAGCACATATACACGAGCGTAGGTCTTGGACTGCGCGGAATATACCGTTTCAGCATATCCGTGATCCCAGTGCTTGTGCTCGGACAGGTCGATCTGCTGCACACGCTCGCCCCGATCCCACCGGATCGTGGCGACGGGGCCATCCATCTTTTCGACCGTCCCACGCTCCGCATTTTTGAGATCGAGCGCGTTGTTCACAAGACGCCACTGGATGCGATCGCCCTCCGCGAGGTCGCGATTCTCGGTATTGAAGACGTTGATCTGCTTGACCGGACTCTGTCTCGGATCCCAGCGAATGATGCGGCCGTTTTCATCGGCCAGCCGGACGAGCTGACGACCGTTCTGATCGCGTCCGATACCAACGACACGATACTGGACGTCACGGGCTATCCCCGCTCCGATCTGATCCCGAGTGAAGGTTACGACCTGCCCGCCGGAATAAAATCTGGCATAGTGCTTCTCCTGGTCGGACATGCCGCTCGGCGTCAGCACCTGGAGGCGCGCATCTTCGGCCGCGATCGCGCTTTCCGCTTTCAACGTCTCGCGGATCTTGGTGTTGACGATCAGCCGGGTGGCGTTGTCGAGCACCAGGATGTTGGTGCTGGCGCGGTTCTCCGGCTTTAACCGAGTCCATTCCGCGACCAGACCCTTGGCCAGCGCCTCGGCCCCCTCCCCGCTCACGACCTTGTCCAGATGTGACAACGAGGCGGCATATTCCGCCGCGCGCGCATGCGTGACCGCCGCCTTCATGCTTTTCGTTTGCTGACGCATCGACTCGGTGAGTTGCGCGGTGGCGAGGCCGAACCGCTGCATCAGCCAGAAGGGCTTGCCCTGTTCGATCGCGCCGGTCTGTTTGTCATCGCCGAGAAATATCAATCGCGCGCCGGTCATGCGGCTGATCTCAAGGATACGAACGGCCTGGCGCGTACCGAGTTGACCGGCTTCATCGAGAAGAAGGACATGACGGTCAGTGATGCCACGGCCACCACTGGCGAGAAGGCTTTCCACCGTCCTCGATTCGACACCCGCGATCTGGCCCGTTGTCGCGGCCGCTGACGATGTGGGGGCCAGCGCGACCAGCACCGTTCCCGGCTCCGCGGCCTGTCTCAGGGTATTCATCAACGTCGATTTGCCGGCGCCGCCGACGCCGTGGATGCCAGTGACCCGGTCCCGCGACAACGCGGATTGAACGAGGGCCTGCTCCTGATGGGGTGTGAGGCCAGCGGTCTCCAGCGCGACCAGGAGGCGGTCGGCGGTAGCGATAGGCCGGGCATCATCCAGGGCCAAAGCGAGGTGCTGAGACAGCGCCATTTCCTGGCGCGCGCTACGCCTGCTGGTCCGGCCGCGTGTCAGAGTCTGGTCGCCCGTCGGCGCACGGGTGACGAGGAGCTTGCGCTTCGCCTCATGCTCCGCAAGCAACGGCCGAACATCGGCAAGCCGCACCTCTCCGACATGGCTGGCAAGCGCCAACCTGTACATGCGGCCGAGATTGTTCACCGCTTCGCGCGTCTCCGCCTGCCGGAGACCGAACAGGCTTGCGCGCCCTGCGGTTCGGCGATCGACCTCGATGATCGATGTCCCCCGCCCCTCTACCTGCGTGGTGAGTTTGGCGAGGTCCGCCTCATAGGGTTTCGCGCGCGCAACCCATTGGTCACGCAGTTCTTCGAGTGTCGCCTTCACCTTGGGACCGCGCGTCTGGTAGAAGGATTGGCGGCGCGCGGCCTGTCCGGTGAGCCCGTGCTCTTTGGCATGGGCATCGATCTGTTCGGCGCGCTGGGAGGTGTCCCTGATAAAATCCTTCGGAACGCCGACGATCTCGAAAAGGCCACGTCTCGGGTCGAATTCGACTTCGTATCCGATCTGGCGGAGCTCATGGGCGAGGTCGTTTCGATAGACCTGACCCGCAACCATCTGTTCGGCGAACATCGCCCGTGTCTCGAGGCTGGCCCAGGAGGAACCGTCCTCCCGGTTCGTGATGTTCATCACGACAACATGGGTATGAAGATGAGGATCAAGCTCGCGGCTGGCGTGCTCGGTGAAGCGGGCGAACACGAGCCGACCGGTTGTCTCGTGAACGATCTGACCGTTGTCGCGCCGACGCAGCGATGCATGTTCTTCAAGATAGTCGAGCGCGGTCCCCACCGCCTTCTCATGGACGGCGATGATGCGCTCATCGCCCATCACCAGCGCCATGATCGATACCGATTTCGGCGCATTGACCGCGAAGTCCCAGCCGGGATGATGCTCGATCTCACCATTGGCGCGGTGGCGCCCGAGTTGCTGCTCGCCGATCTTTCCGGCCAGCAGCTCCTGAAAAATCTCGGGATCGACAGGCCCCGACAGACCCAATTCGTCGGCTATCCGGCCACCCCATTCTGAATGTTCGTCACTCCCTTTGGTGTAATAATCACCGACGGTATAATAGCGGGAAATATTGGCGGGCGTGCCCTTCAGGCGGCGAGGATGGATCATGCCGGACGAGCCGGACGAGCCGGTCCATTCTCCCGGTCATAGACATCAAGCTCGATCCGGATCCGTCCGCGCTGAGGAGCAAGCGTGAAGGTTGGGCCGGGCATGACAGGACCGCTTGGCTGCTGTTCGACGGGCTTGGGTTCAGCAGCAGCACCGTTGCCCGCTTCGGTCCTGTCGCCGTCCTGGAAGAGGTCGGGTGACGGTGTTGCCGGCGGTGGGGGCGTCGGCCGCGCGGGCTTCCTGCGTCGCGGCGGTGATGGCGGTTCGGTTGACTTGGTTTCGGCGTGGATCGCAGCGATCAGGGCCTCGCCATCCCGGTCGCGCACTGGCGGCGTGTCACGTTCGATGAAGGCGTCGGCGATGGTCGCCACGGTGTTGAAGCGGTCCTGGAAATGCACCACCGGCAGGTTGCGGCCGAACCGCAGGAAACCCGACAGGTTGGGGAGATTGGTCACCTCGGTATGCATGACCAGCGGGCGGGTGACCTGCATGCGCGACAGGTTCACACCGTCACGCATGTCGTTGACGCCGTAAGACATGCCTTCGTTCGCTTCGACCTGTTCGACCTGGCCAAGATTCTCCGACACATGCTTGGCGGTAGGGGTATCGTTGGCCCGCAGCGCCACCCAGGTCGAGCAATAGCCGGTGATGGCGGCGGCATCTTGGATACCGTAGGTGGCCTCCAGCTGCGGATAAGACTGAAAGCCCAAAATCCCGCATCCCCCATATTTGCGGGCGCGTGCGAGGAAGTCCGACAGTGACGGAAGCTTCTGCAGCGTGGGGAGCTCGTCGATGACGCAATAGAGACGGCGGCGGCGGTCGGGCGCGAGGCTCATGATCGCCGAAATGGCGATGTCGAGCCAGACCGTGATCAGGGGGCGCAGCGACGGAAGCTGGTCGGCCTTGACCGTGATGAACAGCCAGCCATCCCCCTTCTCGTTTGCCACCCAGTCCCGGATCGACAGCCCTTTGCGGGTGTCGTCCAGGTAGGAGAAGCTGCGCATGACGGAGGCGAGTTCGGCCTGGATGCCAGCAGACGTCCGCTCGCCTTCGAGGCTGATGAAGGCGGCCGCATCGGTGCCGGCGGCGAATGCGGCCAGGTCCTTCAGTTTGGAACGGAGCAGCCGGTCGAGCAGAATCGAGACCAGCATCTCCTTCTGGTGCGCGAGCTTGCGCATGACGGCGACGAGGGTGCCACGAGCCGCCTTGGCCCAGAACGGGTCGCCGGCCTTGTCGGGGATCGTCGACTCCGCGATCTGGTCATAATGATAGTCGCGCGGAACGTCGCCCCAGGGCGACCAGCGGCTGGTGCGCTTGTCGAGCGGATTGAGGAGAATGTCCTTTTCCGGCCGGTAGAATTTCTCGACGAAGGTACCGGCGGTATCATAGACGATCGCCCGCTTGCCCTCCTTGCGAATGCCCTCGAGCATCTTGACGATGAGGTTGGTCTTGCCCGTTCCCGGCGCCCCGCACAGCAGCACATGTTCCGGCTCATAGGCGTCAGGAATGGGGACGCCGCCGATCGAGAAGCTCCCCTTGCGCTGGCGGCGCAGCAGCCGTTTGACCTGCCGGATCGTCCCGAAGCGGGCGCCGCGCAGATATTCGTTCGACCCGAGCCCCCTGCCCGTCCGGGTGAAGGTGAACCAGGCGAAGAACAGCGCCAGCAGAGCGAACGCGCCGGCGATCAGCGCACCGTGGATCAGATCGATCTCGACCTTGTGCAAGGTCTGCTTGCCGAGCTGCGAGGCCATCAGCCAATCGGCGGACGTCCAATATTGATGCCCCGCCGGCGTGCGGAAAAGCACCGGGTCGTTGGTCCCACCCGCGGCGTCGACCTTGAAACTGGCCTCGACCAGCTTTCGCAACACGAACCGCTCATAATCGGTCGACATTTCGAGGGCGTACCAGATCGTGCCCATCACCCAGAGCACCAGCCCCGCGACCACGGTCTGGAAGAAGACCTGGGTGGTCATCCGGACATTGTGGACGATCGCCTGCCCGCCGCGGGTCCAGGAGCCAAGCGTGTCGTTGCGAAAAATGCTCATCACGAGTCTCCCGCGTCCACATGGGTGGGAAGAAGCGGGCTGGGTTGCCCGAGATACAGGAGCGGCAGGACGCCGATCGTCCAGGGGATGGTCGGCAGGAGCGGCAATGCCTGACGCAGGGTGGCGGGGACGGGATCAGCCCGTCGATCGTCCCCGCTCATCGGTCGGCCTCGGGGTCTAGCAGACCCCTTTCCCGCAATATGAGGCGTGCTTCCGCCATCCCCTTTTGCAGGACGTCCGGTGTTCGCTGGCCGACCGAAGTGCCCAGGATAGTGAGGATCTGAATGCAGGTCGCGAGGATCTCGTCCTGCGATGAATAGATGTAACGGCCACGGGGATCGGCGGCCTGTTCGAGGACGGACCGAATGAACACCGAGAGGGAGAGATCGGCGCCCGCCGCGCGCCGGCTGAGGCGGTCGTGCAGGGCGCTGTCGACCCGCACGCTTATTCTGATCATGTCGTAGCTCCAGCACTGGGAGCTCGACGGGCAAGTCTTGAAGCAGGCGCACTATAGCGCGGATGCCGCTGTTTTTCAACGATTTATGGTGTCCGACATGTCAGGCACGGATAGACATGCAATACCAACGGTTTGCGTAGAGCGCTGTCGCTCGCGGGTGACATGTCCGACGCACCGCCCTGTCCCGCGTCCGACGTGTCGGACAGCACTATGGCGCTGATTTCAATGATAAATAGCCGCGCAGCACCCGTGCGTACGGTGCATTACAAATTACGCCTTTCAGGCGTGCGTCGAGACAACCGCATGGCCTTGCGCCATGCGACTCAATCGATGCTCGGTTGGGCGGCAAATAGCTGGTTCAGCGTCATAATTCTTCGATGCTGCGCCAGCCGGGTATGCTCCTCGGAGCGACCCGAAAGACCGTACGCGAAGGTGCTTCTCATAAATCCCAGCGTGCCCTGGGGATCATCCCCAAGGCGCGCGCTCTCCGGCTCCAGAGCCGGGATTTATGGAGTGCCGGTCATGCGAAACGCCGACCGTTTCGACCTCGCCGATCTTGATATTTCGACCATCGATCTACCCGCCAGCGGGGAGCGCAGCTTGCGCGATTCGGTGGTGCCTGCCCTCGCCCTCCGCGTCCGCTCCAGCGGCTCCCGGTCATGGGTTGTCCTGCGCACGAAAGACGGAAAGACCGTCCGCGAGACGCTCGGCGATGCCGTGTCGGTGCCCTTGGCATCGGCGCGGCTGATGGCCTCCGGCCCGGTCGTGGCGAAATCTCCGATCAAAGAAATTACCGAGCCGGACGAAAGGCTGTTCAAACCTGCGGCCACCGTAGCGGACATGTTGCCGCGCTTCCTCACCTTCGGCGCGAACGGGCGATGGAAACCATCGACGGGCCGCCAGATGGAGAGCGTCGGGCGAACCTGCATCCTCCCGCTGTTGGGGGACCGCAAGTTACAGGACATCACCCCGCAGGACGTTGCCTGCTGGCACCGGGACGTCACCGCGCAGACGAGTTCCGCGCGCATGGCGCTCTCCACCCTATCGGGGCTGATGCTGTTCGCTGAGGATCACGGTGTCCGTCCCGCCGGCTCCAATCCCTGCCGAGGCTTGCGCAAGAAGGCCAAGGGCCATCGCGGCCGTCATCTCCCTCCCGGCAGCGTGAAACGGCTCTGGGCGGCGCTTGACCGGCTGCACGGCAGGATGCCGGACTATTGCGACGCGGTACGCCTGCTCCTGCTGACGGGGGCACGGCGCAGCGAAGTCCTCGGCCTGCAATGGGACCTGATCGCCGGACCGCGCGCGGTGCTGGAAGATTCCAAGAGCGGCCCTCGGACGATCTGGCTGAACGCTCCCGCCCGAGAAATCCTCGACGCCCGGCGCGCGGCTTCCGCCAGCCTCTATGTCTTCCCCTCCCCGCGTATCGATGGCCCGCTGACGGCGATGGACGCGCCGTGGCGCGCCATCCTCAAGGAAGCAGGGCTATCGGGCATGCGGCTCCATGATCTGCGGCACCACTTTGCCTCGGTCGCGGTGTCCAACGGGATCGATATCCGGCTGGTCGGCCAGTTGCTCGGTCACCGGGATATCGACAGCACGCTGGGCTATGCTCATCTCGCCACGGGTGCGTTGACGAAGTCGGCCAGCCGGGTGTCTTCGATCATCGATCGCTCGATGAACGCAGGGGCAACGCCAAAGCCCCGGCACCAATGCCAAAAGCCCACCTCCCGCTCGCGCCGTGCCCTCGCCGCCGCCGTGGCCTCCAGCGGGGAGGCCCGTCATGCCTAACCTCCTCCTGTCCCTGACGGACGCGCTCTGCGCGCGTGCGCGGCCCGAACCCACCGAGTTTAGCCTGCGCGATACCGGCCAGCCGGGGCTGAGCCTGCGCGTGCAGCCCTCCGGTGCGCGAAGCTGGATTCTGCGTGGTCGCGCGGGCGGCAAACAAATGAAGTGGTCGCTCGGCTCGTTTCCGGAAACGAGGGTGAAGGCCGCCCGCCGCGCCGCCGCTGCCTTGCTTGCGGCGGAAACCCCTGCCCCCGCCCCGGCCGATCTGCCCGCCGCGCCGCTGTTCGCGGTATTCCAGGGCGAGCATGAGGCAAAGCATGGACGGCTCTACAAGCCCTCCGGGCTCAAGGCATATCGCAGCTATGTCCGGCTGCAATTGCTGCCCACGTTCGGCACCAAGAGGCTCGACCAGATCACCCGGCCTGATGTGGTCCGGTGGTTCGAACGCTACAGTGCCGCCAGCCCCGGCGGCGCCAATCGGGCGCTCGGTATCCTGCACCAAATCCTCGGCACCGCGCAGGACTGGGGACGGCTCCCGGCTGACTGGATCAACCCCACGACCGGGGTACGGCACAACCGCCGCAAGGTAGTCGGGTCGTTCCTGTCCGACTCCCAAATGGGCAGGCTCGGCGCGATCCTGAATTTCCGGATCAAGGAACTGAGTTGCGTGGGCGCAGCCCTGCTCCGGTTCCTGACGCTCAGCGGTTGCCGGGTTGGCGAAGCGATCAATCTGGAGTGGCGCGACGTGCTGCCGGACCGCCTCCGGCTCCGGGACAGCAAGACCGGTGCGCGAGATGTCGTCATCGGCGCCCCTGTCCGGCGGTTCCTCAAGGCGCATCGTGGAAGGATGGGCACGGACCGGGGAACGCGAGATAGCGACGCAGTATTTCCGCTCCCGATCGGGCAGGAATACGAGACGGTGCGAACGATCTGGTTTGCTGTTCGCCGCGCCGCCGATCTCCCCGAAAAGCTGCGGATACACGACCTCCGGCACAGCTTCGCCAGCCACGCGGTCATGTCGGGCGAAACCCTCCTGACGACCTCGCTCCTGCTCGGTCATCAGCGGCTACAGACGACGTTTCGATATGCGCATCTGGCGGATGAGACGCTGCTAGCGACAGCCGAACAGGTCGGCGCGCTGCTGATGATGCAGGCCGGGGGAACGACCACCGGGCGGCTTTGATTGGGAGTGGCCCGAGCGTGGCGGGGTCAGCCTTGGCGGGTGCTGCAAACCTCGAACGCTCGGTGCCGCCCTTCCGCTCACCCTCGATTTGGGAGGCGTCACCGGTGAGCAATCAACGGTGTTTGGCGCTCGTTCGAAAAAGCATACCCCCTAATCAGGGGGTGGCAAAATTCCGCGCGCGAGCGGTTGGGCGCACCGAGCTTGGTGCGCGCGTGGCTTCCGAGCAGACAAAAAGTGCGGCGCCGTTAGGCGCCGCCGCGATTTCTAGGGGGTGTTGGATCGCGCGACGCGGGGCCGTCAGGCCTTGGCGGCCGCCTCGATTTCCAAGGCTGCAATCTGCTCGGTGCAAATGGTGTGAACGACGCGACCAAGTTCCTCGATGCGCTCGCCAAGCCAGATCAATTCGTCACTACTGATGCGGTAATGCTTCGAATACCGAGCCTTCACATAGGCATCTTTCAGCTTCTCAAATGCTGCCCGATCCTTGCGATTGTCACGTGGCCAAACGTCGAAAAGGCGACGGTCTAGGCGCTCAGCTTGGGTGCGGAGGAAGCCAAGATTATGGACGTGCGGGGTATAGAACGTAAGGACAAGCAGCACGCAGTGGTAAAGCCTTTCGGTGGCCTGATGGCCCATGAAGGCGGCATCTTTGTTCCAGCCACGTTTGAGGTCGTCGCCAAAATTGACGTGCGCTCTCATGGCTGATGGAAACCATTCCTCGAAATACTCCCGCGCCATCGCGAGCGCCTGCTCCGGCGTCTTCGGCTTGGGCTGGTGAAGCTCGGTATCGTCGGACTGGTAGAGCGCGATCCCTTCCCGCTGCACGTCGATGAAAAAGTATCGGCCATGTGCGAGGCCGTCATTCACCTCCTGCAAGGTGTGAACGATGAAGTTGACCGGCGTCCTGAGCGTGCCGGTGATCGCGAGTTCACGGGTAAGCCGCTCCTCAGCCTTCGACCAGTAATCGAGGCGGTCAGTCAGTGCATCCTGATTGACGATGATCAGTAGATCGAAGTCCGACCGATAGCCTTTCGCTGTGTGCGGCTCGTCGACCCACCCGCCACGCGCATAGCTGCCGTAAAGTATTATCTTGAGGACGCGCCCCGCCTTCTTGTCGCCGGTCGGATTGCCGAGCGCGTCGCCAAATTCCTCGAACAGGATTTGCACCACCCGGTCGAGTTCGCGCTGTTTCGCGGCTGGAAGATGGTCAAGGTCGGTACGCATTGCGGTCACCCTACCAAAGGGTTCGACGCGATGCCCAGTCAAAACCGGGCATCGCGCCAATATGGATCATTGAAGCGACGGCGTGGGCTCGCCGTCTTCATCGGCGGCGGCCATCAGGTCGACCAAGGCCTCGGCCAGGTGGCGTTCCACCTCCCGGACGGTCAGCCCGAGCCGCCCCGCGACGGCATTATAATCGAGCCGCTCGCGCGCGCAGAGCAGATAGACCGAACGGCGCGGTTCCGGCATTGCCACGATCGCCGCCCGAAGGCGGGCGATCTCAACCGGCGATGGCCATGCCGCCTTCATGCCACCAACTCCAGCACGCGGGCGTCTGCGACCGGAACCTCTGAGTTCATGGGGCGGAACGACAGGAGATAGTCGGCAGCCTTGCTGGCCTTCGACGCTGCTCGGAAAATCGCGCGATTGTCGTTCTTCAACACCTCAAGCCACGAACCGATATAATCGGCGTGGCGCACGGTCGGCACGATCCCAAGCTCGGCACAGGCAAAGGCGCTGCACATCTCCGCCACCAGCTCCTCCCGCGCATATTCCTCGCCCTTTACCGCGCCACTGCCGAAGCGGCCAAGGCGCGACGCGTGCCCGGTCCAATGGCCAAGCTCGTGCAAGGCGGTGCGATACCAGTTGATCGGCTCGCGGAATGCGGATTGCGGCGGGACACACACCATGTCCCGCGACGGTGCATAGAAAGCGCAATCCCCGCCGATCCGGAAGTCAGCGCCCGTCGCCTCGATCAGGCTCGCGATCTCCGGGATGAGGTCCAGTTCGTCCACGGACTCTAAGGCATCGACCACAAGATCGCCGGGCAACCCCTCACACTGGTCGACATTGAAGACGGTAAAGCGTTTTAGAAAGGCAACCTGCCGCTGCTCCTGCCCGTCCAGCAAGGAAAGCTGCCCGCCCTCCGCATCGCGCGGCGTGAAGCGATCGGCATAGCAAACGGTCGTCCCGCGCTCGCCTTTGCGGACATTGCCGCCAAGGTTCTGCGCCTGCTTGTAGGTAAGCCAGCGCTGCGACGTGTAGCCCCGCTCAAAAAGCGTCGCCCACAGGATCAGGACATTGATTCCCGAATAGCGCCGCCCTGTCCCTCCATTGCACGGCATCCCCGCCCCCGCCTTCGCTCCCTCCCAGGGCTGGACCCATGGTAGGCGCCCGGCTTCAAGCTCGGCAATGATGCGGTCCGTCACCTCGGCATAAAGGCTGTTGATCGGACGCGGCGAACGATCGGTGGTCATCTTCTCTGCTCCTTCAAAACCACCGCAACCGGCGCCGGAATGGCGGGGTGGGCGGCAGGAGCGGACCGGCAGTCACGCTTGAGCGGCGGGCTGCATCCGAAGGACCGGAACGAAGAGGAGGACCTGGCCAAGGGCCAGGTTGCGACCCGCCGCGGCGGGACTAGAGGGCAGCGACGCCCACCCCGCTATTCAGACGCCGGAGGCCAACGCCATCGCGTCCGCGCGATGTCCGCTACCCTTCGCAGCGCACGCGCTGCCCGGCTCCAGCGGAGCCCACAGAGAAGCACCCTCGAATCCGGCTGGCCGGCGCGGCGACGTGCGCTCGGGCCTGGGGGCCAGCCGTCGCCGCGCCCTCCGGCCGGATCGAGCGTGCCACGCGAAAAACGAAGGCGCTGCGACCCCCGGCGGCTTCGCAGAAGTCCGCCAGTGCGCGCTCACTCGCCGTCGCGTTCCGCTTTGCCGGCCATCGGCCGGCCCACGTCAGCGATCGTCGCCCGAAGGGACGAGACGCCGAAGGTGGCCCGGTGGAGCGAAGCGGAATAGAGCGCGGCCACCCGCCAGGGTGGGACGCCACCAAACACCAACCCCGCCCCAGAATTTCACGCATCGCGGAATGCGATCCCATTGACCGCCACGAGTGACGCGCCGATACTTCCCTACCAAATTGCGGTTAGGGTCCTATGTCGATAAACTCGCGCGAAATTGCTTTTGTCGCTTATTCCTCCGGTGATCGCGTCGTCAGCGATATAGTTTTTGAGGCGGTTCGTCGGGCAAATGCTAAGCCCCTACCTGTGCAATTCGAACCTTGGGAATTCAATGATGTTCCAGGGACGCCGCTCATATCACCCATTCTGGAAAAAATAGACGAATCTGCCTTCGTGGTGGCGGATATTACTTATCTGAATTTGAACGTCATTTACGAGATTGGCTTCGCCATCGGGCGCTCCAAACGCGTGTTTCTGATCCGACATTCAGGTACTATCGGGGACAAGGCGTTAGCAAACACGGCCGGAATCTTCGACACGCTGGGTTATCATGAGTATTCGACCCTTGAGGACTTACAGGCCCGCCTTTCAGCCCATATCGATCTCACGCCGCTTTCAGTTGCCTTCCCGCTCAACAGAAAAGCGCTAATTTATATTGTAGAACCACCCACGCGTAACCAAGCGGTCAAGCTTTTGCTTTCAAGGTTAAAAAAGGCGGGATACAGTTACCACCGCACGTTTAACCCCGACGAGGATCTCCGACTTTCCGCGACGGAAGCCGTGCGGCAGGTCGCCGAGTCATCTGGGGTAGCCATTCCGCTGCAGGATGATTCCATCGACGGGTCTAAGCTGCAAAATATTCGAGGCATGTTTGTCGCCGGACTCGCCGACGGAATGGCAAAGCCTCGCCTCCTGATTGCCCCTTCAGCCTACATCGCCCCGCTTGATGTGAGAGATACAATTAGGGCTTACAAGAGAGAGGAAGATATCGTTGATGCCGTAGCCGATTTTTGCCCGGAAATTGTGGAGTACAGCTCGCAAGCCGACCCGAGCGCTATCGAGTTTCAGACAAAGCTCCAAGCGCTAGACGTCGGCGACCCTCGTGCCGAGAATGAGATGCCGACGCTCGGTCGCTATTATCTGCGGACGCATGAATACGAGCGCGCGCTCGGGGGTGAAGTTAACTTGGTAGTTGGACGGAAGGGGTCCGGCAAAACCGCACTTTGGATTAGCGTCCGAAACAAAACCCGATCCGACAAGCGCAACATAGTCGTTGATCTAAAGCCAGAAGGCTACCAGCTGATCAAACTCAAAGAGGACATTCTTGTTCATTTAACAGAAGGGGCGAGAGAGCACCTTATTACAGCCTTCTGGGAATACCTTATTCTTCTCGAAGTTGCTTATAAACTACTTGAGAAAGACCATAACACATACCGACATAATCATAGCCTTTATCAGCTTTATGTGGACTTGGAGCGATCATATCGCACACCAGACTTTTCGGTCGAAGGGGATTTTGCGGAACGGTTGTCTAAACTTTCCGAAAAGATCATAAACGAATATCGCGCTCGCTTTAGCCAAGAGGATGGCCAGCGTCTCAGCGCGGCCCAAGTCACAGAATTGCTGTATTCTCACGACCTTCGCGATCTCCGGAAGCGCATTTCTGACTATCTGGACCACAAAGAATCAGTGTGGGTACTGTTCGACAACCTCGATCGTGGCTGGAGCACTCAGGGTTTTGATGTGCTTGATGCCATTGTTCTCAGGTGCCTTGTTGACGCAGGCCGCAGGCTTGAACGAGAAATGCGAAAAGCTGATCACTCATTTCATTGCATCGTGTTCGTTCGGAATGACGTTTACGATCACTTGATGCGGCACAGCACTGACTACGGAAAAGAGCTGAGGGCGACGCTCGACTGGTCTGACCCAGATCTCCTGAGAGAAATGCTCCGACTGCGATTGGTCTCGGCCTTGGAGTCGACCCCAGACGTGCCATTTGACAGGTTCTGGAGACAGATTTGCGTCCCGCACTATCAAGGAGAGGAGACATCCTCCTACATGATAGAGCGATCTCTCATGCGGCCACGAAACCTCCTGAAGATTTTCAGTCACTGCAAGGGGTTCGCCACCAATTTTCGACACGAAAAGATCGAACACGACGATATAACCAAGGGCATAAAGGCTTACTCTGAAGATCTTCTGCAGGAATTGGATCGTGAGTTAAGCGATGTTCATCCCGAAGCGAGTGAGCTACTTTATTATTTTCTCGACTCCAAAAGCACGCTGTCCCGGCCTGAAATCGACGGAATCTTAAAAAAGGCGGGTATCGAAGAAGGTCAGCACACTACTGTCATCGATTTCTTGCTGTACTACGGCGTACTTGGCATTCGCTCAAATGGGTCGGATTATTTTATCTACAATGTAAATTACGATCCAAAGATCATAAAAGTGAGAGCCACCCGCGACCCCTCCCTCAGCTATATTATCAATCCAGCTTTTTGGCCGGCGCTAAATATTGAGCACGCCCCTTCCCCGCTGCTAGATATTGGAGTCCCCACATCCTAGCGCGCCTGCACAACGCGCCTTGTACCGACCGATCAATAGCGGCTTCGCGCGAATTCATAATTGCTCGGCGCGGCGCCTTCATGCTCCCGACGGGCGGCATCCGATTAATCGCGATGCTTATCAATATCCGCTTACGCCTACAGCGTCATAGAAGTGCCCCGATCCGTTGATTTTCGGCGAACTGCTTCGCCCAACACAAGCCGTCGACAAGCTCCATCTGCGCGATCGTCGAGCAGGGAATTTCGAGGAGCCGCGGGTTCGCATAGATCACGGCGAGGCATCGGGCTCGGCTGATAGCGACATTCAGACGATTGCGGCTGTAGAGAAACTCAATGTTGCGCGGCAAATCCTCTCCCGACGACGTCGCCATGGAAACCAGCACGACCGGCGCCTCCTGACCCTGAAATTTGTCCACGGTGCCGACACGCGCGCCCTCAGGGAGTAAGCGTTTCAACATCTCAACCTGCATGTTGTATGGCGAGACGACGAGGATCTCCTCCGTCCCGATCCAGTGGCGGTCACCGTACCGGTCGGTCCAATGGGACCCGATCAGCGCGCAATAGGTCCTAGCAAGGCGCTCGGCTTCCTCCTGCGAACGCTGGGTACATCCCGAATGGTCCACGTCCACGAAACGAAGGCCAGCGGGTGCGAGCGCCTCGGGGTCTTCGGCTACGTCCACCTCGATGCGCTGCCGCCCGGTTGTCGGTTCGGCCTCAAGCCGCCGGTCGTACACAGCTTCAGAGATGAAGCGGCACAGGTCCGGGTGCATCCGACGAGTGGTTGGAAGGAAGATGCCTTGATCCGGCGGGACTGTGGAATGCCCCTCCAGCAGATGATCGAGCGCGGACCGCCCGCTATCGCCCGGATGCGTTCCCTTGATCGGCTGTGATAGCTGCATCTGGTCGCCTACCAGTACGACGTTCCTGGCGGAGGTTCCCATCGCCACGACGTTGGCGAGACTGACCTGTCCCGCCTCATCGATAAAAAGATAGTCGAGCGTTTGGTCTAGGTCCTCACGGGCGAAGAGCCAGGCCGTGCCGGCAACGAGTTGGTGGTGTGGTGCCACGCCGCTGCCACTCCCACCCACGACGTCGACGATCCAGTTACCGGTGCCAAGCATTTGGTCTTCCCGCGTGGACTTCTTCATGCCGTGGCACGACAGTCCCTGCGCCTTGGCCATGATCTCCACTTCCTTGAGCAGATTGTTGATCGCCTTGTGCGAATTGGAGGCGACGCCGACGCGCTGACCGTCCGCCAGGAGCGCGACGATCGCCTGCGACGAGGTATAAGTCTTACCCGCGCCCGGCGGGCCCTGGATGAGGAGATAGCTGCAGTCGAGCGCTCGGAGGGCATCTAACACGCCCTCGGTCACATCGATACCTTCGGGGACGATAGCTTGGCCCAGCTCTCTGCCTTCGAGGCGCGGTCGGTCGCGGCACATCATCGCGGTGACCGCGGAGTACCTGTTGCCGCCCCCCGCAACGTCCTCGGCATAGCGGTGAACGGCCGCGCGGAGCACCTTGTCACCAAGTGGCCCCTCGGGAATCAGTGCGCAACCGGCCTCGATCGGCGAGCGGCTTGGCCCGACTTTCAACTCGACGACGCGCTCTTCCTCATCGAGCGAGACGATCTCGCCAGCGGGCTCCAACGTTCCGGACCGCACCGGCTCGTCGCCGACCCGCATTTTGAAATCCTGCGCGGGAAAGGTGAAGGCGTGAACCATGGACCTCTTGTCTTTCCATGGCAGGCGGGTCGGATGGGGCTGAAGGTTGGCGATGCTCTCCGCGTCGTCCAGCAGTGCCTCGGCGTCCATATCCTGCCGTGTAAACATCGCCCACCATGTGGGCTTGGCCTCACGACGATGGAATTCGAGCAGATCAACCAGCAGATGTCGCCAAGGAGCGTCATCGCCAGCGATCAGAGCTTCGGCCAACCGGCGGGTGCGCTCGTCCGCCTCTTCACGCGCCGCCACCTTGACCGGATCGGCGGGCTTCAAAGCCCTGCCGGTGAACCACTCAGTTTTCGCCGGACGCAGAGACAGCAGCCAGTCCCGGCACATGCGTGTCGAGCGGCAGTCGATCTCATTATAGTCGGCAATCTCCCGCAAAAGCTGTTCACCGCCGAGACGGCGCCAGCGCTCGTAGATTACGATGCTGTCGCCGGCGGTCTTGACCTCTCCGCGACGGCCGCCGGGCAAATAGAAGGCTTCCATGTTCTTGATGGAATATCGCGGTTCCGACGTCCGGATCGCCTCCGCGACAACCTTGTAGAGGTCGACCAGACGATCCCCGCGTAGCAGATCGTCGACCTCGCGCTCGCGCGTGCCGTGATACATCGCCAGCTTCTTCAGAGCCGTCTGCTCGTAGGACGCGTAATGGTAGATGTGTGCGCTTGGGCGGCGCGCGAGACGCGCGGTCATGAAGTCGACCGTCTGCTCGAACGCCACCTTCTCGGCAGCCCTGTCGTGCGCCCAGAAGGCGTGAAAGCGATCTTCTCCCCCATCCATGGCGACGAGACCGAACAGATATTCCAGGCCGCCGTCGTACAAAGGGTCTCCCTCCATGTCGAAGAACATGTCGCCGTCGTCCGGGCGAGGCAGCCGAGCAAACCCACGACCCTGTGTCGCCGGGAGAAGTTCGACGCGCTTTTCGCCCGTCCGCCGCTGATGGGCTTGCAGGCGTGCCTGTGCCGAGAGCTTGGCGACTGTTGCCGGTTGGATACCCGCGATTTTCGTGCCGGCGGGCACCGTCGCCAGGGCGGTGATGTCGTCGATACCGGCCTGGCGGAGCGCGGCGGTCTGGCTGCGGCCCATGCCGGCAACGATCGAGAGATGGTCGGCGGCCTCCCACTCGTCGTTGCACCGTTCTGACCAACGGCAAAAGGTGCAATGGCCGCAAGGATCTCCGGCCGAAGTCGCGGGCAGGCTCTCCACGAACGCTTCGTAACGTTGTCGCGCGATCGAGAAATAGTGGAGCACGGAAGAAGTGCGAAGTGTCGCGATTTCGCCAGTGCCGAGCACGACATGCATCGATGGCGGCGCAACGCCTTGCACGTCAGCCAACATGTCAGCGTAAACGCACAGCTGGAGAACGTGCTTTGGTTTGGCTGATCGGGCGAGCTTCGTATCTGCCACGTCGTAGGCGAAATTGCCGAGCAGTGAGGTCACGCCGTCTCGCTTCAAAAGGAAATCGGAATAGCCGTGCCACCGCCCCACCAGGAACGCGCCCTGGTAAATTACATCGTGTCCACCCTGCATAGCGCGACGGGTTGCACCGGCTCGATCCTCCAGCGTGCCATCTGAAGAAATCTCCACGACCGAGCGGCCCTCGTCCCGGAGTCGTTGTAGATAAGCCTGCTCATGCTCGATGCCCTTCTGCTGGAGAAGGACCGCGCTCTCGTCGTCGGGCGGAAAGCTGGCGGGACTGACCAAGTTCCGTACGTCTTGCACAGTGGCGTGGGCGCATCCCATGAAGTTGACGAGGTCGCTCGCCGAAAAGATCGTCCGTCCTTGGTGCCTCAGCATTCCCGTCACTCCCAATGCGGATCATGATCCGCTCGACTCATCATGCCAAATGATCATGATCACCGTAGACGACAAAAGCTGTCATATCCGGGTGGAGGCTCACATTTCCTATCGTAACGCGATTGATCTGCTGACGATAGCGGCTCGCGCCGCCTCGATGCGGGGCGTCAGTCTCGCCGAGATCGAGGAAATCCTCGAACGGGATTATCGAACCGCTCAGCGCGTCATTACTGCACTTGGCGAGCGGTTTCCGGAACTTGAGAAGGTCAAAGACGAGGAAACCGGTAAGGCAAGATGGAAGCTGCCGTACAAGGCGGTCGCACCACTGCTGACCCCAACGGCCGAGGAACTAGCCGCTCTTACTTTGGCGGAGGAGATACTCGGCAAGGGTGCCGGCATAGATCAGGTCGAAGCGCTTCGCTGCCTGCACGCAAAAATCCTTGCACTAATCCCCGGCGATCGCAGCCGCCGCATCGAGGCTGACGAAGAAGCCCTTCTCTTGGCACTCGGCCACGCTGCGCGACCGGGTCCCAGGCAGGTGGGGCGAGAGAACGTCGACGTGGCGATTTCGACCGCGCTTAAGGGCTCCTCCCTCCTGCAAGTCCGATACCGTGGTTGGAAAGATTCCGCCGCCCGTGATCGCGTGCTCGCGCCACATGGCCTTCTGCTCGGTGCGCGCCGCTACCTCGTCGCCGTCGACCTTGGAAAGATCGGCGGCGGATTGCAGCACTTCCGCGTGGACGCGATCGAGGATGCGACCGTTCTATCCAAGTCGTTTGTAAAGAAGGAAGGGTTTGATCTGGATGAGCATGCCGAACGCTGCTTCGGCTCCTATCAGCAGGAAAGCGGAGTTCACGACGTCGTGTGGCGCTTCGCGCCGAAAGCGGTCACTCGGGCAGAGGGGTTCCTATTCCATCCCACTCAGACGACCGAGCAAGGCGCGGACGGTTCTCTGATCGTGCGATTCCGCGCGGCAGGCCTGCTGGAAATGTGTTGGCATCTCTATATGTGGGGTGACGCGGTAGAGGTACTATCTCCCCCACAACTCGCAGAAATGATCAAAAATCATAGGCGCTCGGACTTCCCCTCGATGCCTTGAACCACAAAGGGCCGGAGCGAGGCTCCGGCCCCAGGGCCCGACTTCAGCAATCCGGCAGATCGTCCAGGTTGTTGCGCGTCGTAGTATCGCGATCGGTCCGGAGGTATTTCCCCGTCGGACCGTTCACTACCCGAATTTTTGTTTCCGGGTAATGCGTCCAGTTGACCCAATACTCATGGGTGTTGGTTTCGATGTCGCTGATCGCATCAGCCTTGCTGCGGGGCGACCAACTTTCCCCCGCGTTACAAAGACGGGTGATATCACCTTGCGAGTTCTTGCCGCTGGCGCGGACATAGCGCTTGGCCATTGCTAGTTCTCCTTGACGGTGGTGTTGGGGCTGGCCTTCCCGTGCGCGGTGGTCACGTACCGCCCCGAGATGGCACTTCTGTAGTGGCTACCCGAGCCGCCGCTCGGCCCCGCGCTCTCGCGCAGCGTCGTGTTTGGGCTGGCCTTGCCGTGTTTGGCGGTGACGTACCGCCCACTGATCGCGCTGCGGAAGCCGCCGCCTCGACCCTTGCTCATTGCGTTCTCCATCGTTGCTGCGACTCGTGTTTATCGCTGCGGACAATTTGGACCAGAAGGGCGACAGATCGTGTCGCATTGAAATTCACTCAGCGCGGAGGAAGTGAGAAGACGCGATTCCAGATGCCTTTGAGCACAAAGGGTCAGGTTAGCCTTGTCTTTGCATCAGTCAGGCCTAGTCTTGCGGTCCCGAGCGTCCATCGTAATCGCTCTTTGCGTAATTCCGAAGTGGTCAGGGGCGCAATGGATAAGCATCTTGGACTGCTGGTCGTGCACGGGATCGGTGAGCAAAAGCGGTTTGAGACGACGCGGCAACTCGCGCGCTCTATTCTCGCCGGGCTTGAGGCCAGGGGCGCGGGAGCGCGTTTCTCACTGATTGACCGGGCCAGCACCCCCGAAAGCATGCCGATGAACTGTCCTCGCGTTGATCTCGACGGCAGCCCCTTCATGATCGCCTGCGCGACCAAAGGCAGCAACAGCACAATCTATGTTCACCTCCACGAGGTGTGGTGGGCTGACCTCGGAGCGCCGGCAACCCTGGGTGAGCAAATCCGCTTCTGGCTCTGGGGTCTCGGTCAATGGGGGGCACAGGTAATCTGGAAGTCGCACTTCAAAGAAAATCCGAGCAACACCGACCTATTCATGGAGCCTCCCACCAAATACTGCGACGTCAAAGATAAAATACCCTCTGCAAAGCCGCGGCCGTTTGCGCGAGCGATGCTGTTCCTGTCGGGTTTTCTCGCGCTCCTCACCCTCTTTTCCTGGGAGGCGGTCAAGCGCGCGTTCTCATGGCTGTCGCCCGTCGCGGGTTCGCCAGCTATTCTCACCAGTTATATCGGTGATGTGCGCATTTACACGCAAGGCCCGGGCAAAGGAGGTGGCAACATCACCGATATCGGTCAGCCGTGGCGGGCAACCATCCGCCGCCGAATGGTGAGCCAGATGGTCGCCATGGCCGAACGCGACTACAATCGCTGGTATATTTTAGGTCACAGCCTGGGCAGTGTGCTGGCCTTTAACGGCGTGCAGGAAACCGAATGGAACCTACCTAATTATCTGGATCCGGCGCAGGTCGAGCGGTTGAAGCAAGACCAAGCTGACAACAGAGATCCAAAGAAGGTAACGCTTTGGACTTCAGAGACGCCAGATGCGGGTGATCCCGAGCCCGACCTCGGGCGAATGATGCCGCGGAGGCCGGTATGGCTCGACAAAAATGACCGAATTTCACGGCGTGCGTTGTTCGCCAAATTCGGCGGACTGGTGACCTACGGCTCGCCACTCGACAAGTTCGCGGCATTATGGCCGCGCATCGTTCCGATCAATAAGCAGCGTGATGTCTTCCCCACCGACGCTGACTGGATCAATCTCTCGGACGCGACCGATCCGGTTGGCGCTAACATCACAGCATTTGAGGAAGGCTGGAGTATTGGTACAGCTCCGGCGAGCTCACCGCTCAACATTCGCGTAAAAGCGTCCGCATTCTTTCTGCTCGCGCATATTCGCTATTTCCTGGCGCCGTCGCCAAGTAAGGACGACCATCCCGAAACCCGCGCGTTGGTGAACCTGCTTTTCCCCCAAGACGGCAAGACCCCGCGCCTGAGCGAAGCGTTCGCGCGCGCCGGGAACCAATACGGAAACAGAGCGGCGCGCGTGATGCTCGCGATCGCCTGGGTGATCGGACTGGCGTTAACCCTTATCGCTGGAACGTCCTTGCTTGCTCTAGTCCTGAAGAGTCTCGGGGATACATTCTTCAAAAAGCTGACGGCGTCGCTCAGTGGGAACTGGCCGGACTGGACATGGCTCCACAGTCTTCGGCTCTGCCCGAACCTACCGGAGCGTACCTGGCATCGCTTTACCGGACTACTGAAAATCCTTCCGGTTGAGGGTTTCGCCGGGACAATGCTGACTACGCTTTGCCTAGCATGGCTAGTTGTGTTCGTTGCCGGATGGTGGCGACGGTACACCGAGATCTGACGCCGACTGTTTACATGTAATCTCGGTGCGAGAGCCATCTCTCAATCGAATTTGCTGCTGGTTCTGTGATCGACGTGCGCTTGCGCTGCAGCGCGAATTTTGGTCGTGATGCGAATCGCGTGACAAGAAGTAGAATATTCGCGAAGCTTCGACGGTGGCAACCAGGCACGATTTCTCCCTTGCGGTTCGAAACCTACTTGCGCGACGCGTCGGCGATATTTGCTCGCGTCCAGGCTGTGACCAGACTACTTCCGGTCCTGGCTTCGATCCAGCCAAGGCAATCAGTCTCGGTGTGGCGGCGCACATAACCGCCGCAGCACCGGGCGGTCCGCGCTATAATCCGACCCTCACACAACAAGAGCGCAGCGGCTCTGGTAACGGCATCTGGCTATGCGTGCAGTGCTCAAACCTTATCGATAAGGACGCGTCAGCCTATCCAGTCGAGATTCTCCAAAATTGGAAGGTCAAGGCAGAAGAGCGGGCGCGCGGTCGGCTGGCGGTTACAAAAGGAAATCTCGCCCAAGACTTTATGGTCCCGACAGTCGAGTCGCTCTATCGCCGAAATTTTGAGCGGTTCGTTAGGGAATATCTCGGCGGCCCCGGCAAAGTCGTCGCCTTTGGTGGCCGCGACGAAGTTTTCGATACCCTGGACGCTTGGCTTTCAGATCCCGGCGGCATGCGTCGCGTGTTGGTGACGGCGCCTGGCGGGATGGGCAAGAGCGCTCTCCTGTTGCGTTGGAGCGAAGCCGTCCGCGCGCGCGTCGCCACGGTTTATGTTCCCATCAGCATTCGATTTGAGACCAGCTCGGCGCAGGCATTTTATAGCCTGATGGCCGCCAACCTCGCCCGCATTGCCGGCCGTCCACTACCACCGACGACCGCCGATATCGCGGCGACGCATGCTGAATTCTGCGCTGATCTCCTCGATGCGTTTGATGCAGAGGGGCGGCCGCTGTTGATCGTGATCGATGGTCTTGACGAAGCGATCGGCTGGGAGCCGAACGAAATTCTATTCGGACCCGATCGCCGTAACACCAAAATCTTGGTCGCTGCGAGACCGATGCTAAGTGAGCCCGATCAGCGACCTGGCGAGCGATGGCTCGAGCGCCTGGGTTGGCATCTCGACCGAGACGCTGAGATTGTTGATCTGACGGCCCTCGACCGCGGCGGTGTGGCAGCCATCGTCGGGGGTCTCGGTTTAGGCATCTTGGACGGCTCTGTAAGCGTAATCGTCGACGAACTGTTTCGGTTGTCGGAAGGTGATCCGCTGCTGCTCGGTTATCTGCTCGAGGATCTCGCTAATTCGCCATTTATGACCTCCGCCGAGCTCACCGTAGATTTGCGTACGCGTGCTGCTGGATTTTCTGAATATTTTCGGATGTGGGTCGATCGCCAGCGACCGATCTGGGCGGCGGGCGGGCGTGATCCCTTGATCTTTGAGTCCGTACTGGCTCTTCTTGCTTCGGCGATCGGACCGCTCGCCCTTGGAGACATTGAAGCGCTACTCGACCGGATGGGGCATCCACCGACTGTCCTAGAGCGTCCTCTTCAGGATCTCGCGCGCTTTGTCCTGCGAGTCGAGGGTGGGTTTGTTCTCGCCCACCCACGACTCGGCGAACATCTGCGGACGAAGTTTTTCCGGTCTGGGGCACTCGTCAAGCGCGCCTGCCAGGCGATTATCGACTGGGGCGTTGCGACCCTCGATGCGCTAGAGAACTCAAGCGGAAGCGATAATGCTTCGATTTACCTGGTTCGGTTTTTCGTGCGGCACATGATCGACGCGGGCCTTCCCGCCGCAATGCTGGCACGCGTAGGGAAGGCAAGCTGGCTACTTGCCTGCGAACATGCCGAGGGGAGCCTGCTCGGCTACACACTGCAATTGCGGGCCGCAGCCGATTACGCCGTCGAACACGCCGCGGCCGACGATCCAGTGTTGGGTTGGTGGCTCGCCGCCGAGATAATCCTGAATTCTGTCCGCAACGCGTCGGCGATCCCGCCACAGCTCCTAGCGGCGAGTGTAAAGCATGGGCTGCTAAGCCCGAACCAAGCCGTCCAACAGCTCGCATATTCCAATCTCGACGCTCGAGCGCGCGGGTTGGTCGCCCTGCTGCCGTTTCTTCCCCAAGGCCAGCGCGTAGCGCGCCTCGAGGAGGCACTCGCGATCACGCCGACCATCGCTGATCCCGCGAGCCGGCTGCTCGCTCACGCCGCTGTGGTCGGCGCGCTGCCGCCGAGCGAGCGCCGCGACATATGGGAGGAAGAGCTCTGCGAGCTTTTCCCCACGGACCGCTCGATGCTGACCTGGCTGGAGCAGATCGACGCCGTCGCCGCAGTGGTGACCGACGAACGCGCACTTTGGATCGCCGAGAATGGGCTTGCTCAAGCGCAAGGGGGGACATGGCGCTATCTGCGCGAAGCGCTCAAGCATCTCGATGGGCGCGCGATCGCCTATGCCTGGGCGAGGATCCAGGACAAGGAGTATCCCAAGGAAACCGCCATATCGAGCATCGGAATTCCCTCAGGAGCGCTGGCATCGCTATTTCGATTTCTCCCTGCATCTACCCAGCAGCAGTGCTGGGCGGAGGCCCTCCAAATTGCTCGCGGCTTGCAGGACGGGTTCGAACGCCCACTCGCACTTGCAGAAATCCAGCCGGCGGTCCCGATCGCACTCCGCGCCGCGCTGGACGAAGAAATGTTGGAAATGACGCGCGAAGCCAATGTTAACGACCGGATCTGGGGCTTGTCAGCAATTGCCGAGCGGGCCCATGGACCCGTTGCAGTTCGTGCCCTCGAACTTGGTGCTGACTGCGCGATCGAGGAACTGTCGGGCTCGTCCTATTACCGGCTTGCGCCGTTCACCCCAATGTTGTCGGGGCCTCAGCTCGACCGCGCATTCGAAACAGCGGTCAGGGCAGGATATTCGGTCCGCTGCACGGCGCTTGAAGACCTTGCACCGAAGCTTGACGCCTCGCAGGTGCGCAGAGCTTTAGACAACCTGCGATGGTTCGACGATGCGTCCAGCGTGGGAGCGACACGCGTCACATTGGCGGGGCATTTGGGGGCCGCCGCAAGCGAGGCTGCCATCACTGCCTATCTGAACCGAATTGAGTTGACGGAGACATACTCAGAGCTGTGGTTGCTGCTTGAGTTCCTAGGCGGAGCTGCAATCCAGCGGGTGCCGATACCGCCACGAGTCTTGGTGGGGGGTATCCTAGAACAGCTGAAACGGGCAGTCCCGATCGATAATGAGGCCTCTGCTTTGTGGTGGCGTAGGATCATGGCCGATTTGGGAGAAGTCGCTGGGGACTGGACTTTGATGTCCGTCCTGGCGCCCTTCGTGCCTGATGAACTGATAGAGGTATTTCTAAAGCGCCTACCCGTCACCCCAGACTGGAACAAGAACGCGTCGCAAGTGGAAACGTGGGCGCGTCTGGCACAGCGCGATGACGCATACCGGCAGCGAGCGCTTGACCGCCTCGAGCGCTACAGGACCTCCATCAGTGACCGCAGTTGGCCAAGCGTTGCGGTCGCCGTCAGGCCCCTTCTACCGACCAACGAATCCGTCGCGCTCACCCAGCAGGCCATTGAAGCTGGCATACGCAGTGGTCCCGATCGCGACACGTTGATCCCGCTCCTCGAGTTAGGGGCCGATCCCGAGCTTGTAGTCGATCTGTACCTAGAAAGACCGGTCGGCATGAACGAAGCCATAGTGGACGGACTTCTCGCCCGGCTCGATGGCGCGCCATTGTCGCGCGTGCTCGACGACCTGACGGGCGGTACCGAAGTAACTCGTTCCACGGCGGTTATTCGCGAGGCCCGGATTTCGGCCGCCAAAGCTTTCAGGGTGCGTCAGCGGATCGCGGAATCCTCTCATAAATCGCGCCATGACTTGATGCGCGCGATTGCCGAGCAGGCAGAGCACCTTTTCCAACTCGAGGGAGAAGAAGGCATCCGTGCCGCGCTAGTAGGGATCGACACGATCGAACGGCGCTTTTCCTGAAGCGTAGAGCGCTCGTATGTCCTGACCGCCGACGTGTAGGATGCTTGATACACAAGCCAGACAATACACCTAAAACTGGTTGATCCGTCGTCCAAGTCGATGCAAAATGTGCCCTGACGGTTTTTGAGAATCTCTCTCAAGTTGTTGAGAATATGCCATTTATGAGCAGCACTCGTGCGTACGGTGGATAGCCCGTGCGCGGCGTGCATTGTAGCGACCCTCCGCACCTCCGATGCGCAGTCAATGAGTTCGCGGCAGCTCATCGCCGGGCAACGGTGGACGGTCAGGTACCCGCGCGAGGATCGCTAAACCTTCGTCGGGTTCGTGAAGACGATCGGTGATCGCGCTGATGCCGAGGCCGCGCCGACGTCATCGGCGGCGCGATGAAAGCACTCACGCCCCCTGCCCTTTTCGCCGTTTGCGAAAGCAATGGCGTCTCCAAGGCCTGCGGCAATCTTGTCGGCAGCGCTCTTCATTTGTGATCCTCGCGGCATGCTCCAGTTGCCAATGCGAATGCCTGATATCGTGAAACGTGGTGTCATTCGAGCCGCTTGCGGCGAGGGTGCCGCGCCCAGCATCACCGGGCGCGGTCACCGTGATCAGTCCCGCCGGCTCTGGCGCGACCAAATCAGAGAGTGGGTCTTGCCATCGCTGTCCTCGAAGAGGTTTGCATAGATCGGAGCCGTGAAGCTCGGATCGTCGAGCTTGAGGCCGAGATACTCACGGCCCTCATTTGAGGTCTTGGTCCATGCCGCGCCGATCTCGGCCCGCCCGACGAGAACCCGGTGGCTGGGCGATGCATCGCTCGGTCGGCTGGTGTCGGGCACCAGGCGAACATTCCTGGCCTGAAGCGAAAGGGTGATGATCTCTCCGGTGAAGGAGCCGTCCGACGTCTTCGTGAAAATGCCGATCTGTGCCATGTCGATAGTCCTTTGCTGATCCTCGAAGCTGCCCATTGCGGCCTCGATGGCGGTCGACCGGCGCCGGGCGGGCTGCTCGCACCCAGAGGGCCGCAGCGAAGCGGAGGACGGCGAAAGCCCAAGCTTCTTGTCTCGCGAGGAAGCGTGGCACACGCGGGGAAGAAGGTTTGGCGAAGCCGTTGAGAGCAAAGCCCACCCGGTGCCAGACCCGCAATCAAGAGGCTGCCGGCGGCTTCGAGATCAGCAACAAAGAATGCAGACAATGTCGCTCCCAAGCGTAGCGACAAGATCGACGGAAGCGGATTCCGCGAACAATGTTCCTGCGCCGGGATTTCCGATTTGATCCGTGCTCAGAATGTCGTCGACGTCTTTCCCACAACGACGTACGTTACTACGATGCTCTAGGAGGGAAGCATGGCAAGTAGGGCTCAACCACCATCGGGAGGAGGTTACGACGCGCTAGCGGTTGCCGTCCTAATCGAAACCACATTTCGCGAATTTGAAGATTCAGTTGATGGAAGTTATCGCATTCCGCCTGAAGGTCGGGCTGCCATTCTCGACTTTGCGGGAAATCATTTTGACGAGATCGCGGGCCGGGCTCAGAATGTCGGCATCGATTCTGAGGAGTTCGCCCAGCAGATCGTGAGTCTGACACGCGAATTCCTGCAAATGGTCCGTTGGGATGCGCAGAATTCCGGATCACTGCGGCTTACGAGTGACGGCAGGCGCGAACTACCGTCCGACATGATTGAGAGGAACCTACCGTCCTTTGTGGCGTCACGGTGTCTTTGTTGGCCACAGTGAGCGACCGGCATGGCGAATGAGCTAGTCAAGGACGAGATCGACGCCCAATCCGGTCGGTTCGAGTTCCTCAAGCAAGCCCTGACATTAGGCCTTGCAGGGCTTGCAGGAACGGCAGCCTTTTTCACCGATACGTCGAAGATCCCCGTTGACACCTGGTCGATTTGGACGATCATCGTGATGGGCATTGCTCTGCTGACGACCGTGGCCATGAGCCTCATGGGAATCAGCGTTTATGCCAATCTTTTGAAAGCGATTTCCACCGGTGATGCACCAGACGATTTTCGCGGATCGTTAATAAGTCACGCACGGTCTGTCTTCCTTGCCATTTCTGCCACCGCCTTGGCGTTCGTCATCTACGCGGGCGCGCAGCTCGCCAATCATAAGGCACCAGCCTCCATGACCTCGGCGGAAGCCATTGGCGTCGCGAGGCGAGCCATCGTTGCAGGCGGCTGCGAAACGACATTTGAGACGCTAACCTACCGGAGCAACTCGATCTCGGCTGCTTTTGATTCGCATAGTTGCCACCGCCATTATGTCGTCGCGCTCGACCGGAAGGGCGGCGAGATCGCGTCGATCTCGTCGGTTCCGACGCCTTAGTAACGGTCCACGGCGCCAAATCAGCGCGTTAGGCAGATGTGAGCGGCGAGATGAGTTGCCGACGAAACGGCTAGTAGTTGAGGGCATGAGAGGTTGGAAATCCGAAGGTGGAGTTGATCGTCCCGGCGCAACGCCGAGCGCTCCCGCCATACGTGGGAATGATGATCGGCGTTGCGGCGACCAGAATCCCGAGGAGAAATCCGCGCCGCGACTTCAAATTTTGCTGGTGACCTATGATCCCAGCCGCCTCACATTGTGCCCTGACGGTTTACAAGATCATCTTGCAAGCCGTTGAAATTAGCTCGTTTATGAGCAGCACCCGTGCGTACGGCGGATTGCCTGTACGCTAAGTGCATTACCTCGACCAATCACCTCACACGCCTCGTCATTGCCAATCAAATGAGTCAAGCAGGGCTTAGCTTGGCTCTGTTCGTGGCAACGCGGTGCGAGCAAAATGGCGGACAACGCGGTCGATGGCGCACGGTTGACCGAACGGCCGTTCGGAAGCCCTGCCCTACATCCGGGCGCCAGCCTATGACGGCGGGGCACTATCTATTACCGCCGCTGCCGGATAAGGACGCAGACAGATTTCGAGCTGGGTCCTCCTGACGGGAATGCCCGTGGCTTGGCGCAGGTAAGTGTGACCATCGATCAAACAACGTCGACTGTTTCCTTTCGCAGCTTTCTTATTGACCTCATCTCTGCCAGAAATGGGTTGTTAGCAGAGGCGAAAATTAGGTGGCAAGAGAACCGAAAAACTATCTTGGCATTATGGTGTCCTCCACCTTTGCCGATCTTGAAAAGCATCGCGCGCAAGTAATCAAAGCAATCGATGATCTCGATTTCAAGCCCGTCGTCATGGAACATAGCGGCGCCAGCCCAGCCGATGTCATCACCCAAAGCTTAAACATGGTCGCCGATTGCGCCGCCTATGTACTCCTAATAAGCCACAGGTACGGGCAGACTCCCAAGGACAAGTCTAACCCGAATTTTCTCTCGATCACTGAACTGGAGTTCAATGAGGCGGTCAGGCTATCCCGCCCCCGCCTGCTCTTCGTTATGTCGGAAGATCACTCGATCACCAAGGCTCAGGTCGAAACCGATAGCGCCAAGCAGGCCAAGCTCGAAGCCTTCAAACAGCGGGCCAAGCTTGCCCACCCCGACAACCCTGACAGCGACCTTACCGCGATCTACCAAGAATTCTCCAGCCCCGACGATCTCGAGAGAAAGGCGGCGATCGCGATCGCCCGGTTGACCGCAACGTTACCGCGCCAACCGCTCCCCCCAACCACCCAGGACTTGACCGACTCCGAACTCGTAATGCCGCCAATTGTGCGGCCGAATCCGCCCGCGCTTCGGGCCGTTCCGGCCTATGGCGGCTTGCATAATTTCGTCGGCCGCAGAGCCGAACTTGAAACACTTGATGACTGGGCCTCTCCCAATGATGCGCACCCGATTCTGCTATTCGAGGCGATCGGCGGCAGCGGCAAATCGATGCTCACCTGGTACTGGCTCAAATCGTGCGATCATGCTGCCGCGGGAGATTGGACGGGCCGCTTCTGGTATAGCTTCTACGAACAAGGCGCCACACTGGGCGAATTCTGCCGCGAAGCGCTCAGCTACATGACAGGGCTTCCCGTTGAAGTCTTCCGGAAAGTGCGCGACCCCCAACTGGCCAACCACTTGATTGCGCAGCTCGATGCCGGGCGCTGGCTGCTGGTGCTCGATGGTATTGAGCGAATCCTGGTCGGCTACCAGCGCCTCGATGCCCCGCAAATGCGCGACGAGGAGGTTGGCGCCGCCACCGATCTCCTCGGGGAGCGCAATCCGTGCCGCTGCATCCGGCCAGAAGATGACGACGTGCTCCACCGCCTAGCGCAAGTCGCGAGATCGAAAGTCCTTGTTTCCAGTCGCCTCATCCCCGCCGCCTTCATAAATAATAGCGGCATCGCAGCTCCCGGCGTGCGCCGCGAACTGCTCAAGGGACTGCGCCCCCCCGACGCGCTGGCACTGTTCCGGGCTTGTAAGGTCGCGGGGCCCGCATCCGAAATCGAGGCGTTCCTCCAGGCGCATTGCGATGGCCATCCGCTAACCATCGGCGCGCTCGCCGGGCTGATCAACGATTACCCGCGCGATCACGGCGACTTCGTCAAATGGCGCGACGATCCGTGCCACGGCGGCGCGCTAAACCTTGCCAACTGCAATCTGGTGCAGAAGCGCAACCACATTCTCGACGCTTCCATCGCTGCTCTCGCGCCAACGACGCGCGAGCTGCTCCAGGGGCTCGCGATCCTGCGCGGCGGCGCCGACTACGAACTTCTGCTCGCCATCAACCCTTTCCTCCCGGGAAGGCCCGAAGAGGTTAAGGAACCCGAGCATCCTGAGAAGGCTACACCTGATTTATGGTCGAATGGAGACGACGCCTGGCGGCAGGAGAAGTTGGAAGAATTTGACCGTGCCTGTCAGGCCCATCGAGCCTATCAGGCCGATCTAGCAGTCTGGCAAGCCAATCCCGCAGTCAACTCCGCCCCGCGCGAACTCGACAAGGCGCTCGCCGATCTCGAGAGGCGGGGCCTGCTCCAATTCGACAGGCCCACGCACCGCTATGATCTGCACCCCGTCGTACGCGGCGTCGCCTCGGGCCGGATGCAAGCGGATGAAATTCAGGCCAGCGGCAGCCGCGTCGTCGATTATTGCCAGGCCAGGAGCCCCAAGCACTGGGATGACGCCCGTACACTCGCCGATGTTGAACTCGGCCTGCAAACCGTCTCCGCTCTGCTCCGGATGCGCCGCTTCGAGCAGGCCGCTGAGGTCTTCTTGTGCGGCCTCTCCACGTCCCTGATGGCCAATTTCGAAGCCAATGACTTGGTGCTGGCGCTGTCGGCCGGCTTTTTTCCCAATGGTTGGGACCAACCTCCAGCCCTGTCCTCAGCACCTTCGCTAAGCGGCATGCTAAACTATGCGGCGGTGGCGCTGGAATATGCCGATCCTGATCGCGCCTACGATCTGCTGGAGCGGGCGATAACGCTGGATTTGCAGGAGGATAGCGTCGAATCGCTCATGGCTCAAATCGCAAACTTCGCTCGGTTTTTCTCTCTTCCTGTCAAACAACGATTTCTGCAACTCAATCTTTCCCTGGCCAAATCCAGTCACGACGACGAACAGATTTTTCGGCGTTTGCTCAGCAGCGCCTCCCTAGCGCTTGATATTGGTAAGTATACTCAGGTGGAAAATATAAATGCTGATCTTGCTACACGTACACCACCGCTCGGTCGCAATTTATATCGCGCTGGAGAATGCGAATTTCTTGCAATAGTGTTAAACTATCAATTAGGTACTTTGGTCGAAGCTGAGTTAAAAGCCGGCGAGGATGTTGCGCACGCGGGGAACACGCGCGCTCTCCAGCGCAGTCTCGCGGCGCTGCATGGACGGTGGCTGCTAGATCAAGGCGCCCCTCTGCCCGCCATCACTCACTTACAAACCGCCATCTCCATGGCGCGTGACGTCGGCCGGAAGGACTTGATCGCCGAGGCGGCGCTAGCCCTCGCCCGCCTACGCTGCCAGGACGAGGATCTGCAAATCGAACCGGAGCGCTGGAACAGGTTCGGCGGCACCGCCGCACTTTACATCGCCTGGTTCTGGCAGGAATGCGGTGAGAGAGAGCGCGCGATTACCGCCGCTTCACGCGCCTTTCGCGATGCCCACGATCCCGGTGAACCCTATGTCTACCGCTGGGACGCGGACCGCGCCCGCGCGCTGCTGCTTGAGCTGGGCGCAACTCCGGAGGAAATCCCGCCCTACGATCCCGCCGCCGACCTGCCGTTCCCCTGGGAAGCTGATGTCCGAGCACTCATCGCCAAGCTCGACGCCGGGAACGCCGCCAAGGAGGCCGGCGACCAAGAGCAGCAGCCTGCGCCAATGCGGAAGCCACAGCGGCGGCGCGCTTCTAGCTGACAAGCTGTGCTTCGTCCCTGCTATGGCGGCAAGGACACCCACAGCAACATCGAGAAAAATGCGGCTAGGTGGCGCGCGGCAGATCGACGTGGCGTTAGGAATCCTGCTCTTACCTGCCCTACGCCACTCTTCGCCCGATCTCGGGGCGACATCCGACCACCGCCGCGGTCCGAGAAGGGACGCCGGAAGGCGTTCCTCTTGATCAAAGCGGTCCCGCTCAAACGAAGAACGAGACGGTCTGCTGAGCGCCCTAATCTCGGTCATTCGTGATAGGCGCTGTTGATCCTGAAATTGTCGTAGCTTTGGCATCCGGCGAGCCGCTGCTATTGGGTAGACAGCCGACGACATGGCGATCAGGCTGGCACCACATAGATGACCGATGGGTATCCATCGGCTCCGCAGCTCCGCTAAAAGCATTGAGGCATGAAGAAACTACGCGGCAAATTCGGCCTGGCGCTCGCGAGCTATGGCGTCATCTCGGCCTGCATAGTCGGCGAAGTCGGCTTGGCATACGCACTCAAGGCGTTCATCTGGGCACCGGATTGGACTGCGCTCCCGTTGATTCGCTTGAGCGCCGTGGCCGTACTGTGCGTCGTTACGCTCTGGTCTATGTACACCACCGCCGCGGTATTCGAGAAACGAGCGATCACCTCTTGGTGGCAGCCGGCCAGCGCCAGTGACGTATCCGACCTCAGCTGGGACGACGTCTATAAGCTCGTGGCGTTCGACAGGAAGCTCGACCCGCTCGGCGTCGAAGCCCGCGTGCGATGGAAATGGTGGATTCTCGCGCTGCCCATACAGATCTCGTTCCAGCTGGCTCTATGCAGCGTCGCGCTCAGCCTGTTCGATCTCCTGCAGAACCCAAGGCCCCGTGCGTTCCTGCTCGAAGGGTCCTCCGTCATGGGGGACAAGGCTCTTGCAAAGCCGCTCGCGGCCGTGATCGCGAACCCAGCCGCCTATCTGGTGCTCGTGGTGGGCCTCGCAACGATCTTCTTCACCCTCCGCCAGATCCGCGCAAAGGTCCGAGCCGACAGCCGCCAAGCCTGGATCCTCAAAGCACGAGAGTTGCTCGGCGAGGTCATCGCCTCGGTCGACGCGCACAAGATCGCACTGGCGGCGAACGACGCCAAGAAGGCCGAGAAACTCTGGAACAAGCTCAATCCGAAACGGCTCGAACTGGAACTGATGCTGAACCCCTCAGAGAAGGATCACCGCTTGCTGATGTATCTAATCCAACACTTCTCTGTCTGGAGAACGCCCGGCGTTGCCGCACAGGACGCGGAGATCCTGAAAGAGATCATCGCTGAGACCACTCCCGAGCCCAAGCGGCTGCTCGAATGGCACGGGATCCTGCTCACCCCGGATCGGTCCGCACTGGTGTCCTATATCCTGCGGCTTTCCCATGTTGTGCTGAAGCGCGAATGGGAACGGGTCAAACGTATACAATAATGGTCCGCGCCGCCTCCATTCCTCGATCAGGCGAACTCAAACCTTGGCAATGATCTTCTGAACACCGATGGGATCGGCCGCGATCATGGCGAGAAGCGTCCGCGCGCCGGCATCGGGCTGAAAGCGCTTCTGTTCCCAGTCACGCACCGAGCCGAGCGGCAGATGATAGGTTGCCGAGAACTGCTCTTGGGTCAGTTTGGTCACTTTGCGAATGGCCTTGACGTCGAGCGGCGCAGCTTCGCGCGCCCTCGTCTTGTCACCTCCCGCGTAGGCAATGGCGTCCTCGAACCCCGCCGCCATCTTGTCGAATGCACTCTTCATACCCTGCCCTCCTTGGCGTTTGGGATCGGTCAAAAACTGTCTTTCAAAACCTTGGCCAGCTTCGCCAGCGCGTTCTGCTCGGCCTTGGTCAGGTTGGCCTTCTCACCCTTTGCAAAGACCGTGATCAGGAACACCGGAACAGTCTCACCCGCAAAGTAGGTGATGACCCTGTAACCGCCTGACTTGCCGCCACCTGGCCGCGCAACGCGAATCTTGCGGGCACCACCACACCCCGGCATGATCGCACCAGCCTCGGGATCGGCCGCGATGATGTCCACCACCGCCGAACGCTCCTCCTCGCTCATGCCCGCGTCGTCCGCCGCGGCAAGATAAGCCTTGGTTTCGATCACTGTTTGCACAACCATCTCCATATACGGGCTACCCGTATTCTTTCAAGCTAAAGCTACGGGTAACCCGCACTACGGATTTAGGCCGCTGCCCAGACCTGATTCAGGATTTGCGCGGCGAGCGCAGCCTTGTCCTGAGGAAGGAAGCGCCCATAATGCCTAGCGACCATCTCAGGCGTATCCTGGATCGCGTAGCTCGCCTGCTCATACGATCCGGTCTGTTTCAGGATATGGGTCGCGAGAACGTCGCGCACATTATGAGGACCGTGAGGCAGCAGGCACTTTATGGCGCCCCGTTCGGTGTAGGGATTGAAAATCCCGTAGCGCTGGATGGTGAGGCGCCACGCCTCGTAGAATGCTTCCTGATCGTAAGCAGCGTCGCGCGTGTTGGCCTTGACGGTTTTGACAAAGAAGGTGCCGGGGTCTTCCGCATTGCCCAGAAGAGCTTGCCGATGCGCCTGCACATAGGCGTCGATGCGCTCGTACAATCCGTCGAGGTTCGGTAACATCAGGCGAAACGGCTTGCCACCGAAGAAGGAGGAGTTGGCGTTCTTGAACGCCACCGAAGGAACCAGCACCTCCCATCCCTTTTCACGCTCACTCCACCGGAGTTCTCCCCGCTTAAGGGACTCAAGCTGCCGTTCCGACCTCGGCAGCCGTCCGCGCGGGCACAGCATGAGTTGTCGCAAATTCTTCTGGCGTAAGCCGAGATGGAGCCCAAGCCTGAGCATGAGGAAGGACCGGCTCGCCTCGGCCGCCGCGCGTGGATAGCGGCGAGCGTCCGGCGTCAACCGGACGATCTCCGCGGTTATGCTGCGGTATTCGCCAACGGGGCTGTCCGCCTCCAGAACCGGCAGGATCGGCTCGAACGGATGGCGGTGAACGCGTGCCACTCGATCGATCTCCGTCGCGCGTGCCAGTCCATGCTTGTAGAAAGCGTCGCACGCTGACGGCCAATCCGACTTCGCGGCGTCGATGTCCTCGGTGGAAACAAGACCCAGGATCGGGCGCAGTCGTTCATCAAGCAGCGGGTTTTGCCGAAGCCATCCCGTTTCCACGCGCGTCAGGGCCAAGCCTAGGCGCAGCATCTCCACTTCCCAGCGTGTGTAAAAGCCGCGCCGGCGCTCGCGCCACTGGACATACCAATCCCAGACTTTCGGGAAAATGAGCATGGCGAAGGTCAGGCTAGCCAACGGAGCGCCATATCCGCTGACGGCGCCGCGTGGAGACGCGGCCAGCGCACCAAACATCAGGCCGAGATGCTCGATCTTCTGCGCCGAGGTTTCTCGCCCCAGACGCCGTTGCGCTGAAAGCCGATCTCCGTAAGGGTCGCCGTCTTGAACGCGATCAGCGAGCCCATCTCGCCCGCAAGCTGTGGTGGAGCATCCACAGCACCGCACAGCAATTCGGCGTCCATGTCCTCACGGTCTCCGTCATCGTCAGGGCTCGACGTCGGCGGCTTCGCCGAATTGGTACTGAAGAAATCAGGAAACCGAACAGCATAGCGGTGCTTCACCGCCTCAGCCTGGAAGCGTCGATAGTCTGTTGCGCCGGAAATGATCACCGTCCGGACCCATTCGAGGATAGCGTCGCGCTCCGCTACGGGGCGAAGATCGAAATCATCCGGAAGGTGCCATGCAAGGCGGCGCCGCTCTGATGGCGCGATGCTCGCCAGCTTGTGACCGCGCGCCGCGCGGCCCGGATGCGGTAACTTGGCTTTGAAATAGCCCTCAGCCAATCGGTAACGCCTCTCCATCCGTGCGAGTATCTCCAAACTGGCGATGTCTCTGGGTGACTTCGTCCCCCCTCGCCAGACCTGGAGCGTCGCTCTGTCAAAACGCTCCCCCGGGACCGCAATGGCTTTATACAAGTGCCAGCATGAATCGCCGTGGCGGCGCATATGAAGGTCGAGGGCCTCGTGGAACGCGTCGGGCTCGTCCCATGTTGTGAAAAGAGGGGTCGGGAACTCAACGATTGGTCGTGGCTTGGGGCCTCGCTTGCGGCGAGGTTCGGCTTGATCTGAGGCGCTAGCACGTTGTGGACGGCGAGGTATTTTGCCAGTGGAACGGCTGGTAGTTGAAGGCATGAGAGGTTCGAAATCCAAGTTTGGGGTTGATTGTCCCGGCGCAGCGCCGAGCATTCCCGCCATAGGCGGGAACAACGATCGACGTTGCTGCCACCGTAAACCCGGGGTGGAATCGGCCCCGCGACTTCAAAATTTGCTGTTGATTTATGATCGCAGCCGCCTCACAATGTGCCCTGACGGTTTTTAAGATCACCTTGTAAGCCGTTGAAATTAGCTCATTTATGAGCAGCACCCGTGCGTACGGTGACTTGCTGGCGGCGTCTGAGCTTCCGCCCCCAACGCCCTTCTCCGATCGCTTAAAATCAATCAGATCCGAGCGCTTCATCGCCACCGCGTGGCGACCGACCCAGGGTGCGGCAATAAAGACTGGCAGATCCTTTAGGCGCGCTCTGGCGACCCGGATTCTGCTCTCGGTGCCACAGGTGCATTACCGTCGCCAGCCGCTCGCGGAGTGCGTTCACGGCCCCTGCCCTTGTCACCATTTGCATAAGCGATGGCGTCTTTAATCCCGGCGGTGATTTTCTGAGCAGCGCGTTTCATTTGAGTCCCTCACCGTCGTCGGCATTATATGCCCAATCGCGGATATGTATCGCGGCCGACTGTCGTTTTCGAGCCGCGATTGCGCTCGGAGTGCCGCGCCCGGGTGCAGCGGGCGCGGCTTTGCCGGTCAGTCCTGCCTGCTCGGGCGAGACCAGATCAGCGAGTGGGACTTGCCGTCGCTATCCTCGAAGAGATTCGCGTAGATCGGTGCGAGGAAGCTGGGATCATCCAGCTTGAGACCAAGATAATCTCGCCCTTCGCCGGAAGTCTTAGCCCAGGCCGCGCCAATCTCGATCCTGCCGACGAGCACCCGGTGGCTTGGCGACGCGTCGCTTGGCCGATTGGCGTCAGGCACGAGCCGAACATTCTTTGCCTGGAGCGAGAGGGTGACGATCTCACCGGTGAACGAGCTATCGGGATTTTTCGTGAAGATGCCGATCTGTGCCATGTCGAAGTCCTTTCTAACCTTCGAAGCCGCCCTGTGCTGCCTCGATGGCGGTCGACCGGCGCTGGGCGGACTGCTCGCACCTTTGGCCGCAGCAAAGCGGAGGACGGCGAGAGCCAGGCTTCTTGTCTCGCGAGGAGCGTGGAACACGCGGGGAAGAAGGTTGGCGAAGCCGTTGCGAGCAAAAGTCCGTCTTGCGCCAGACCCGCTATCACAGAGGCCGCCAGCGGCTCGACGTTAGACGACGCGCGACATGGCGCCTGCGAGTCATCAGATCCGATGGCCTCACCACAGAAATACCCCGGATAACGGGCAAGCAGCATTGTCGTCCTCAGCCCGGTGAGGTCTCCGACGCTGAACCGGCACTCGGCGTTGTCGTTGAGGTTAGAACCGTCAGCCCCTGCGAAGAAAATTTTGGTGGCACGACCGTCTCCAGTCGACCAATGCCGATGTACCTCGGATGCGATGGAAACGTCCGCTTCCCAAAAGAGCAGTCGTTCGCGCCCGGCGGAGCGGATGATCAGGCATGCGCCAACCCGCAGTCATTCGTCATCGACGACCTCGATCCTGAAACCGGTCGTTCGCTCAACGAGCGCGCGAATGCGAAGGATATCGGGCACCGGCAGGTGTGCGATATCTTTCGCGCTTTCAGCTGTTCGGAGGCAACTCCAATTTCCCGAAATTGGCCGTTCTTTGAGATCGACTGCCAGCGGCTCACTGGATCCGATAGTTACAGTTCGATTATTCCACGCTTCGCCGCAACAACCACTGCGTGCGTCCGGTCCGCCACACGTAACTTCGACAAAATGCTTTTCATATGCGTTTTTACCGTTTCCTCCGACAGGCCCAGGGAGTGGGCAATCCGTTTGTTGGAATGGCCGCTGGCTGCCAATTGAAGGACCTGAACTTCACGAGGGCTGAGCGCGTCATCAAGTGTGCCGAGCGCAATCGCTGAGGCGATTTCCGGCTGAAGGTAACGCTGGCCCCGATGCGCGTTGCGGATCGTGTCCGCCAAGTCGCGCCGCAAGCTGCTTTTGAGAAGATAGCCTACTGCGCCTGCCTTCAGCGCGCGCGTTGCCTGCACGTCACCAGCGTAGGTCGTGAGGATGATGATCCGCGCCAGGGGAAATTCGGCGATGATTGCGATCAGTGCTTCGAGCCCCCCGATCTCGGGCATCTGAAGGTCCATCAGCGTGACGTCGGGTCGCCAACGACGATACCCCTCCAGTGCTTCCCGGCCGTTGCCAGCCTCGCCCAGCAGAACAATGTCCGGCTGCGGCTCAAGAACCGCTGCAACACCTTCGCGCAGCAGAGGATGATCGTCGACCACCATCACTCCAATTTGGCGTGGTGGATCTGTCATGTCGTTGGCTCGATATTCCGGATTCCCAACAGGGCTTTAATCCGCCGGGCAAAATGCGAGTGATATGCAACGCGCGCAGGCACTGTGACGGTGATGCGCGTGCCGGACTTACCGATACCCGGTTGAACCTTGAGCGTTCCGCCTATGCGACGTGCCCGTTCGCGCATTCCGATCATTCCGAAATGGCGGCCATTTTTTGCGCGTTTATCGGCGTCCTCCGCCCATGTGCCATTGTCGGCCACCGAGACGACCAACCTGTTCCAGTGATGGGCAATCCTGATATCGACCGCAGAGGCGCCGGCATGTCGGGCCACGTTCGACAGTGCTTCGCGAACCACGCCGACCACTTCCTCCTGCACGACCGGGTCGATCGAGCGCGCGACCCCCGATTCACGAATGCCGACCGTGGTGTCGGGACTCAAAGAAGCCTGGCCAGCCATTTCGGCGATGGCCGATTTGAAGTCGAAATGCATTGGCACCGAGCGCAGCCCGTGCACCCGTTCACGCCCTTCGACCAGCAATTCCTCCGCGCGTTCCAGCGCCTTTTCCATCAACCGCCCCGGAACCTGTTCGCGCGGCAGCCGGTCGGCGATCCCCTGGAACCGCAGGATCAACCCATGCACGCCCTGAAGCAGCGTGTCGTGGAGTTCGCGCGCAATGCGTTCGCGCTCAACGAGGCGCGTCTCGAGTTGCTCACGCAAACGAGCGGTGATGCGCCCAAGACGAATCTTGTACACCATCCATAGCAGCAGCAATGCTGCCCCGGCGCACAGCAGCTTGAAGGGCCAGGACTGCAGGAAGGTAGGCGGCAGCGTCAGGTAAATCGTCGCGCCACGCCTGTTCCAGACACCATCGTTGTTCGCGCCGATCACCGTGAAGGCATAGCGGCCCGGAGCCAGGTTCTGGTAAAAAGCCTGGCGCCGTGCCCCGGGGTTTATCCAGTGATCGTCGGCCCCCACCATGCGATAGCGAAACTGTACGCGCTCAGGGGCCGCGAGACTGAGGGCAGTATAATCTATTTCGACGTTTTTCGTCCCGCTCATCAGCGTGACTGCCGAAGGATCGTTTACGTGTCGCCCATCCGCGATCATTCGCGTGATGACGATTGGCGGGAGAACGCCGTTGAGAACCATGTGAGAAGGATCGATCCAGACAATCCCGGCCGTCGTCTGCAACCAGACCCGGCCGTCGCCGCCGATCGCGGCGCCGTTGTCGGCATAGTCAAGAAGATTGGCACCAGCCAGTCCGTCGCTAGGATCGAACCGTGTCGGGCGGAGTGCAGTGCCGGGTTTTTCAAATGCGGCCTGCAAATCGGCCGTCCTGAGCTTGAACACGCCGAAAGACGTCTGAATCCAGGTATCGCCTTTTGAAGTTTCCGCGATTCCCGTGACGTGCTGAAGCCACGGGTTATTGCCTTTCAGCCTATCTACGCGGTTGCCGTTGATCCTCGCCAGCCCGGAAACGCCACCGACCATCACGCCGTGAGATGTCGACATAAGGGGTCCTATCCTTCCCCCCGGAATGCGCGCCGCCGGCCAGATCATTGACCAGCCGGCAGGGTCTCTTCGGAGCAAGCCCTTGTCCTCGAAAAAGACAAGCGGCCTTCCTTGTCGATCGAACGTGAAGCGGCTGGCCGAGGTCGCGCGCTGTGCCGGAACTTCTCGAACCCAGTTGCTCCCATCTCGACGAACGAGGTTGCCGAGCGTGTCCAGAAACCAGGGGGCGTGGTTTTGGTCGCCCTGGCAGCGCATGAAGCCGGTCAGTGCGGGGGGTGGCAGCTTCCGCACACCGCCTGAATTCACGACATACATCGTCCCATACGCGGCGAGCCAGATGTCCCCGGGCTTGCCTTCGCAAAGCGACATGGGGTTGTTGATCCCCTTGAGGATCGCCGTGGGCGAGCCGCCGGGCAAGACTCGATACAGCGTCTCGCTGTCGGTGACGTAAACGACGCCTGCCCGATCGGCGAACAATCCGTAACCATAGGTGGATTTGGCCGGAATCGCTTCTTCCAGCACGACATTGGCTGGCCGAAATCTGTCGAGGCCGCCGCTCGTTCCGACCCAAATCGTGCCTTCGCGATCTTCGAGGATCGCGCTCGCGCCATCTGACGAGAGTCCTTGCAGCGCTCCGAACCGCTCGATGCGCTGCTTCCCCCGAACGGCAGTAAGGGACGGTGTTATGCGAAAAATTCCGTCGGAGGAGATACTTCCCCAGATGGCACCATCGCGATCGAAAAACACGCGACGAAGCAGGTTGATGCTGTCAGTCAATGCGATCGTTGGCGAAACGGGGCGACCGCCGAACGGGATCTGCCACAAGCCGCGTTCGTGCTCCGCCGCCCATACCCGACCGTTTGGATCCTCGAAAATGCCGTCGATCTTGTCGTTCAGCTTCGCCAGAATCGTCTCAAAATGATTAGTTCCTGGCTTCATGACCTGCACGGCGTCTTGCGTGAGCACCCACACGCTACCGTCGCGCGTAGCGATCGTGTCTTCGATCAAATAATCCTCTGAGATACCGCGCGAGGGGCCATAGCTCGTCCATCTGCCATCGAAATATCGCGCAAGTGCGATCGAGGGGACGATCGTTTGCGCCCAGATGCCGCCCGCCCGGTCTTCGACAATCTTGCGGATATACTTGGCCTGCACGCTCGGCGTGACATCTGTCTGCCGACCATGCTGCAAGAGAAGCATGTGCCCGTTCTGGAATCCGGCGAACAGCCGACCATCGCGTGTCGCCAGCAATGCGGTAACGCTGATTTCAGGGCCGATCGTCGTGATCCGCTCGAATGTCAGTCCATCGAAGCGATACAGCCCGGTTCCCGAGCCGATCCACAGAAAACCGTCACGCGTTTGAGCAAGCGCCTGGACGGGCGCTGGGGTGCCGTCATTCGCCGTCCACCGCGTATGCGTCATCTGTCCGAGCGTTCGATCCGCCGGCAGCGCCTGTGCTGCAACGGCAGCCAGCAGCAGCGACAGGCTGAGGAGGCGGGCGATCGTGCGAACCATGCGCTTCTCCTCGCTGTGCCGAAAGGACAGCGACGCTACCCTACGCCAACCGATGCCGATCCGTAAGCGCCCCGCCGGGCGATGCAGCACTCCCTCGATCGAGGGAGCGTAGCTCTCTTCGGAATGGGCTGAGCGCAGAGCGCGGCGCAGCGCGGGGGCATCCGCTCTTCCCTTAAATTAGGCAGCATGTCCTCCCTTGGCCGGGGCTGTCGCATGATGCCGCCTGCTGCGACTCTGTCAGCAGCAGAAAAAGCCGCATGGACGCGGCTTACCCGACACATTGGAGCGACGACGATGGCACAGGTATCGACGATATTGCTAGCGCACGGAGCGTGGGCGAACGCATCGGCTTGGGCCAAGGTCTTGCCGCTGCTTCAAGAAGCGGGTGCATCTGCAATCGCCGTTTCGCTACCGCTGATTTCCCTCGAAGCCGATGTGGCGGCACTGACGCGCGCGATCTCGCTAGCCGACGGCCCGGTTCTTTTGGTGGGTCATTCGTACGGCGGCGCCGTCATCACCCAAGGCGGTAACGACGCCAAGGTGGCCGGCCTCGTCTACATCAATGGCTTCGGGCCGGATGCGGGCGAGTCCGCCGGAACCCTCGGTGCAGGCGGCCCACCGACCAGTTTGCCCGAAAATCTACAGCCGGACGCGCATGGGTTCCTCAAACTCACTCGTAGGGGAGTCGAAGTATCCTTCGCGCAAGATCTGACGCCTGCTGAGCAGGCTCTCATCTTCGCGACCCAAGGACCGGTTTCGGGTCCCTTCGCGCTCGGCGGAGAAATCGAAACACCGGCCTGGAAGACGAAGCCAAGCTGGTATCTGCGCGGCACCGACGATCATGCAATCCATCCCGAGCTTCAGACGATGATGGCCAAACGGATGGACGCGACAACGGTCGACGTCGCCAGCAGCCACGTGCCGATGCTGTCGCATCCCCGGGTAGTTGCAGACCTTATCCTCAAAGCGGCCGGCTGACCGCTCGCTGTCGCAGCAGTGATCGAGAATGCCGCGAACGCCCAACGCTAATGCTTATCGCGGCGACCCGAAATGGTCGCCGCGGCACCCCGGCACAGAGAGGCAATGCCATGCCCAATTTCACGCCTGACCAGAATAAAGCGATCGTCCTCGAAGCGTTCGACACGCTGTTCAATCAAAGGGATGCGATAGCGGCGGCCCGTTTCTGGTCGCCCGACTATATCCAGCACAGCGCGCATGTTCCGGCGGGGCGCGACGGCCTGTTCGCCCGAACAGCCGCCGCTCCACCCGACATGAGCTATGAACATCAGCTCGCCGTCGCTGAGGGCGACTTTGTCCTGCTGCATGGACGCTTCAACAACATCGGCCAGGCCGCCGCCTGGATCGTGGTCGATATTTGTCGGCTCAAAGACGGCGTACTCGTCGAGCATTGGGACGTCATCCAGGACGAAGTCGGCCAGGCGCAGTCAGCCGGCGGTCACCCGATGTACGGGACCGCCTTTCCATCCTGAAACCGTTGCGAGCTCGCGGCGAGATCAGCCGAGTGCCGACCCTAATCTTGATTCCGCCGTGTCCGGAAAGGACCAATCGATGTCGACGATCGACTATTCCGCGCGCGACGAGCGTGTCCGTCGCAACGTTTATGCCTCCGTCCGGAGACGCGATGGACTGCCGCACGAGCTGTTCGCCAATTACTGGCGCGACGTACACGCCACCCTGTGTTCACGACTGCCCGGTCTGGACTTCTATGTTCAGCAGCATTTCGATCGAGACCACACCGCGAACCTCTGGCCGGTCGCCGATGGCATACGGCGGATCACCGCCGTCCTCGACGGCTCCGCCGAGCTGGGCTTCGTTTCTTCGGAGGGACAACGGCTATTCGGCGACGCGAGCACGATCCTCTACGCCGATGAGCGCAACCTGTTCAGCGAGGCGATCGCCTATTTCCTTCCGACCGGCTCATTGACGATCGTCGATCGCGAGGAGGACGGTGTCCGCAATGGACCTGACCGTCTGCACCGCGTCCATGTCTACATGAATCGAAAGCCCGGAATCGACGCAGATCGGTGGCTCGAGGACATGAGCGCCAGCCTGGCCGCCGACCCCGCCATCCAGAAATGGAAGCTTCACCTTCCCGACCCCTACGACAATGCGCGCCCCTCCCCACCGTCGCCGGATGTCGGCCATCATATCGAGGACGACCGGCTCAATCTCGCGGTTGCCGAGGTCGCATTCGAAAATGCGCGCACTGCCACCGGGTTCTTTGCGAGCAGCAGTGTGCAGAGGATGGTGCGCCACCAGCATCGCCACCTGAGCGCGATCGGTGCTTATCTGGTCACCGGCTTCTACACTTTCGTGCGCGGCGGCATTCCGACCTCGGCAGGGTTACGCGGCAGCCGACCGGCTGAACTCATCGACACTGTCGGCGCTGCCAATCAACTCGCACCAGAGATCGTCGCCCGGTTCGCGCCGGTGGCTGGCGACCGACCGCGCCACGAGAACGCTTAGAACGGGGCCTATTTGCCGAGCGATGCGGGCGCCGATGTGGACCCAAGGACAGGACACGGCATGACCAGCATCGCAGACAACGGTGCCCGGCTTTAATCAACGAAGGATCGGATCATGAAGTCGAGCATGCATGCCTCATTACGAAGCCTGTTCTGGCCACTCACATTTGCGGTGCTTGCAGGCGTCACGTCGCTCGCCGTCGCGCGGGAGCCTCAGTCCCTGTCTCCCGAACAAGCGCGAAAGATCGTGGCGCCGCTGTACGAAGCACTCAACGAACCTTCGAAAAAGGACGTGCCCAAGCTTCTGAGTCAGGCGACGAACCCGGACTACAGGTCGTGCTCGACGAACCAGGACTGTCTCGACCGAACGCAGCTCGCCGGCCAGTTCAAGGTTTTCGGTGCGATCATCCCCGATCTGCACTGGAAGGTGCTCGACGTCTGGACATCAGGCGATCGGATCGTCGTCCGTGGCGAGGCGACTGGCACGCCCGTGAAGCCCTTGTTCGGCGCGCCACCGACCGGTCGGTCTTTTCGAACGATCTCGATCGATATGTTCACGGTCCAGAACGGCAAGCTGTCGAGCGCCTATCATGTTGAAAACTGGGCCGCCGCGATCGATCAAATCAAGGCACCATGATGGCGTTCACGCCACGTCGCGATGCTGTCGCAGCTCCGACGGGTTGCCGATCTGATCGCTCTCACAATGCTCTGAACCGCCGCGCCGCAGGTTCACCGGGCGGCCATTAATGCGCAAAGCACATAGATGATAGCCTGGATGAGCGGCTACCCGGTATCGCCGGGAACGCTCATCTCCCTCCCCACCGGCGGCGCCTCGATGCGTTGCCCTCGCCCCGGATCGATATCGTGTCGATCCCGAACCCTGGAGATCCGGCATGAACGACCTGCTCGCATTCGCGGTTGAAGCCCATGGCGGCATGGAGCGCTGGAACGCGTTCACCCGGCTCCGAGCGGAGCTCTCCGTCGGGGGCGCGATCTGGGAGATAAAGCAGCAGCCCGGCCTGCTTACCGACAAGCTGTTCGAGATAGAGACGCGCCGCGAGCATCTGACGATCACGCCATTTGGCGATGCCGATGCAAGGCTTGATTTCGTTCCTGGTCGCCTTGCCATCGAAACCCTTGATGGAAAGATCGTCGAGACGCGCAACAACCCGGAAAGCGCTTTTGTCGGCCAGGTCCGCGAAACGCCCTGGGACAGACTCCATGTCGCCTATTTCGTCGGCGAGGCCCTGTGGACTTACCTCACCTCACCGTTCCTCTACACCTATCCCGGCTTCGAGACCGAAGAGATAGAGCCGTGGCAGGAGGATGGCGAGGAATGGCGCCGGCTGCGGGTGACCTTTCCCGACCATATTGCCAGCCACACCCGCACCCAGATCACGCATTTCGGACCCGACGGTCTGATGCGCCGGCACGATTACACCGTCGACATTCTCGGTGGGGCGACCGGCGCCAACTACCCGTCGGCGTACAAGCAATTCCAGGGGCTGATGATGCCGACCCGCCGGCGGATCTACGCCTATGACGAAACCCTGCGAAAGCTGCCCGAGCCATTGCTCGTCTCGCTCGACTTCGGCGAGCTCATTTTCAGCTGATCCGACACTAGTCGCGCCGTCCAACCCGGCTGGCGCACACTTTCAGAGGACTTACCAATGCACATGACCGGCAACACCATTTTCATCACCGGCGGCGGCTCCGGCATTGGCCAGGGCCTGGCCGAGGCATTCCACCGCCTTGGCAACACGGTCATCATCTCCGGTCGCCGGATTGACCGGCTGCGGGCGACGATCGATGCCAACCCGGGCATGGTCGCGGTCGAACTCGACATCACCGATCCCGCCAGCATCAAGCGTGTCGCGGCGCAGCTGATCGAAGACCATCCGGCGCTGAACGTGTTGATCAACAATGCGGGCATCATGCTGATCGACGATGCGGCGGGCGCGGTGGACGAGCAGCTGCTCGTCTCGACTCTGACCACCAATCTCGCCGGACCGATCCGCATGTCGGCCGCGCTGGTCGATCATCTGAAGACACAGCCCAATCCGGTCATTGTCAACGTGACCTCGATCCTCGGTTTCGTGCCGCTGGTGCCGACCGCGATCTATTCGGCGACCAAGGCGGCGCTTCACTCCTACACCCTGTCGCAGCGCTACGCACTTCGCGCGGACGGCGTGCAGCTTATCGAGCTCGCCCCGCCATGGGTCCGCACCGAGCTTCTCAACAGCACCGAGGAGGAACGCGCGATGCCGCTCGACGCGTTTATCGACGGCGCGATGGCCGAGTTCGCCGGCGGCGCGGACGAAATCCTGGTCGGGCAGGCGGCGTTTATGCGCGCGAATCCAGGACCCGACGAACATGCCTGGGTCACCGAGTTCAACGACCAGATGACGAGCGGGCCTGCGCTCGGCTGACGACCACACCATTGCCTTCAAGCCTTTCTCAAGGAGACCGTCATGACCAGCTATTCCCGACTTCTCGCCGCTGCCACCTCCCTCGCCGCCATTACCGCGGGCATTCCCGCCGAAGCAAAGACCGGCACAACCAGGAATATCGTGCTCGTCCACGGCGCCTTTGCTGACGGCTCCGGCTGGAAGGCAGTCTCCGAGATTCTGGTGAAGGACGGCTACGCTGTGAGCATCGTCCAGCCGCCGGAGACGTCGCTCGAGGACGATGTCGCCGCAACCAATCGGGTGCTCGACTCGCTCGACGGCCCGGCTGTCCTGGTCGGCCACAGCTATGGTGGCATCATCATCACCGCTGCCGGGAACAATCCACATGTTAAGAGCCTCGTCTATGTCGCGGCCTTTCAGCCGGATACGGGCGAGAGCCTCGCCTCCCTTGGGGACAAGATGCCGCCGGCGTCCAAGGCGATCCGGCCTTCGGCAGACGGATTTCTGTCGCTCGATCAGGGCCTGTTCCACGGCGATTTCGCGGCCGACCTTCCCGCCGCGGAGGCCGAGCTGATGGCCCGCTCACAGGTCTATCTTTCAGTGAAGTCGGCGACAGCCCCGGCCACGGCACCGGCCTGGAAGACCAAGCCCAGCTTCGCTGTCGTCGCAACGCACGACCGGGCAATCAACCCGGAACTCGAGCGGTTCATGTACAAGCGGTCGCATTCGGAGACGATCGAGATCGACTCGAGCCATGTCGTCTACATCTCGCAGCCGGCCAAGGTCGCCGCGCTGATCGAGCGGGCCGCCCAATAGGCGGCCGCGGCAGCCGGTCGTCACGCCCCCGGCGACCGGCTGCCGCACCCCGACCCGACAACGCCGGTTCCGGCGACCCTCGAAACAGGTGACCGATAATGACTGACATCACTGCGACCGAGCGCGCGCGCGCGCTCGTAAAGAGTTTTTATGACGGCGGCGCCCGCGGCGAGATCACGAGCTTCGCACCCAGCCTCGCCGAAAATTTCGAACTGTTCGTGCCGCCTTATCTTCCCTGGGGCGGGACCTTCGGAAAGCAGGGCTATGTCGACCTGCTCCCGGGAGTCGCCCGCGTCCTCGATTTCACACGGCTCAAATATCTGAGCCTGACGGCCGAGGGCCTGCATGTCGTCGCGCTGATCGAGATCGGCGTCCAGGGCACCGACAAGACAATCATCATCTCTGAACATTGGGACGTGGAGGGCGACAAGGCAGTCCGCCTGCTCGTCGCCTATTTCGATCCCAAGATCCTGCTCGACCAGATCGCCGCCGAGCCAGCCGCCTGAAACCCCCGCCCTCGTAAAGGAATCCCCCATGTCCACGCCCGATTATTCAGCTCGCGACAGGAATGTCCGTCACAATGTCTACGCCTCGGTGCGCAAGCGCGACGGCCTGCCGCACGACCTGTTCGCCAATTACTGGCGCGACGTCCATTCCACCCTCTGCTCGCGCATCCCCGGCCTCGGCTTCTATGTGCAGCAGCATTTCGACCGCAACCACACCGCCAATCTCTGGCCCGTAGCCGACGGCGTAAACCGCATCACCGCGGTATTGGACGGATCAGCCGAGCTCGGCTTCGCCAATCTCCAGGATCAGGCGCTGTTCGGCGAGACCGGCCCCATCCTTTATAGCGACGAACAGAACCTGTTCAGCGAGGCGATCGCCTATTTCCTCCCCACTGGCTCGACCACCTTTGTCGACCGCGAGGAAGACGGCATCCGCAACGGCCCCGATCGCCTGCACCGCGTCCATGTCTATATGAACCGTCGGGCCGGCCCTGATCCATCGAAATGGCTTGAAGACATCAGTTCCGACCTGGCGACCAAAAGCGCGGTGCAGAAGTGGAAGCTGCATCTCCCGTCGCCCTACGACAATGCCAATCCGGCACCTCCCTCACCCAATGTCGACCATCACGTTGGTGCTGACCGGCTGAACCTTGCCGTCGCCGAGGTCGCGTTCGAGAATGCCCGCGCCGCACGCGCGTTCTTCGATGGCGGTGACTTCCAGAAGATGCTGCACGGTCAGGCGAAGCACATAGACGCGCTCGGCGCCTATCTCGTGACCGGCATCTACACCTTCGTGCGCGATGGTGTGCCGACAGCGGCCGGATTGCGCGGCAGCCGGCCGGCTGAGCTCATCGATATCGTGGGTGCCGCCAACCAGCTCGCGCCGGAGATCCTCGAACGGTTCGCACCGACCCACGCCCGCGCGCCCCAGCGTATCGCTGCCTAGCGTATCACGACGCCGGCAACACCGGGGTCGGCACGGCACCATCGCAAACCAGAAGGAGCGTCTCAGTGCCGAGCATGCCCGACCCCGGTTCCCGGCTGCAGGAAATCCTGTTCCACGAGCTGCATCACCGCTTCTACAACAGCCTGCAACTGCTCTCGAGTATGACCGGCAGGCTGGGACGCGGCCACGACAGCGCAGCCGACATTTTCTTGCTGCAGGATCGCATCAGCCTGCTCGGCTCTCTGCACCGATCGCTGTCACAGCCCTTCACCTCCGATACCGACATGCCGGCCTTGCTGCATGATCTTTGCAGCGGCCTTATCAAGGGGTTCGGGCGGGCCGATGTCGAGTTGCGGATAGGGAGAGCCACGCTGCCCAGCGACCCGATCGTCGCGCGCGGCCTGACGCTGATCGTCGTCGAACTGGTGACCAATGCGCTGAAGCACGCCAGCGGCCCGGGGTCGCCCTGGATAAGTGTTGCGGTCGAGCGAGACGCGACAGGCTACCGGATGATCGTCGCCAACAGCGCCGTTACCCGCAATGTCCAGGATTTCTGCCGTCCGCGCATCGCGGCAAGGATCACTGAAGCGCTCGGTGGCACGCTGCAGGTGACATCGCTGAATGGCTATGAGGTTGCGGTTACTGTGCCGGCCGTCGGACCGGGAGCCACCGCCACAGTTGGGTCATGTCCGATGTGCAGCGCCGGCCGGTGACGTGCATCGGTCCGATATCGGCTCGCGCCCTAGCGCTGCGCGAAGATCGCGGCGATCGCGCCGCGGCCCTGCTTCGGCCGGGTCAGCGCCTGATCTCCTCACGCAAGGCGTTTGTCAGAAAGTCGATGAACTGGCGTGCCGCGACGCGCGTGGCGCGACCCAGCGGGAAAAAGGCCTGTACCGGGATATCGACTGTCTTCCAGCCGGGAAAGAGACGCACAAGACTGCCATCGGCAAGCTCGCGGCCGCACCCCCAACTCGTGGTCGAGGTGATGCCGAGGCCGGCCACCGCTGCGGCCACGGCGCCTTCATTATCGTCGGCGGACATATGAGCTGCCGGGTCGATCTTCAGCGTGTCACCCTCCCGCTCGAACGTCCAGGCAGTCGGCACAAAGCTGGCGGGTCCGCCGACGATGCGATGGTCGACAAGGTCAGCCGGGCTGCCAGGCGTCCCGGCGCGTGCGAGATAGGATGGCGCCGCCACGATCACTCGGGAGATCGTCGCGATCGATTTGGCGGTTGCGCTCGAGTCCGGCAAGCGCCCCACCCGAATCGCGACATCGGCTGCGTCACGGACGAGGTCCTGGCGCCGGTCGTCGAGCATGATCTGGATGTGAAGCGCGGGATGCCGCTCGGCGAAGGCCGGCAGGCGCGGTATCACTTCGCGCACGGCGACGCTGGTCGGCATGGCCACGCGCAAAATGCCGCGCAGCTCCCCGCCTTCGCGAACCGACTGCTCTGCTTCTTCGAGCGCGTCGAGGATTGGCTCCATGCGGTGCAGGAACTCGGCGCCGGCCTCGGTTGGTACCACCGCCCTTGTGGTACGAGACAAGAGGCGCGCGCCAAGCGATGCCTCGAGATCGGCAATCGTCCGCGACGCCTGGGATTGGGACATGCCACACTCGCGCGCTGCCGCCGAGAAGCTCCCGAGCCGGGCGACCCGGGTAAAGAGCCTGAGCGCGAAGATGTCCTTCATGGGCCGGGCATATCGCGGCGGGGCCCGGCGCGCCAGCGCGTTGCCGGGATCACGATTGATGTGCGGTACGCATGGAAGTTAGCCCAAATGCGCGGCTACCGCCCATCTCGGCCCGGCCCCACCTCAGCGCATCGGTACCAATGCCGTTCACTCCTCACGGGAATTGAATCATGACTCCACCGCTCGATCCGGCCCTCCTGTCCGGCGCGCCCGTCGAGAAGGCCCCGCCCGCCGCGCCGTCGCTCCACCACGGCGCACTCTACGCGCTTGCGCTCGGCACGTTTGCGGTCGGTACTGAAGGGTTCATGATCGCTGCACTTTTGCCGACGATCGCCCATTCGGTGTCGGTCAGCATCCAGGCCGCTGGCCAACTCGTGACGGTGTTCGCGATCGTCTACGCCGTGAGTTCTCCTATCCTGACCGCGCTGACCGCTGCACTCCCGCGCCGGCGATTGCTGATGCTGTCGCTGGCGGCGTTCGTGGCGGCCAATCTCGTCGCTGCAGTCGCCCCGGGATATTGGTCACTGGCCGCGGCTCGGGTCCTGCTCGCGCTCGCCGCCGGTCTCTATGTCCCCAACGCCAACGCGCTCGCCGGCGCGCTCGCAGCGCCGCACCACCGCGGCCGCGCGCTCGCGATCGTCAATGGCGGTATTACGGTTGCCATCGCGATCGGCGTACCCCTCGGCGCGTTTATCGGAGCGCATCTCGGCTGGCGCGCAACCTTTGCCGGGGTTGCGCTGCTGTCGGCGATGGCGCTGGTTGTTCTCGCCATCCTGCTGCCACGCGACATCGGCGCAGCCGCGCCCGCCGCACTTCGCGACAGACTCGCCGTGATTGCCGCCCCGGGCGCACTCCCGACACTGCTCACCACGACGCTGTGGGCGGTCGCCGCTTACACCGTGTACACCTACATCTCGCCCTATCTGACCGCCGCGGCGCATCTGACGCCTGGCATGATCGGGCTCGTCCTGATGGTCTACGGCGTTGCGGCGCTGATCGGCGTCACCATCGGCGGAGCTGGTGTCGACCGGATCGGTTCCCGCAAGGTCCAGGTAATCGCACTGCCGGTCATGGCAGCTGCGTTCACCGGCCTCACCGTCATCGGCCTGTTACCGGGCCCGATGGCCATCGTCGCGATTATCGCGCTGATCATCCTCTGGGGTGTGAGCGCCTGGGGCTTTTTTCCGGCCCAGCAGAACCGCCTGATCGGCGTGGCCGGCCTGGCCAATACACCTGTCATCCTCTCCCTCAATGCCTCCTTCATGTATCTCGGCTTCGCCGCAGGGGCGGTGCTGGGCTCGCTCGTCATCAGCATGGCCGGCGTTGCGTGGATCGGCGTTGCCGGCGCGCTCTCGCTGCTCGCGGCGATGGCAATGTCGCGGTTCGCATGGACCAGAGCGTCATCGACGCCAGCCGCTGTCATCAACTCCATTTCCCGTCCCTGATCGTTCGGAAAAGGAAGCCGTCATGCTTTTCTCGCCTGTCGCCCTTGGCCCCTTCACGCTGCGCCACCGTGTGGTCCATGCCCCGACGACCCGGTTGCGCGCCGACCCGGACCATAGTCCGAGCGCGATGATGCTCGACTATTATCGGCAACGCGCCTCGAACGGTGGTTTGATCATCACTGAGAGCGTGCACCCATCCTATGACAGCCGCGGATACGAAGGTGCGCCGGGGATCTACACCGACGCTCATGTCGAGGCCTGGAAGAAGCTGATCGGTGCGGTGCACGCAAAAGGCGGCGTCATTTTCATGCAGATCGCCCATGACGGGCGCCAGTCTCATGTTGATCTGAGCAATGGCGCAGCGCCGGTCGCGCCGTCGGTCGTGCCGTTCGAAGGCCAGGCGCTGACCGGGGATGGCTGGGTGCCGGTGTCGCCGCACCGGGCGCTCGAGATTGACGAGATCCCGGTTCTGGTCGAGTCCTTCCGCAAAGCGGCCGAGCGGGCGAAAGCGGCCGGCTTCGACGGCATCGAGATGCACAACGCCAATGGGTATCTCGCCGATACCTTCCTGCAGGACGGCACCAACAAGCGCACCGACCGCTATGGCGGCAGCATCGAGAATCGGGCTCGGTTCTCGCTTGAACTGGTCGAGGCGCTGATCTCGGTCTGGGGTCCTGGTCGGGTCGGTGTCAGGATTTCGCCGAGCGGCCAATGGGGGGCAATCTCGGACAGCGACCCCGAGGCGACATTCGGCTATTTCGCGAAGGCACTGAATCGGTACCCGCTTGCCTATCTGCATATCATCGAGCCACGGGTGATGGGGGTCGAGACACTCGACGAGCATCAGGCGCCGGTCGCCTCAGCGACTCTGCGCAAAATCTACCGGGGCACACTGATCGCGGCCGGAGGTTTCGATGGTCCCGGGGCCGAAGCGATCCTCGAGCGCGGTGACGCGGATCTGGTTGCGTTCGGGCGCTACTTCACGTCGAACCCGGACCTGCCGGAGCGATTGCGTCGCGACCTTCCGCTCACACCCTATGTGCGCGAGGCATTCTGGGGCGGTGACGAGCGTCACTATAGTGATTTCCCCGCCTATGATTGATCGGTGATAAGGGCCATGCGTTGATCGCTTAACCTGTTTGCATCGGTCGCAAATCGCCCGGCCGGTGGTTGACGGCTTGCGACCAGACCAAGACGTTCGGCCTAGGCCGGCCGAACGGCCGGTGCCGACACGAGCCGCCGTTCAAATTTCATACTCCCGCCCGACACGAGTCGACCAAGTCAGGCCAAACCGGGGATGGTGACACATTCGCAAAACTGACCATTCCATATGGCGCAGCAGTCCCGTTTCTCCGTCCCCAACCAGCAATTTCGGGAAAACACATTCGGGAACAGGTTATGGGAAAGCCCCATGGCCATATGTGCCTCGAGGCCGGTCTTGCCCCGCTGTCCCACCGAGAATTCCTTTTCGGGAAGATGGCCAAGCATTAAAGCGTCACCATGAAGATCGGGTTCGCCATGCTGTTGGTGTCGGTTGTAGCCGGGGCGCAGGCCCTAACACCGCAAGCACGGCCCAATGAGAGTGCAGTGATGACAGATGCCGCAAACGTGATTGCCGTGGACCACACCGGCTTCGCTGTATCGTCATTGGATGAAGCCGTTCGATTCTGGACAGGAGCGCTCGGCTTTAAGCTTGAGCGCCAGTCGGAGATGGGCGGTGACTTCCTGCATCAGGTGACTGGTGTGGATGATCCAAATGTGAAAACGGCGATCGTCAAGGCACCAGACGGCTACGTGGTGGAACTGCTGCAATATTCAAATGGTCGCCAGAACGGGGCCGTGCCTTCCAGCGCGGGATCGATCGGAGCGGCCCACCTGGCTCTGACCGTGAAGGATATTCATGCCGCCATTGCCCGCGTCGAGGCGGCAGGATGGAAGGCGAAGGGTAGTCCGTTGCCAATCCCGGGTGGTCCACGGAAGGGAACGTTGGTGGCCTACGTTTCCGGCCCCGATCATATCACGATAGAGCTTATGCAGCCGCCAGCCCGTTAATTAATGGGCCTGTGGAAGTTTTCCCGCTTCACCATCCTCTTCGGGACGGCAGCTATCTCTAATCCGCTCGCCGAAACCCGCCTGGCCGTTCTCCACCACAGTTAGGCGTTCCGCAGCGATGATTCATTTAGGTGGCAACGACCGCTTCCGGCAAAAGCCGCCGTCGCCATAGATCACTGGGAATGGCGGCTCTGTCCCAGATGTCGCCATTCCGCCGTCGGCGGCAGTTGTGAGATTCTCTTCGGCATTCGGGAGAGACGGTGACGCATTCTACAGCAAAGAGCGGGCGTGTCTGCTCGGCGGTTTTCTCCGCTCACGATCGACCAGTGGGTGATCCGAGGTGCTCACCGGATACCGCTAGACGGGAGTCGTCGTGCGACGAGATCGCCGGCCAGCGACGTCACATACGATAGTCGGCACCGGAGAGAATCTCTCAAACTTGCCCGCTGGGATTTATGTTTTCGCCGTCCGATGATAGGTACGGATTATTGAGCCCGATCACGAACTTAGGGGTTGAGCTACGAGCCAAAACGATTCAAAATGTGCCCTGAGGGCTTTTAAGAAACCCTTGCAAATCATTGATATTACGCCATTTTTGAGCAGCAATCGTGCGTACGGTGCATTACAAACGGCCAAGGCCGTGAGTGCTCCCCTTCGCAGCGCTCTGCGCGCTGCGTTGTCTCGACCGGGCACGGGCGGACAATCCCCGGCAGGGGATTTCTTCTTCTCGCCGGCGGCACGCCGGCAAGCTCGTCTCGATCGCGATACCGTGAATTTGCATGATATCGATACCCAAGTTCGGGATTGAATGCGAGCGAACCCGGCTTACAATCCGGGATGGCGGGCAGACCCATCACAAGGACGATGGACATGCCCAAGATGACGGAACGTGAGCGGTTGGCCGACCTCGAAGCACGTCAGCGCAAGGTCGCTGAAGAAGTGGAAAGTGCCCGCCGCGCCCTGCGCGACCGATATGCCGGGATGGTGACGGATCTCCCGATCGAAGCGCTGAGTGAGCGGGATTTCAAGGATCTGCTCACCCATGCGATTCGGGTCGGCGGGAGCCAGGCCCTGTCCGCCCTGAAGGCGCTGCCCGCGGCAGTGCCTGAACCCAAAAGTCGCCCAAAGGGCGGCCCAGCGACGAGCATGGCGTAGCCACGCGCAGGAGGCCGACAGCGTCGCTGTCGCACCGCCCCGCGACGGACCCGATCTTCGATCGGGCCCCCGAGCGGGGCGGTTCTCAACGCCAACAAAAAAAGGACCGGCTGGGCATCATGCCCAACCGATCCCCGTCACAATCTCAGGCGACAGCGCTGGCTGTGCGCTGATCCGAGAGCCGGAAGAAGTGCGCCGGCACCCGCTGCTCGCGAACCATCCGGGCGAGGTGCGACTGAAGTCCCGACCCCTCGCAGACCAGCGCTTCGACCGGTCGCAGCGCCAGCAACCGCTCGTTCCGTGCGAACCCGGCCCGCTTGCCCAATCGTGCGTCGAGCGTGAAGGCCACCAGCTTCACGCCCGACCGGGCTGCCCATGCCGCCGCGATCGCGTCGCACCCCTTGTTCTGAGCGGTCGTCGCCAGCACCATCGCCGGGATCCGGGCGTGAATCGTGTCGAGCCGATCCCACAGGAGCTGATGGTCCTCCCACTGCTGGCCGCCCGAGAAGATGACCACCGGCCCCTGCGGCGCGTGCTCCTCGATGCGGCGCTGGCGGCGTGCGGCGAGGAAGTCGGTGGCGGCAATGACCGATGCGGTGCGCTTGCCCGAAACCAGCGTCGCGCGCGGTGCAGACCACGGCCGCCCGGTCTCGGCGTGGTACATCTGCGCCGCGTGATCGCGCATGCAGGCGACCGCGTCCCGGGCTTCGTCCAGCGATTGGCAGAGCGTCTGCGCCTCCTCCAGTTCGGTCGTCGCGACCTCGCTCCCATCGGCGGAGCGGATCAGCCCGTTGACCTGCTGCGCCGCACGATCGGCTTCCCCGTCGAGCTGGTCGGCGACTTTGTGGAAGCTGTGAACGATGCCCCAGGCGAGGCGGTCGGCGATGCTCTCCAGTCTGGTGTCGCGCAGGACGTCGAACAGCGTGGTGACCAGCAATTCGGTCGCGCGCTCGGCTTCCAGCGGGTCGGGCATCCCGGCATCGGTGCCGTCCTCGGCGCGGTCGATCCGGAACTCACCTACGGTCTCGGTGAAAGCGGCGGCGAAGCGGTCCGTAGGCTCAGCCGCTTCCTCGGCATAGAGCGCGGCGATGTCGATGAAGCGCGAAATGGAACGGTGTGAATGCGTCATGATAGCCTCCTGAATTTAAAGAGGCATATTTTTCGGCACGGGCTCTGAGCGACGGGGTCAAGGATCGCGAAGCGGCCGCGAAGCGGCGATGGGGGTCACGATTTTCTTTGGCGGCCACCAACGTCGAGGGGGGAGCGCTGCCGTCGATCCGCCAAAGAAAATGGTGGGGCCCCGTCGTCCTTGAGGCCGGCGCTGTCCCCGTGCCACCCTTGGACTTCTTGATAGATAGAGAGAGGCTGTGATTCGGGGGGCTCGATGCCCCCCGAATCACATCGGCCGGTGCGGACCTTTTGTCCGCACTGGCCGTCCCACACGTCGAGGGGTGTTGAGGCGCTGGCCGCACAGTGTCACTCTACCTACCACGTACTCCTTGTGCCCCGCGGGACGTTCAGGACGTCTGCTTGCAAAAAAATGGGCCGGTACGCGGGGATGCGTCCGGCCCAGATTGCGATCGGGAGATCGTCACGGGTTCATCCAGTCGAACCCTTCATGATGCCCGCAATTGTCACAGGCGATTGTGCGGTAAATATTGAGCGAGCCTTCCGCGCCCTCGACATGGCCATGCTCGGCCGGTTCGCCACAACGCGGACAGGGCGCTTCCCATCGCTCGTCGGCAAGCTCCATGCCGCCGGATTCGATGCAGCCGCCATAGGCGATCATGGCTGGTCCGATCTGTCGGTGACGGGAGGCAGATAGGCCTCATAGGGATCTCCATCGTGAAGATGCCCGAACGGCGTCATCACATACGCGCCGTCGTCCCGTCCCACGGCGCAGATCACGTAGCGCGGGACGCCAGTGACCGCGTCGGTGCACGCCATCAGGGCGAGATTACCGTCTTCGGCCGCGCGGCGCAGGGTTGCGAAATTGCGCCGATACACATCTGGTATGGCCATGTCGGCCTCCTGTGAAACGGTGAGAAAGGAGGCGGGAGCGAGGCCCCCGCCCCGATGTTCAGGCCCGCATCCGGCGCACCGCGGTATCGGCGACCTGATCGGCTTTGCGGAAGGCATGGATGGGGATGCCTGCCTCTTTCAGGGTCTGATAGAGGTTCGCCTGCAAGCCCGAGCCTTCGCACAGCACCGCCTCGACGGGTTTCAGCTCGGCGAGCTTGCGGTTGCGCGTGAAAGCGGTTTTTCGCCCCGAACCGTAGAGTCCGAACGCCACCAGCGGCACGCTGTTGCGCGCCGCCCAAGCCGCCGCGATCGCATCGGCCCCTTTGCGCTGACCGGTAGTGACGAGGGACATGTGCGGCACGCGCTTATGGACCTCGTCGAGTCGCGCCCACAGGGTTTCCCAATCATGCCATTGGGCGGGTCCGGAAAAGACGACGATCGGTCCCTTCGGGCTGTGCTTCTCGCGGGCGGCAAGTTCGCGGGCACGCAGGAAATCCTGCGCCGCGATCTGGCTCGCGGTCGATGCGGAGGATGCCCGGCTTCCCCGCGCCGGCGACCACGGCCAGCCCGACTGTGCGCGATACATCTCGGCCGCATAGTCGCGCATGCACTCGATCGCTTCACGATGCTCGGCGGTCGACTGGCAGAGGAGCTGCTTCTCTTCCAGCTCGTTATTATAGACCTCGCTCGTGTCGGGATGGCGAACGAGATCACCGATTTCAGCGGCAAGGCTGTCTTCGCGACGTTCCAGTTTTCCGGCGACGAAATGGAAGCTGTTAACGAAGCCCCACGCGATCTCGGCCGATAATGGCTCCAGTCGCGTACCCGCGAAGAGATCGAAGATGGTGGCGATGATCGCCCCGCATTCGGCCTGCACCGCGAAGGGTTCGGGCATGTCGTGCTCGCCGGGTTGCTCGCCGGGCTCGACGATACTGAGCGGCATGGGATCGCCGAAGGCCGCCTGAAATTCCGGGGTGGCGATCATCTCTGCATAGAGGGTGGGAAGGTCGGCCAGGCGGCTGACGCTGTTCGAGGATGTGGTTCGAGCCATGATGGCGAACTCCTTGTCGAAAAGGGAAACAAAAAAGGGCCGGAGGCGCTCGACGCACCCCCGGCCCTCGTTCACGCGGCGGTTAGAACGGGATTTTCTCGTCCATGTCCTCGTACGTCTGGCCGCCGGTCAGGCTGCCGTCGGCGCCGGCCGTGCTGTCACCGAAGCCGTCCTGCGTTCGGGGCGCATAGTCGCGCTGGCTGGTGCCGAACCCGCCGCTGCCGAAGCCGCCACCGAACCCGCCGCCGAGATTCTCGCGACGCCAGGCGACGGTGAAGCCACCCGCCTCGTTCGGGAACAGGGCGACCGGAAGCGGCTCGGGCAGGCTCGGATCGTCGATCTGGCCCGCGAGGAAGACCTCGCCGGTCTTCTTCGAAACAGCTTCCCAGAGCGCCCCGATCTGCACCCAGCGCCGCGCGATGTTCAGCGCCACGATCTCATAGATCGGCGCCTTCTCGCTCTGGCTCTGCACCGGGCGCAGCCCGATCCGCGGCAGGTCGATGGTGCGCGTGAAGACCGAACCCATCAGACGGCCGTTCTCCTTCTTGAATTCACCAATGTTCATCGTCTCAACTCCTTCGAATGTCGCTCTCGAGACCATCTCGGCGACACTCCTCCAGATCCCCCTTTCCTCTGATCCCCGGGCTCACCGCGCGCGTTGCTGACCGAGAAGAGCGCCACGCCGCCACCAGCGCCGCCCCTCCCCGCTCGCCGAACCGCCGACGCACGCTCATCCGCCCGCGCCCCGACGAGACGAAGCAGGGTTTCCGGGCTAATTGGCCGTGCGAGTTAGCGAGCGCGAACGAGAAACGCCATTGGGGCACCGCGGGGGTGGCGGGGTTCGGTGTAAGTGTAGGGTGATCGGCGTCAGACGCTGTATCCGACGCGGCGCGGTTCCGGCATCTGGGGCTTACAGGGGTAGAAAGGGCGCTTGCTAGGCGTGACCTGCGGGATGCGCGGTGCCGATCGGTTTGACGATCACTGGGTGGTGGCGGCCGAGCGTAGCGAGAAGCCGGTCTTCGGCCTGATCGAGGGCGTCGATGCTCTCGAACATCTCGGTAGTGTAGCAACCGCGGGCAAAGGAATCGCTCGTCGGTGGCACCATCGCCGTGAAGTTGGCGGGCCAAAGGCAGAGAAGTAGGAGCGGCCAGTTTGGAGCCGGCGGCGCATAGCGACAGAAGATAATGTCAGCAGCATTGATGGCCGAAGGCCGGCGGTCGAATAAGTCGGGGACGACGGGGAAGTCGCGCTCGGCGGCGAGAAAGGTCTCGATCTCGTCGAGTTCGAGGCGGGTTTCGATGATAATGGGATAGTAGCGGCCAAGCGGCAGGCTGGAGGCCGCGTGCCGCGGTGGTATATCTATCACCAGGATATCCGGCATGGTCGGTATCGGTCGACGATAAAGCGTGCGGCGAACGGCGAGGTCGTGGATCAGGCGCATCGTCACGGTACATTGACGGTGTGGCTACACACCGGTCAAGGTGAAGCCGTACGGCCGAGGCGGGGCGAGAAAGCGGCAATCATGCCGCGAGTCGATCGACACCCTCATTGAACCGGGCGATCCACTCACGCATCTGCGGGCGACGCTCGATCGGGATATCCGCGGCAACACGCTGGAAGTCGACAAGGTCGACGGGAGCCCCGGCGATAATAGCGTCGATCTCGGCAGGATCGAGCAGAGCGTTCGCACGAATGAACAGGGTCATGGAGCCGGGTCGAGACTTGGTGGAGGTGCGCCACAACCCCTCGACATTGCGCAGCCGCGGGGCGGCACGCGCCTCCAAGAGCACGATCAGTCGCAGGCACCAGCGCGGCAGCGTCATCAGTTCGTTCGTTTTCTGCGCCGCACAGACCCAGCAAGCCGATTTGATTGGGATGGGGAGGCCCTCGGCGCGGATCCGGGCGGCACAACGCTGGCGGTCCCAGCCCCACTCGCGAAGGGGATAGCGATAGTCATAAAGGGGTGAGACATGACCTTCGCGATGCGCGTATCGCCGGGTGTCGGCGGGTGAGCTGTCATAACCTATAAGCTTCACCACACGCTGGCCGTGAGCCCATGCTCGCTGCGCTGGCTGCCACCGCGCCACCCATTGATCCTGAGGCTGAATCTTCCATTTGGAGCTGCACGAGTGCCGCCCGAAACTGATCGACGGCAAGGTCGCGTTGGTCAGGCAGTTTTCGAGCAACGTGAAGTAGGGCGGCCAATGTTTGAAGCGCTTGGGGACGTAGCAGACGAGGTGATGCTCGATACCATGATCATCCATCCACTTCTGGAAGATCGGTAGATAGGCGTAGGTTTCCTCGCGCTCCACGCCGGTGTCCGCGGTCAAGACGACGGACAGTGGGAGGCCCTGGGCAACCCATTCGATAATGAGCGCGGTGGAATCGACGCCCATTCCCCAGGCCGCGACGACGGGCTTATTTGGCGTGAAGCGGCGCGCGGCATCCATCACGCCACCCAAGCCAAAATCACGTCGTCGTCGGCGGGGCGCCGGGCGGTCACGCGGAAGGGCTGCAGCGGTATGCCAGTGCGGATGACGAACTGGTCGACATGGGTCTCGCGCCGCAACTGCGTCGCGACGGCATAGCACCGCTCGAATGTGGTCAGTCGGCGGCGCAAGGGGGACAGCCCAGCGGACATGGTGAGCTCCTGTGGCGAGTAGCGGGAAACGGTCAGGCGTCCGGGTAGCGGGCGCGCCATGTGAGGAAGCGCTGGAGTGCCTGTGATGCGTCCAAGCTCGCAGAAGGCGTAAAATAGCGGCGCGCGAGCTTTTCCCAAGTACCCTGGGAGAAAGCAGCGCCCGAAATGGCGCGCATCGGCGGCCGGTCGGTTTGAAGGTTTTGGGACGCCGGACTCGGATCGGCGTCCGGATCGAATTGGAGGATGGTGGCCATCGACAGCTCTTCGTCGCTCAGCGCGATTTCGAGTGTCGCCAGCAGACGCAGGACGGCGTCATCGTCATGCGAAGCATGACGGTCCGTTGATCGTTCAGGCATGATTGGGTCCTGTCTTGCGGAGAAGCCGATCGAAGGCGTCGTCAGATGCTCAGTGGGCATCATCTTCGAAGATCGGAAATTCGCTGTAGGGCGGCTCGTCGCAGTCGAAAGAGATCCACGTCGCGCCCGACTCATGAGCGTGTGCGATCAATCGCCACAGTTCGGGCGATAGCGTGCCGGGGCGCTCGAGATGGTCGTCAAGCACGCCGAGATGGATGAAGAAGCCATATTGATGTGGCTCGATCGACAGATCAGGATGGTCGACGATCAAGCGTCCCCGGCGGCGTGGTGACCTCGCGATCAGCGCGTCGATTCCGGCACGTTCGTGCGTCGGCAGATGGGCGGTGGAGCAGATGCAGGTGTGGATGCGGCGCATGGTCTCCTCCCTGGCGAGATGTGATGGTATCGAAGGCAATGGAAGACAGCAGTGGAGCGGAACCGGGCCGCCGCGTCAGCCGGCCGTGTCTTGCGGCAGAAACGACAGCGTCATGGCGTCATCTCCAGCAAGCAAAGTGATCGATCGGCCCTTGGGGATGAGCCATATGACCTCGTCGGCGATCGCATCGCGGATGCGTTCGAGCAGTGCCTGTTCTTCACCAAGAAGGATCTCGTTGGCGATCTGACGGGCGGACTTTTCGAACGCACGATGCTGTGTGCCCCAGCTGTCGCTGTCATGATCCTCGTCATAGCTGAAGCATGACGCCTCGATCAGCCAGGCGAGTGTCCCGGGTTTGATCGCGGCATTCCGGCTGACCAGGATCACCGCTTCGTCGAGGTTGCCATAGCCGTCATTCCGACAGACCAGCGCCTCCAGGGGGAGGCTGTACCATTCGCTGTTACCGGGAGCATCGGGCAGTTCGATGATGACTTGCAGAGTGATCTCGTCGACGCGGCCGGACACGACATCGGTGGGCAATACCTCTCCGTCAGCATAGCGAACGATCCCAATGTCAGTGTCGATGATGAAAGCGATATCGGTGACGCGCGGTAGCGCGTCGTACCAGCGATAGCCGGCGAAGGCGTCATTGGCCCGAACCGGTCGGCGCCCAAGCGGCGTACCGCTACCGAGAACCTGAGCAGCGCTCTGATCGATGTCCGGATCGTAGCTGTCCAAGAGCACCATGGGTTCGCCGGCCACGCGATCACCCGAGGGAATCCCGTGGCCGTCGGCGGTCTGCGGTTCCCAGGCTTCGAGCCAGGCCTCCGCCTCGGGCAGCTCGACGCCAAGGGCATCGGCGCGGCACCACGTTTTATAGGGCAGTCTGTGACTGCCGCGGGCGGCGAAGGCGCGGAGGATTGTACGCTCCGCTGCGGTTTTGAGTTTGGAGAGCGCTTCGTTCTGCACCATCTCCTTGCGCGCCGGGAGAACGAGCTGGAGCGCCGGCGCATCGAGGATGTCGATCTTCACGCTCCACGGCTCGTGATGATCGATTTCGGAGACGATCGGAAAGTCGCAGCCGACGGTGAGGCCGTGAAAATTGATCAGGGGGCAATCCAGCGGCCGATTGCCGAGGCCGCGAAACACGCCGATGCGGCATCCATGCCAGTTTTCGAGATAAGTGGCCCCGGCCAGGAAGTCGGTGCGCGGCTGCGCGTCCCCGCGTAGGAACACGGGGATCGGATAATGAAGGGAGCAGCGGGCGACCGCGCCGTCAAGCGTGCTTTCCCAGCTCTCTGGCAGATCGATCAGGATTTCGGTGCCAATGTCGATCTCGAAAGGCTCGATGGCCAGCGGTGAGCCGCTTTCCCAGGCATCCGGCGTGATCACGACGCGCCAGCCCTTTCCGGCCGAAGCGGAAAAGGAACGTACCTCGACGCGGTGACCGGCAAGGCTGAACACGCCCATCCCTGCCGGATCTTCACGATCAGCGATGGCGTCGTCCCAACCGGAGTCACCGAGCGTCACGAGCTTGGCGGGGTCATCGATTCCCGAACCATCGTCGCGAACAATGAGCGTTGGATGGCCGGCGAGATCGTAGGTGTCGATGTCGACATGGCTGGCGCCAGCACGGCGGGCGTTCTGCAGCAGCTCGGTGAGGACATCGAACAGGCTTCCGTTGAATAGCCTCGACACTTTGTGGACCAGGGACTGGCCGACGGCGGTCTTGATGGTGGCGGGGAGAGACATAGGCGCGCTCCAGATGGACAGCGAACCGATTCCGCCGTCCCGCCCGTTGCTTCCCCCCTTCCTCCCATCACCGTGCCGCAACCAGATCAGGTCGTTGATCTGCGCGGCTAGGCCCTTGGGGCGTCGGGGTGTGGCGGGCACTCGATATTTATTCCGCGGCGACAGTCTGCGAGGAGACGGCCCTGGCGGAAATGGGCCCCGCTCCGTCCGCTCAGCTGCAGCGCACCGCTCCGGGTTGGTCGTTGATAGGGCGCTCGACGAGCGTCGCATCAGCTTCGCAATCGTTGCAGAAGGCAGCGTCGAAAACATTGCCCAGGACCCATGATTGGGACGCATCGTCCCAGGTCGCCCAGGCATCCCGCATGACGTTATCGCCGCCGCAGTTGCCACAGCGTATCGTTATCTTGGTCATCATATCCTCCGGGGTGAGAAGTGATCGGGGGCGGGACGAGCGCGAAGCCGCGCTTTTCAGGCGAAGAGCCGGGCAGGCTCGACGGATGGCGCAGAGGGTGTAACTCGCGGTGGATGCGCGCGAAACGGACGGCGACGTTATAAGGCATAGAAGTCTCGGACCGCGAAGCGCACCGTTGCGCCGTCCATCCTTCCCCCCTTTTCTTCCAGCCAACGGCCCGGCAGCCGAGACGCACGACACGCTACTCTCTTTCCCGTCGCTTGAATTGTCGTGGTGCATGGCGATCATGCGGAATGGAAATTCACGAAGGCATGGGTCTGGCGGACGGGGAAGCGGATCGCTTCGTTCGACCGTCAGGTCATGTCTTCAGGGCCTGTGCGAAGCTTAATTGAGCCCTTTCGCTGCTTGGGCCTTGCGAGGTTGATGGCGAGTGGCGAGCGCTATAGTCTAGGGCGATCCAGCAGGTAGGACGATAAGTCATGATTCCAGCCGAACGCGCTGCGAGGGCGCTTTGCAGGTTCGACGGACACCCCGAAAACATAAAGTTCGAGGGCCGGCCCATGTGGGAAAGCTATTCGTCCCAGGCGCATTATGTTGTCGCCGCGATACAGGATGACTGCGATCGATTGGTGGAGATTGCGCGCAAGATCGCGGACTGGGATGAGGCTGATCCGGCTGTACCAGATTTGTCTGGAATGAGGGCGCTCAAACGCGAGGCCGCAGCCCTACTCTCCGCTCGGGGCCATGGTTCGGGGTCGGGACGGCGGGTTTCCGCCGCCAGTATGCGCTGAAGCCGGTTTTCGTCGATCTCGGGAGCAGTACGGAGCCTATCGTACAAGCGACGGCGATCGCCGCGATCACCAGTTCTGCACCGGCAGGCCATCGACGTCGCCGCCATCGCAATCGAGGAGAACGAACGCGAATCCACGTTCGCGGCCGAAGGCGATGACGCGGAGAATATCGTCCGGCAGATGCGGCTGCCGGTCGTCGTCGATTGGCCGCGTCGGCACGAACCAGCCATAGACCGAGGCGGCGATGTCGATGGGTCTGTCAGTCGGTGGCCAGGAGGCCCAGTCATCGAGGCGAGCAGCTGTTTGGGCGGTCAGGTGCACCGTCGAGATTACGCAATAGCGACCCTGCTCGAGACGATCCCGCGGTGCCACCGCTAGCGTCGCGGAAGGTGCAACCCGTATCTGGTCGACGATGTAGCTTTCACATGCATGGTCATCGAAATAGGCTTTGATTACCTCTTCATCGGCAAGGTGCGTGGGATCGCGGTCATCTCCGGTCTCTGCCCACCAGCAACGACAATAGGCAGCGATTTCACTGGCAAGGGTTTCGGCGTCCGGCGCAGCGTAGATGTTCACGCCGTTCCGGTTTTCGATGACCCCGCCATGAAGCTCAATCGGCCATGGTAATGGCGTCGCGGCAAAGCGGTCCTCGGCAATGGCAATATCCTGGATCAATGCCGCGCGAGCCGCTGGCTCGAGATCGTTCGGTGTTTCGAGTGCGAAACGAATGCGGGTCAGCAGCGCCGCGTGGTCACGATGGGCAAAGTCAGTCATTTGCCTGATCCTGTCGATGAAGTTGTTCGGTTAGACTTGGCTGACGACCCGAGCAGCTGCTCAGTTCGTGTCTTCGGCGCAACGGTTGTCGAAGATCGGCTGATCGCCGGGTGTCCATTCCGCGATCGGCCAGATGCGCCCGTTATAGCTGATGCGCGCGACCGGCATCGAGGCGGCATAATGATGTCGTTCGACAAAGGGCGCGGCCTGTTGCCTCGTATCGATGACATCGACTGCGAGCGATCGGGGATCGATTTCGGTTGCGGCCGGAATCCATCGACACCGGCGATCGCGCCAGCGTTGGGTGCGGTCGGAGATCATGAGGGTCAGGCTTCGCGGGCGTTGGCGCGGCGCCGGCGATCAGGGATACGATCATCGTCATAGATGCTCGAGCCCGAACGCTGCAGCGCGTCCTGCTCTGCCTGGTAGCGGCTGGCGGCAGTGATCGTGTAGGTTTCCGTTCCGTAGCGTTCGTCGTCGCAGAAGAAATCGACGTCGACGATGAAGCTGGTCAGGGAGAATTGCGAAGCAGCGGGCATGGCGGATCTCCTGATCGCAGAAAAGGATCGGCCGCCGGGGGCCGGCGGCCAGGCTGAGTACTGGTGCGGTGACGGCGTGACAGGGGGTGGTTCAGAGCGCCTTTTCGAGAAGCTTGCGGGCCTTGCCCTCAAGTTCGAGGCGGCCGTCCTGATGGGTCTTTGACCGGGCGACGGCGGTGATGCCCTGTACGAAATCATAGAGGGATTCAGGCGGGTGCCCTTCCTCGACCAGCACGGTCTGAATGATTTTGGAGGTCTCGGTTTTCGAGAAGCCGCGCTTGCGCAGGAAATCCTCGCGGTCCTCGTCCTTGCGGGCGACGATGCGGTCGCGGGCGGCGTTGATCCCGCTCACGAATGGCTGCGCTGAGGAGTCCGCGAAATGCTCAAGGGCGGGCGCTGCCTGATGGGCGAAACGGGCGGCGGCGAATTTCGAGTGGCGAATATTGACTTCCTCGAAGTTCTCGACGCCCCACAAGCAACGATTGGCACACACACCGCGAAGGTAGAAAGTCGCGATGCCGAGCGTCTTGGAGCCGACCTCAGAGTTCCAGGCGTAAAAGCCGCGGAAATAATAATCGGGCTCACCATTTGGGAGCTTGCCTGCTTCGATCGGATGAGTGTCGTCGACGAGAAACACGAAAACGTCGCGATCCGATGCATAGAGCGTCGTCGTGTCCTTGGTGATGTCGACATGGGGATTGTAGTGCATATTCCCCCACTGGATTGTGCCGGGCACTTTCCAGCGCGTGTCGCCGACGCCGTCACCAGCGAAATTCATGACGGCCGATACGAGCTCGTGATCCCAGATCCTGCCATAATCGGGGCCGGTTGCAGCGCGTAGCTCGGTGCGGCCGTCCTCGGTCTGGAGCAGTTTCACCTGCTCGCCGCGATGGGTGATCAGGCCGTGCTGCAGGTTTATCCCGGCAAGCGCTGCTGGAAGCTGGCGCAGATAGGAGGCTGGCGCACCGACAAGGCTGGCAAGCTGGCCGAAGGACCAGTTGGTCGGGGCAATGGGATTGTCGTCGCCGGGGGCGAACAGCATCAATCGTTCGGGATTGTCGCTTCTGGCTTCGACGCGAACTGCCCGGCTTTCGACGACACGGGTCGAGGCACGATCGGCGCGGCGGCGCACGCTGTCGTAGAGGGTGGTCAGCGACAGAAATTTCTCATCATCCGGGCGCGAGAACCACTCGGAGGATACGCGGCTGCTCATCTGGCCGCGCGAGACGTCGATGCGATAGGGCGCAGTCGTGCGCGGTGAATCGATGGTACGGGCGAGCGTCGCCATGGGAACGTCTCCTTGCAAGGTCGGGACCGAGAGCGCCAATGCTCTCGCCGCGCTTATCCCCTCTCCCTCCCCTTTGACTTCCTGTTCTGGGCACGGCAGGACTTGGTGTTTACTTGTTTGAAAATTGGTGCGGTTAGCGCGCCGCGGTGCGCATTTGTTTGCACGATGAAGGAGTATCCCATGGCCGATGCCGAAACGCCTGATCTCACGACGCTGACCGTGCAGCTTTTGAGCGCTTATGTTTCAAACAATTTGGTGCCGAGCGCGGAACTCGCTGGTCTAATTCAGACGACACGGACAGCTCTGTCCGGAGATGCCGTCCCAGTGGAACCTGCGGTGCCTGAATTTGCTGCAGCGGTAACCGCGCGCAAGAGTCTGGCGTCGCGCGATCACATTCTCAGCATGATCGATGGGAAGCCGTACAAGACGTTGAAGCGCCATCTGTCGACGAACGGGCTGACCCCGGCGGAATATCGGGATCGGTACAAGTTGCCGAAGGACTATCCCATGGTTGCGCCGGGCTATTCAGAACAGCGGCGGGAGGTCGCGAAGCGCTTGGGCCTTGGGCGCAAGCCAGCGGCGCCGGCTGTGGCGGTGAGAGAAAGTGAAGAAGCGCCGGCACCGGTGGAGACGGCGGAGCAAGCTCCGACCGCGAAGAAAGGCCGCGTCGCCAAAGCAAAGTCGGCCGTGCCGGCCAAGGGTGTCCGCCTGAAGCCGGGCCGCAAACCGAAACAGGCCGACGCGGCTGCACCTGCGGCTTTGGCTGCCGGGACCAATGAGGTCGTGGTGAAGCCGACGCGGGGTCGCAAGGCAAAGACAAAGCCTGCCGCGCAGGATGTGGCTGTTGAGCCTGCAGCGAAGCCTCGTCGCGGCCGCAAGGCAGCGGTCGAAGCCGTGTTGGAAGCAAGCTGATCATGGTGGGCGGGATCTTGTTCCCGCCCATTGACCAGGCTGCGGCACTCAGCCGGATAAGGATCGGAGGAATTGCGCGTCTCGCTGGCCGCTTGCTACGATGATGCCCCACCTTTAGCTGCCGGTATATGCAATCACCGCGAAAGACATTGTCGATTCGGCCTTCGCGGCAACGACGGTTCGGCAGAGACGGATGCCGTCGCGTTGCTGCCGCAAGCGATCCGCAATCAGTTATGCGTTCGTGCCAGCTATAATCGCGGCATGGTCATTCCAGCGCCGCACATTCTCTACACGTGTCATGATGCACCCTTCGTAGATGCTGTTGTGATCGAACGGAACGGTGGAGCGCCTGTAGAAGCGAAGCTGGCAAGCTTCGGGGTAGCCGGGCTCAAATCAATCGCGATGACGGTTGAGGCCTTCGTGCCGTTTGCCGGCCTCGATCTGAGCGACCCGCGCTATGCCCAGCCGATCATCACACAATTGGAACCCCGAAGGGTATGAACGGGTTTTTGCGCCTCTTCCATTCGCTCAGCTCACATTCTTTGCTGCGAATGGGTTGAATAGCTCGACATTGAGCGCCGCAAAGTCTTTCACGTTTCGAGTTACGACGGTGAGACCGTGGGCAATCGCGGTGGCGGCGATCATTGCGTCTTCATAGAGACTGTCCGGCTTGTGATGCATGAGGCGCGCCCATAGACGAAATGTCGCGGCATCCATCGACAGGATATTGAACGTGGCTGCGACCGCATCGGCCCATTGGCTGAGCTCTTCGGCGCGGTCGGCATCGACATCGCGGGTGCGTTCGATGCCGGCCTGAATTTCGCCAAGCGTTACGGCCGACAGATGAAGGTCGCGGTCATCGGTGGCTTCAAGCCACGCCTTGACCGCGCCATGCGGCTTTTTGCGCCGCATCTCCGAGATGATGTTCGTGTCGAGGAGGTACATCAGAGCGAGGGCATCGGCCGGCGGCGGCCATTCCCACGATTGGGAATGCCGAGATCGCCGCGCCCCTCGTCCTGGAGGAGCAGTTCCTTGAGGGTGGGACGCGAGCGGGCGTTCAGCCGCTTCCATTCATCGACCGGCACCAGCACTGCGGCCTCGACGCCACGCTTGGTCACGAGTTGTGCGCCCTCGGCTGCGCAAGCGTCCAACATCTCGCTGAATCTGGCTTTTGCATCCTGCACCGGCCAATGTCGCATGATCACCTCCAAACTAGTCATTACACTAGTCTTTCACCAAGGCTAATTCAAGGCGTTTGCGGTAAAACCCGATCAATGATCGCTGCGGCCCGATCGACCGGCACGAACATGCGCGCCTTATAGGCGATGATCTCGACGAAGCATCCGAGCGATTTCAGCCATTCGCGCCGCTCGGGCGGGAAGTCCTTGATCTCGAGACGGCGCTGCCCATTAACGAGGGCGGTGACCAGGCGGGCGTCGCCGAAGCCTGGCAGCGATGCCCCGGCACCGTCCCTGGCGGCGGCAAGGATCTGCTGCGGCGTGAGCCGGAGTTCCGCATCGATACCGAAGGCGGATGCGAGAGCGCCGATCGCGTGGTCCGGTACGATGCGCCCGAGGAGGCTGTTGCCGGCCTCGTCCGACACGCGCCAGACGCGCACATCATCGGTGGGCAATTTGTGCCAGACCGGCAGGAGCAGGCCTGTCGCGATACTGATCGTCTCGACGTCCACCTTCGATTGCGCTTCGACGGTTTCTTCGTCCCAGCGCGACTGGAAATCGGCTGGCTCGATCGACGTCCAGTGCGAATGCCATAGCGAGGCCGCATCGAGCCGATCGCTGCCGGTCGGACGCACCATTCGGCACATCGGAATGATGCGGCCTTCCTCGTCGGTGACGGACCAGGATGGGACGCGTAGCGCGACGCGTCCGGATCGGCTGTTCCACAGATAGCCGATGTCGGGAGTCTCGCCCCAGACCGTCATCAATCTGTGGAAGCTCGTGGCATGGCGTTTGATGTGCAGTTCGAGCCGTTGGAGACGGGTTTCGGCGCCGGTGACCGGATCACGCCGGAGAAGCTGGTCGTCGAGGCGAATGACCTTCTCGGCGAAGATGGTTTCGACGCCGACATCGAGGGTGCCGGCTTCGCGCGCCGCGTCGACCCGCGCCTGAATGAGCCCGAGATATTCTTCGAAGATCGCGTTCTGCGTGGCGATGCGCAGCGCGAGGATTCGGTTCAGCCAACGCTGGATCGGTGGAAGATGCTCAAGCAGCGAACCGTCGTCAGCATTGGTAAGCTTGAGTCCGGTCAGGTCGGTAAAACCATCAAGCGTGGTGCTCGCCAGCTTACCGTCGTGTAGCAAATGATACCATTGGTTGAGCGCTTCGCGGGCATAGTCGCTTTCAAGATTGTCGGCCGGGTCGAACAGATTTTGCCCGCCGGTCTGCCGCTGGCCGCGGGTGAGCGCCCCCAGGCTGTCGAGGCGGCGGGCGATGGTGGAGATAAAGCGGCGTTCGCCCTTGCAGTCGGTGGTGACGGGGCGAAATACCGGAGGAACGGTCTGGTTGGTCCGGTGGGTGCGACCGAGGCCCTGGACGGCGGCGGCCGCGCGCCAGCCAGGCTCGAGGAGGAAGTGGATTCGGCGTTTCCCGGCGCTCTTGGCATTGCGTTCGGCGTGATAGCTTCGCCCGGTGCCGCCCGCATCGGAGAAGACCAGCAGGGCTTTACGCCCGTCCTGAAAGGCGTCGGCATCGGCGATGCTCGCTCGGGCGCCGCGCCGTTCGAGTTTCTGGCGTCCGGTTCTGTCGACGATGATACGACGGCTGCGGCCGGTGACCTCCGCGACGGCGTCGGCACCAAAATGGCGGAGCAAGGAGTCGAGGGCCGCAGGGATAGCCGGCATCGAACAAAGCTGCTCGATCAGATTGTCGCGGGCGCGGATCGCTTCCTGACAGTGCACGGCGTTGCCATGTTCATCGACCATCAGCTCTGACCGCAGATCGCCCCCGTCGGTCCGGAAGGTCCGCATCTGCCGCGTGGGAAAGCCGCTGCGCAGATACTCGATAAGCGTGTCGAGCGGTGACAGCTCGAGGTCCAGGCTGGCGCGCTCTTCGTCGGAAAGACCTGCAAGGCGTCGATCGAGAATTGCTTCCGCTGTGGTGACAAGCTGGACGACGGCCGCGTGCCCGTGGCCGAGCTCGGCCTCGATGGCCTTGATGAGGGTCGGCATCTTCAGCGCTACGAGCAGGGCCGAGAAGAAGCGTTGCTTCGAGCTTTCGAAGCGGCTGAGAGCCGAGCTGCGCGCCTGAGCATTGAGGACGTCGCCCGACATGCGATCGACGATGCCGGAGGCTTTCAATACCTCATCGAGATTCCGGTGGATGATGCTCCAGCTATCCGCAAAGGCATCGTATATATCGATCTGGTCCACGGTCAGCTGGTGCTCGAGCGCTTCATATTCGACGCCGGCGAAACTGAGCGCTCGAGCGGTATAAAGGCCCATGGCCTTCAGGTCGCGAGCGACGATTTCCATGGCGGCAATGCCCCCTTCGTCCATTGCCGCCATGAAGGCGTTCCGGTCGGGAAAGGCTGTGCCCGGCCCCCAGAGACCAAGACGCGCGGCATAGCAGAGATTGGCAGGGTCCGTGGCGCCGGTCGCGGACAGATAGAGGATGCGGGCACGCGGGAGCGCATTCTGGAGACGAACGCCGGCAAGCCCCTGTTCCGAGCCTTTGGCGGCACCGAACTGTGTCTCGGTCCCGGCGGCGTTGGCGAGCGCGTGGGCCTCGTCGATCACGATGATGCCGTCGAAATCATTCCCGAGCCAGTCGAGGATCTGCTGGAGCCGGGAGGCTTCATCATGGCGCTGGGAGCGCAATGTCGCATAAGTGCAAAAGAGAATTCCGGCCGGCATGGTGATCGGTGTGCCCAGCGGGAAAACGTCGAGCCCCTGAATGTCGACCGAAAGGCCGCCGAGCGCTGTCCAGTCGCGTTTCGCCTCAACCTCCAGTGCGGTGCTTTTCGAGAGGTAGACGGCCTTGCGGCGTCCCTGGCACCATTGGTCCATGATGCAGCCTGCCGCCTCGCGGCCTTTGCCGACGCCCGTGCCGTCGCCGATATAGAAACCGGTGCGGTACGCCGCGCCAGTCTCGTCCTCGATCAGACGATCGCCGGCGTCGTTGGCGCGAAAGCGCCCCGGCAAGTCGCGCGCGAAGGCGTCGCCGGCCTGGATGATGACCTCCAGCTGGGCATCGGAGAGCGCTCGAACGGTGCGGTCGGGCAGCATCGGGCGATAGCGCGGCGCCGGCGGCGGCACGGAAGCCATTGCCAGCGACTCGACCAGCGCGTCGGGGTGGGGATTGGCGCCGTCGATATCGATGCGTGCGAGGCGCCAGGGTGCGTAGATCCCGCTCGCGTCGCCGGCGGGGCGGATCTCATCGCGGACGCGATAGGCGAGCGGCGCTATGGGCGATACCGGCTGCGGCACCAAAACCGGTGCGGCAAGCGGTTTGGCGGTGAGGCCGCGCAGCAGCCCCTGCGGTGCGGTGCGGGTCGGCAGTCGGGGAACGGCTCTTGCCGCCTGGGGCGCGGGCGGCTCGTCGAGCGGGAGGCGTGGCGGCACCTTCAACAGCAGCGGGAGCGCAGCCGCGAGGTCGGGCGCGCGGTGGCGTTCGGTGACACCCGACCATCCCTTGTCGAAAACCACCAGGCGGACGTCGATCGACGTGCCGTGCTTGGAATAGGGGCTTCCTTCAATGTCGATTTCGACGCGCGGCACGGCGACCTCACAGACCACCTCATAACCTGGGCCGCCCGTATTTCCGCGCGCGAAGCCGGGCGACATGATCGCGACGCAGCGGCCGCCAGGTGCAAGCCGCAGGAGCGCCGAGCGCAGATGGCGCGCACCCGCATGCCGGTCGGCACCCCGCGCGGCGCTGCGGCTGAAGGGGGGATTGATCAGCACGACTGTCGGCCGCACCGAATGCGCCAGCAGTTCATCAATATGTTCGGCATCGTGTCGGGTCACGGCCGTCGCCAGCACCTCCTCGACCAAGGCGGCACGCTGGGCATCGCGCTCGTTGAGAAGGAGGCGCGCGCCTGCCCTTCTGGCATGGACCGCGAGCATCCCGGTGCCGGCGGACGGCTCGAGAACAAGATCGGCGGGACCGATGCAGGCAGCGAGCGCATTGAACCAGGCCAAAGTGAGCGGGGTGCTGAACTGCTGCAGGTCGATCTGGCGCTCGGAGCGGTAGGTCTGCGTCGGCAGTGATCGCTCGAAGCTGTGCAGCGCGCGAAACTGATCCGATGGTGTCGGGCCGGACAGAAGAGGACAAGCGGGATCCCGAAGCAGAAGGACCTGGGCTGCTTCCAGCGCCTCATAGGCGTCTCGCATCGACCAGGCGCCAGATGCGTCCGACGCACCAAAGCATTGCATCATCAGTTTCTGAAGCGCCTGGCGGCTGATCGTGCCCTGCCGAAGCAGGTGCTGATGGATGGAACGAGCGACATCGCGCAGCGCGCCATAAGGGCGCGTGTCGATTTCGGGCTGGAGAAGCGCAAGCATGGTCTGGGACATCGGGATGCTCCTGGTTGATCATTGCGCGTGACGCGCGCCACCCCATCCCCCTCCCCACCCTGGCGGGACTGACGGATAGGGCGCGCGAATCAAGGTTCGGAAGTGGGCCGGGGTCAGGCAGCGTCGGCGAGTGGGGCCGCGCTATCGTCTGAAGTCGGGGCCGTGTTTGCCGCATCGACCTCGGGCTCGGTCCCGGTCGAATCGCCCTCAATGACGGTGACCGTCTCGGCGACGAAGCGCATGGCGTCGGGAAGCCAGCGCACCGCTCTGTCCTTCACCTCGGCCTCGACGATGATGTCGCCGGCGAAGAGCCTTTCGGCCGAGGCCGCGAGATCATGCTTCTTCGAGCCGCTGTAGCGCTGCTTGAGTTCGAACCCGCCGACGTCCTCGAACAGGCTGAGGATGGCCGGCTTGGTGATACGGTCGAAATAGGTGCGTGCTGTCGGTCGCCACCAGGCAGCGACGTCAATCGCAAGCTTGGCGCCGAGATGATCGAGGAACCCGCTTCCGGTCGTACCAGCAGGGCGCGCATCGAGCGTGCGGGCGATCGCCCAGCCAAGCCAGGCCGCGCGGGGCGCATCGCCCAAGGCGCAGAACGCATCATAGCGCGCCTCGATCGTCTCATGCTCGATCCAGCTGCGATCCAGGGCCTGGTCGAGCTTCGCCCATTCGGCGGCCGCCGGCGTACCGCTCTCGAAGCCGGTGACGCGCTGGGAAGGCCGCGTCGCCCGCAGATCGCTGGGGATGCCATAGGTCCCCATAGTGCGGGTTGCCGCCTCGACCATGATGAACGTGCCGAGGTCGAGCGCGAAGGCGGGGTCGCTTGCGACATGCACCGCGAGCAGTTCGGTTTTCATCATCGCGAGCTCGTCGGCGAGGCGCTGGCTGATCGCCGGCTTGGCGTCGGTCGGAACGGCATCCGCATCGGGGGCGGTCCCGTCCGCCTCACCATCGCCTTCGCCGTCATCATCGTCGGGCTCGGGTTGCGGCGCGACATAGAGTTGTTCGTGAACCCGCGGCGCGCCGTCGGGACCGATGACGACATACGCCACCGCCGTCGCCCGTTGCTCGTCGGTGAGGATCGGCGCCCGATCGGTGATCGATGCGAGCTCGGCCTCGAGGGCCTCACCCCGCAGCTCGTCATCCTCGCTGGGCTCGTAGGACTCGTCCTCATAGGACGCCGCGATGTCTTCGAGCTCCGCCTCGATTTCCGCCTGCCGGCTCTCCTGCTCGGCCGTCAGCGGCGGCAGCTCACCCCGGAGCGGCTGCAGTTGATAGGTCTCGGTATAGGGCACGTGTGTCGCGGGAACGATGCGGACATCCTGGAAGCCGTCGCGTTCGCGGATCGCCGCAGCGGCGGTCGAAAGAGCCTCCTCGGCCAGGCTATCGATGATGTGCGTATCGAGCCAGCTTTCGCTGTCGGCGTCCGAGAAGAGGTCCTTGTCGATGCGGCCACCAGCGGCGAGATAGGCATCGCGCCCGACAAGCACCGCGCGCGGATCGCTGGCACGGTAGCTATAAGCGGCGAGCTGGCGGCGGATCTCGCTGACATTGGAGCGATAATAGCCCTCGCCCATCTGCGCGTAGACCGCAGCCTGACGTTCCGCATCGGACGTGCTGGCATAGGCCATGGCGACGTCGAGGGTGATAGCGTTCGACGCCAGCGCATCGAAGACAGGTTCGGCGAGCCCTGCGAGGCGAAGCCGGCCGTGTACGAATTTCTCGGTCACGCCGAAACGCTTCGCGACATCGGCCGGGGTCTTGCCCTCGGTCTCGATGACATCCTGGAAGGCGCGGCAAGCCTCAGCGGGATTCATCGCCAGGCGAAAGAAATTCTCGGCGAGACTGATCTCGATCGCGTCCTTGGCGTCCGCGAGCGGTAGGACGGGTACGAGATAGTCCGCGTCGAATACGGCCTTGTCGATGAGGCGCTGGACCGCGTCGAGCCGGCGTCCGCCAGCGGTGATGCGATACTGGCCTTTCTTGCGCGCGACGGGCACACCGATGAGATTCTGGATTATGCCCTTTTCGGCGATGTTCGCCTCGAGCTGCGCGTCGGCGACCGGGTCCGTCGATCTACGAACGTTGGTCGGCGACTTGGTGAGCTTCGATGCCGGCACCAGAATGGGTAGCTGGGACATGGGAATATTCTCCGAAGGCGGACGCGTCCTGACCATCAGGCCGCCTGCCGCCGCCGCTCCCCACCCCTCTCCCCTTCCATGCGCAGGACGTCGTTCCAGTCGTTCAGGCCGTGCCAGGGCCAGATCGTTTCGATCGTCCGTCCCGGTCTTTCATGGGCTTCCCGTGCGATATCCTCAGCGCGACGGCCTGCCCGATCATTGTCGGGGAGAAGCACAAGGCGATCCACAGTGGTCGGGACGGCGATTCTCGGGAATCTCTCATTGCCGAGCACCGCCCAGACCGGAATGCCCAGCAGGATCATGGCGGACAGCGCGGTCTCGACGCCTTCGGCAAGGCCAAGCACGTCGGTGGCGTCCGCCAGCATGACTGCGCCCCGCGCGGGGCGCCCCAGCATTCGACGGGGGTTGCCGAGGTCTCGAGCACGACGTGCGCGGACGGTATCCAGGAAGGTCCGCTGAACGGCGATCACGCGCGAGCCTTCTTGCACGGCTGCGAGCATGGCAGGGCGGAAGAGGACCTGACGCCGCGACCCGAGCGGGGTACGAGGGTGAAAACGGAGCGCCGGGGAAAAATGACTGATCGCGCGGTTCAGCAAGTATCGTTCGACGGGCGTATTGGTGATGGCGCGTGCCGCTTCCCACAGGCCCTTCGCGCGCGATTGCAGCCAGCCTTCATCGACACCGGGTTGAGCGATGTAGCTATTCAGGGGACCGGCAGTCGGAAGTGGTCCGAGCCGGGCGATCGCGCGGAGGACGTCAATCGTGTCGCAGCCGGCAAAACATTTGAACAAGAGGTCAGTATCCCCGGTCCGTACCGAAAGACTCGGGCTTCGGTCCGGGTGCGCGGGACAGCGGCACATGCCCTTTCCGGCGGTCCAGTGTCCGCCCAGATGATGGACGAGGGCCATGCCGCGCGCTTCAAGCTCTGCGCGGTCGACGGCGTGATGCAGAACAGACATCGCTAAGACTTTCGTGGAAGTACCGATTTTCGCGTCCAGCCGGATGTCGTTCGCGGCGATGGGTCCCGGAAGGGCTTCTCCCAAAATGGAAACGAAAATTAACGGTTTCGGTCTGGTCGATACATTCAATCAACCATAGGATCATCGCATCCGTCCGCGCCTCGGTCTGGGTTCGTACCGGATCATGCCGCGTGATTGCCTCGCAGGCGCCGGGGTGCGCAGGTGCCAGCTTTGAAGGTTGTTTGATGGGAAATATCATTCCGTTCGGTCGCGATGAGGACATTGTGTGCAGGGGAAATCCGGCGGTGGTGAAGGCCGTGCGTCTCATGAAGGAGGCGCTCGCGACGCTCGACCGCGGCGGCGCGGGATGCACGGCTTTCGCCTGCCATTTGTCCTTAGCCATCGATGTCGCGGAACAGGCGCCCCTTCCGAAAGACGAGGAGGAATGCCAGGCAATGTTGGATGCGTTGCTGGCGTCGGAGCCTGGCTCCGGTCTTATCGCCAAGATGTAGCGCATCGCCTGGAGATCGATATTTCCCGCATCGTCGGCGCCGGTGGCGTCATCTATTTGGGCTTGGAATCAAGGGCGGCGATTACGGTCAGTATGGCGCGTCGGACAGACCGGCGCGGTATGTCCAGAAGGACAGCGATGTCCCGCATGGGGATGCCGTAGGCGGTCCTCAGAAAGAAAATCTGGCGGACCCGAGGCGAAAGCTGGCTTAGCTTGGCGATACTCGGCGCCAATATGCCGGCGAGGCGTGGGGGAACGTCGCCATGCGGCACAAGGACCCACGCTCGTACCTCGATGCCATCTGTGTGAAGGCGACATTGTGTCTCGAGCGGATCGATGGCGACATCCGCGCGATCGGCATATCGCGACCGTGCCAATGCGATAGCGGGAGGCCCAGGCTGGTCGGCCGCGGCCTTCAAGATTTGGCTGCGGAATAGGGCGTCCGCCTGTGCCCTGGCCCGGCGGCGTGATCGCGACCAGATTTGGATGAATTCAAACGCCATGAACTGACTCCGCGATGGAATTGGCGCTGGAATCATCGGTCTGATGTCTGTCTCTGATCCAAGCGCGCCCGCCTCCCCCCTCTCCCCCTTTGCTCGGGGTGTGTACGGCGGGTGACCGAACCTCAGGGGCGTGCACCGAGGCCTTTTCGGTCCGAAATGGATTGAGTTCGCTCCGGGGGCGTCGGGCAACATCCCTGCCACATCCGGTCAACCCTCTACCTAGCCGGTATGAGGAGCCAGCGTTTCTGGACGACCCTGACCCCGTTGTAATCGGGAGAAAATCATGATCCAGATCTTTCACGGTGCGCGAGTGCCTGGCACCAATGCGATTCTCGACGCGATGCATCGTGATCGCAAGCATGTCTTCGTCGATCTGCTGAAGTGGGATGTGCCGGTTGTCGATGGATGCTTCGAGATCGATCAATTCGATAACGAACGGGCAATCTATCTTGTCGCAGTAGATAACAACGGAGCCCATCGCGGGTCCATCAGGCTATTGCCCACGGACGGCCCTCATATTCTCGGGACGATCTTTCCGGATCTGTGCGACGGCGGCGTGCCGCGTTCCCGCAATATCTATGAAATCAGCCGGGGATGCCTGTCGATCCGGCTTCGCGCGCCCGAGCGGCTCGCGGTCCGCAACGCGCTGACGACTGCGGCGGTCGAATTCGCGCTGTTGCAAGAGATCCACGCCTTCACCTGTATCGCCGATTCAGGCTGGTTGAGCCAGGTGCTGGCACTCGGTTGGGACTGCTGGCCGCTTGGCTTACCGCGCAAGATCGGGCGCAGCCTCACCGGTGCGCTCCGGATCGATATCACGCCGGAGACGCCGCATCTGTTGCGCGATGCCGGCACCTATGTGTCGGCGCCGCTGACCCTGGCCGATGCCGGGGAACGGGTGCTGGCGTGAACGACATGAGAGCGATCGCAGGCGACGCGCGCCGGAGCGACCTCGGCGGGCATACAGAGCTGCTGCTGTCACAGGGTTATTGCGTGATCCGCGATGCCATGCCGCCGGAGATAGTGCGAGCGTTGGCGGGTGATCTGGAACCAGTGTTCGACGCGACCCGACTGTCGGTCGGGCCCTTTTATGGCGGCACCACAAAGCGGTTTCACGGCCTGCTGCGCCGGAGTCCGCATATGGCGGCCTTCGTGCAACATGTCGGCGTGCTGACGACCGTCGATGCGATCCTGGGTCGTCATTGCGACAGCATTCAACTCAATCTCACACAGGCGATCGAGATCCTGCCCGGTGGCGTGGCGCAGCCGCCGCATCGGGATCAGGACATGTGGCCAATTCACAGCCCCGGCGTCGAATATCTGGTCAACGTGATGTGGCCTTTCTCGTCCTATACCGCAGAGAATGGGGCGACGATCGTCTGGCCGGGAAGCCACCGCCGGCAGGACGAGATCGTCATCGATGCTGCGGAGGGCGTCGCCATCGAAATGGAGCCAGGCGCAGCCTTGCTCTTCCTTGGATCCACCCTCCATGCCGGCGGCGCAAATCGTACGCATACTCCCAGACGCGGTATGATCGTGAGCTACAGCCTGGGTTGGTTGAAACCCTACGAATTGCCCTGGCTTGCATACCCACCTGAGATCGCGAGATCGTTCGATCCGGCCCTTGCAGCGCTCGCCGGCTACCGCGCGCATCGGCCTAATTTGGGCACCTATGAGGGACGCTGCCCTTCATTGATGCTGACCGGAGACGCAGGCGACCTTGGCGCGATCGATGTCTTGCGGCCTGAGCAAGAGGAACTGATTGCGCTCTATCGTGCCGGCGCGATCGTGCCCCAAGGGCGTTCGTCGGCCGCCCTCCCATAGGAAAGCGGCGGGCGCTGGAACCGCAAGCCCCCCGACTCTTCGCAACTCTTGGTGAGATTCTGGAGATGTTTATGAGCGCCGACATGCCGGCGGTCAGGCGCCATGAAGTGTGCCGGCGACTGATCGCCGAGCGCAGGCTGGTTGGCATCCAGCTCGGATTCGACCTTTGCCCGGCACCGACCTGGGACATGCTGTTGGACTTGTATCTGGCGCATCAGGAAGGACGAAAGATATATCTCTGGTCATTGTGCATGGCGTCGCATGTGCCGACGACGAGTGCGCATCGCAAGATTACCGAACTGACGAGGAAAGGGCTGCTCGTGCGCCATGCAGATGGCGCGGATGGCCGGCGCGTTTCGATAGAGCTGACCGAGCAGTGTCTCAGTCGTCTAGATGGCCTTCTCGATTCGATTTCGACGCAGCTAGGGTTGCAGCCGTAGCGCCATCATCCGCCGACCAGAGGCGATAGTCCGAAACTTGGTGGGTTCTCGGTCGAGGCCAACGCCCATGGCGCGACAGCCGAAGGCTTTGCGCCGCGAAGATATATTCTTGGCCTGGGTCGCAGATCGTCCCGCAGTGGGCAAAGGGCCTGTCCCACTTTCGATCTCGTCGAATGCTTAGGAGCCTCAGATCAAAGCGACGAAAAAATAGTCGAGCAGGTCTGCCATACCAGGGGCACGCTTCAAATTGTGGCTTCGGAGCGGCTCGAGTTTCAGAACGGAGCGATCATAGATTGCGAGATTCGTTTGGCCATTGAGGCGGGACGGATAGAGAATCCCGTCGATCGCTGCCGGATGATCGTAGAATGCCACCGACCATTTCCGCGCAAGGGCCTGTTGGCTCCCGCGCAGAACGTCGCTCGGTATCCCCATCCGCACCGGCCCATCGCCGGTCAAATCGAGTAAACGGAGGGAATCGCGAACCCGAACCTCGGCATAAAGCCGGTCGTCCAGTTCCTTCTCTTCAACCTCTACGTCCCCGACCACGCCATCGCGATCATCCCGAAGAATGGTTTCGAGGAAGCAGACCTTTAACGATGATCCGAGGTAAAGCACGCCGAAGCGCGAGTCCGGGACGCGCCGGCGAGGGTCGCTGAAGCGTGTCGGGTTCTTCCCGAAGCCCAAGGGGTCGGGAAAGGTCAGTCGATGGATTCGCCCGAACTCCATACCTGCGGCGATTGGCGCAATATCGAGTGGGACGCCGGCGAACGCGGGCGTCGGTGGAACGCCTGGCACTAGGAGAAGTCGCCCCGCGCCAGACTTTCCGCAGCCTGCAGCACTTGCTCGGTCTTGCCGCGGCCCAAGGCTTCTCTGGCCGTCGCGCCATTCAGCACCGCGTGACGCTGGGTGAGGAAGCGATAGACACCCCAAGGGCTGTCTCCGAGAAGTTCGAACAATTGGGGGAGCATGCCGAGCGGCTTCCCGTCCTCATCGACCTGCCACGCGGGAAAGCGAAAACCCCGCTTGGCCCCATCGAGGCCGAGCAATTCGTGCTTTTGCCGCCGCGCATTCACGGTGACCCGGGAAACCCCCAGCCGCTCGGCGAATACCTCGGCCGTCAACATGTCGGCCTGATCCAGAATTTCAGCGGCCCGCAAGCGTCCGCGCTCGCGTGCGGCCCGTAGCGCGTCATCGAGTCGATCCTCTTCCGCCACCGGTTGCTCCGCCACCGGACCTGGCAAGGCCGACACTTCAGGGTTGCCCTCAGCATCGATCATAACAGTGAAGCCGCTGGCGCGACCGCTCTTCTGATTCCGTACGATCGTCTGGCCGAGCGTCTCCATCAGCCGCTTGATCGTCGGCTGACGGGCAGACAGGGTCTTGAGGACGCTGGACGGTAATTTGATGGCAAACGCGTCGTCGTTGGACGTAGCGGAGCCGCTTCGCACGAGCATCGCACTCGCCGCCGCCGGGCGCACGGCGGGAGCGCCCTTGATGCGCTTCGCCGGTGTCGGCGCGGATTTGGTATTCGCCATGACAATCTCCTCGCCGACAAGATGGTGGTTATCTGTCATCTCGTCAATACCGTTAACTTCGTAAAGAACGCCACACCCCATTGGTGGTAGGAGAGGGTTGGCGACATCTGTCAAATCAGGCTTGCCGGCGCCTGGATCCCCCCGAACAACTGGAAGCGACGGGTCTGGCATCGTCGGTCGCAAGTGGAAGCCGGGGTGACCACAACGGATCGTGGCGACGGATGGTGGGACAGGCCGTCCTTCCCGTTCAGGCCTGTCCTGCTGCAGCTTCTGACCAATCCCGGCGCAGCGCACGTGTCGGTCGATGTTGATGCCGAATATCGCGCGCTGCTTCCTGCGAACCACAGCTCCTCTCCGCCTTTCCTCCCCGCACCGAGCCACAATGGCCCGACGGATCGGTTGGCGTGATAAACACTTGCGTCTGAAACCGAAGCAGGCAAATTAGCCGCGCTCCCGCGACACTCGGGAGCGGGGCATGGAAACCTCGAACTTGTGGACTCGGTCACAGCTTCTGCGGCCGGGTGGCATGCGCGTATGTCCAGCCGGCTTGCCGGTAAAGGCGCATGCGCCTGCCGCAAGTCAGGTTTCCAACATCCGGCTTTGGCCGTCGCCCCGAGTGGACATAGGGCGCGACGAGATGGACCAAGGCCGATCTGATCAGAGACTCCGGGCACACGGTACGAACATTGTACGGGGCGCGAACCGCGCTGCCGTCTGATGTCGCTCGAAGACGATATACATCGCCATAGTGGCGTAGAGCCTTCGGCCGGCAAGACCGACGAGCCGTCGGGGTTCGACGCGATCTATCGATCCGAGGTCCCCAGCCTCGTGCGGTTCTTTCGGAGGCGCTTGGGTTCCTACGATGAAGCCGATGATCTCGCACAGGAAGCGCTCACCAGATTCCTGCGCGTATCGCCGGCCACCCAGATCGCAACGCCACAGGCCTATCTGAGGCGCATCGCTACGAATTTGCTGCGAGACCGCGCTGAGCGCGCCTCGACACGGCTTGCGGAGCTTTCGGTACCGCTTGTCGAAGGCCTGGACCATCCGACCGAATATGACCAGCATCGAGAACTTGAAGGCCGTCAGGAGCTCGAGCATTACGGGACCATATTGCGCCAACTCAAGCCCAAGACGCTGGAAATTTTCCTGCTCAGCCGGGTCGATGGTTTCACCTACAAAGAAATCGCGAGTAAAGTTGGTATGAGTGTTTGGGGTGTCAAAAGACAGATGCTGAAGGCCATCGCGCATATCGATCACCATCGGAGGAACCGATGAGCGGCCGCCCCAGCAGAATTGAGCGCCAGGCTTATAAATGGCTGCTGAAGATGCTCGAAGATCCGGGCCGGCACGCCCTGACCCTCGAAAGATGGCTGTCCAAGGATCCTGAGCATCGCGCAGTTTACAAGCGCGTGGCGGTAGAGATCGGCCGCGCCAGTGACAGCGCCGCGCGCATTCCGTCTTTGCGAGTTGCCATTTCGCCTGCACCTGAGCGCGTCCCCTGGGGTGCGAAAGGACGAATGGTTGCCGCTGGTGGCCTCATCGCGGTGGTCGCCGTCGTGGTTGGCATTCTGGGCGGCCCTCATTTGACTTGGAGAGACCTGAATCCCGCGAGGCGGGGCGTCGCGGAAAGCCGTACATACGTCGCCGCCACGACCGACAGGATTGTCAGGCTTGAAGACAGCTCTGAGGTCACGCTCTTCGCTGGCAGCCGAATTGCGACGCATTTCACGAATGACGAACGGTCGGTAGACCTCTTGCGGGGCAGGGCACGATTTGCAGTATCGCATAACCCTGTGCGACCCTTCGTTGTCTACGCCGCAGGCGGCAAGGTGACAGCGACAGGAACGCTGTTTGAAGTCGCCATCGTCCACGGCGTAAACGTCCGGCTCCTCAGCGGTTCGGTCGAGGTGAGCCTCCCGCGCACGGCAAAAGAGCAGGTGAAGAAGGTTGTGCATCTCAGCCCGGGCGAACAAGTGTCTTATTCGGCACCGTCGGAAGCTGAGCCGCAGCCGACCGCCCAGATCCCTGCGCCATCGACCACGCGCGCAGTGGAGAGTTTCGATGATGTCCCGGCCGCGCAGATTGTCGAGAAGGTCAACCAGCGATCAGCGATCAAGATCGTGTTCGCGGATACCGCGCTTGGAAGACGAGAGGTATTCGCGGATCTCAACATCACCGACGTCGACGCCGTCGCGCAGAAACTGGCGGCTTTGCTGGGATTGATCGTTGATCGCAGCAAACCCGGGCGACTTCTGCTGAAAAATCCGGACTGATCGCGGCGGTTACCGCACCACATTCGAACATGCTCCGTCAAGGCCAATGCACCCACTGGAAAGTTCCGTGGGACCGAAGGGGGCATTGGAATGAAGCGGTATCGGATTGGCATATGTTTCAGCGTCATGGTTGCGGCACTGGTGACGAGTTCGGCGAGTAACGCGCAGGAGCACGCTGCGCGGAATTACGACGTCGCAGCGCAGGACCTGAAGTATTCGCTTCGCGATGTGGCGCGCCAATCCGGGTTGGAGCTTGTAGCGACGAGCGACGTCCTGCGGGGCAAGCAAGCCGCCGCGTTGAAGGGCCATTTCACGCCGGATGAAGCACTAGCACAACTCCTTCGCGGCACCGGTCTCACCGCCGAAATCTCCGGCAACACGGTCTACATCCGGGGGCGAGCGCAGCCGCAGGCTGCGGCAACCGATGGCCCGGTCGACAAGTCGGCCGATATAGTTGTGACGGGAACGCGAATTCGCGGAGCTGCGCCAGCCTCGCCGACAATCACTCAAACCCAAGACCAGATCCGGAAATCGGGCCTCACCAATCTTGGCGACTTTGCCCGAAGCCTGCCGCAGAGCTTCGCGGGCGGACAAAATCCGGGAGTGACTGTTGGTGTCACTGGTGAAACCAACGAGAATGTCAGTTCCGCCTCGAGTCTCAATCTCCGTGGCCTCGGGCCGGACGCCACGCTGACGCTGCTGAACGGGCATCGGCTGGCGTATAACAGCGCGCAGCAGGCGATCGATATTTCCGCAATCCCGCTCGCGGCGGTCGATCGAATCGAGATCATCACGGACGGCGCATCGGCGATCTATGGCTCAGATGCCGTCGCGGGCGTCGCAAACGTAATTCTCAAGCGGAGCTTCGATGGAGTCAGCGCGACGGCACGCGGTGGCGCATCGACGGACGGTGGCGATCGGCAGCAGGAATATAGTGTCGTCGCCGGCACGACCGGAGCTCACGCCGGCTTCATTGTCAGTTATGATTTCGAGCGCGACACACCGATTCTCGCCGGGCAACGCTCCTACACCAACGCGACATTTCCAACGACCACCCTGCTTCCGGCGCAGCGGCATCACAGCGCCATCCTGAACGGCTATTGGGATGTGGACAGCGCGCTGACCGCGAGCGTCGATGCGGTCTACAGCTCTCGCCATTCCACCACGGTGCAGCCGCTCGCGAGCGACGACTATGCCGACCTCGGCTATCGCCGCACGCCCGCCGTGCAGTCCTATGCGATCTCGCCGAAGATCGAATGGGCGCTCCCAAGGAATTGGACGGCGACGCTCCTGGGAACCTATGCCGAGGACAAGACCGACCTGAACTCGCGCTTTTTCAGCGGTGGCGCCCTCAGTTTCGCATCGATAGGCTCCTATCGAAATCGATCGACGTTGGTCGAGCTCAACTTCGAAGGCAGCCTCATGACCTTGCCGGGCGGAGACGTCCGGGTTGCCTTGGGGGGCGGCTATCGGTCAAACGGCCTGGACGCAAACCTTGCAACGGAACGCGCGGGCGGCACGACCCCGACCGTGCAATTCTCGAAGAACCGGAAGAGCTATTACGGGTTCGGCGAGGTCAACCTTCCCATCGTTTCAAGCGGCCAGGAAATCCCTTTCGTCGACCACCTGTCGGTTAGTGGCGCCGCACGGTACGAAAGCTATCCTGGCATGGCGAGCGTCGCGACGCCCAAGCTCGGGGTGGTCTATGCGCCATTGCGAGGTGTAGAATTCAAATTTTCATGGGGGCGCTCGTTCAAGACGCCGACGCTCTATCAGCAATTTGTCGGCTATGATGCCGAGCTCGTACCCGCGAGCTATTTCGGGAGCACCAGTTATCCGGCAAGCGCGACGGCGCTCTTCCTCGTCGGTGGAAATCCGGACCTCAAGCCGGAGCGCGCGTCGACTTGGACGGCATCGATCGTCCTGCGGCCAGCTTCAGTCCCCCATCTCAAAGTCGAGGGGAGTGTTTTCCATGTTCGCTACAGGGACCGCATTACACAGCCCATCAGCTCCTATGAAGGGCTGCTGACCAATCCGGCCTACGCCGCGCTCGTCGATCTCAACCCGGCCCTCGGCGACGTTGGCACCGCGGTCGGCGGATCGAAATCCGGCATCGAAAATCTCACGGGCCTTCCCTACGACCCGGGCGATGTCGTCGCGATCATCGATAGTCGCTACCTGAACATCGCTCGCCAGACGGTCAGCGGCATCGACATCGCCGCAGACTACCGGCTCGAATTCGCGCCGCAAGACACAGTGACGCTGAGCGGGTCGGCGAGTTATATTCATAGCAAGCAGGAGCTGACGCCCGATACCGCAGCGATCCCGGCGGCCGGCGTGATTTTCAATCCACCCCATTGGCGTGCGCGCGGAGGGGCCGTCTGGGATCGGGAGGCGTTCACCGTCAGTGCCTATGGCAATTATATCGGCGGCGTGACCGATAACCGGTCGACTCCCGAGCAGGCCGTCCGGCCGATGACGACGCTCGATCTCACGGCGGTCTACCGGACCGGCGACAGCGCGAAGGCGCTGGGCCATATCGAATTCACGCTATCGGTCCTGAATCTGTTGAACGACAAGCCCGACCGTATCAAGACCTCGGCACCCTACTATCCGGCCTATGATTCCACCAACTACTCCGTTGTCGGCCGGTTCGTCAGCCTGTCCATCACCAAGCATCTGTGATGCGCCCATTCATGCGGGCGCTGGCGCCGTCGTTCATCGCCTTGTTCGCCGTGATCGGTTCCGAAGCCCGGGCAGCCGCTACCGAAAGCGGTTGCCAGGATCTGGCGCCGTCGATCTCGGCGGGGCCGAATGCTTCCCGCCGGGCCATCGAGGCAATGGATCTGGTCCGGCTCCGGGATGTGGGCTGGCCAGCCGGCGTCGCGATCGAGGAGCCAAGCGCGGTCGCGCTCTCGCCCGACGGTCGCAAGGCCGCGTTTCAAATACGGCGAGCTGATCCCGCCACGAACAGCTACTGTCTCGGCATGTTTGTCGTCGAGATTGGGGTGCCGACGCGCCTCATCGAGGTGGACACGGGGGGTGAGTTGATCCGCCAGACCCTGGATCGTACCGGTATCACCGCCTTTCCGACCGGCGTCCCCAAGGTCATCACCCCCCACTGGTCTCCAGACGGGCTGTGGATCGCCTTCCTGAAGCGCGAGCGCGGCGTCACGCAGATCTGGCGGGCACGGACGGACGGATCGACATCCGAGGCGCTCACGACGTCCGACGTCGATATCGAGGATTTGGCATGGTCCTCGGACGGCAGCGCGATCATCTTTGCGGGCAAACCGAAGCTTCAGCAGGCCTGGCGCGCGATCGACAGCCAGGCTCGGTCCGGTTTCCTGTTCGACGATCGGTTCGTACCGAAGGCGAGCAGCCGTCCCTTTCCGTACGCTCCGAGCCCCCTCGCGTTCTCCACCTTGGACGTGCGGTCACGCTCTGTGCGACCGGCCACTTCGAGCGAACGCGCCCTGCTCGATCCCGCAAGCGATGTCAGCAGGCCTAAGGATGCGCTGCTCTTCGCGACATCGCTCGGCAGCAAAGCCTGGACCCGCCGGCGCGACCCTGACCAATATATACCGACAACCCAACTGCGCGCGATCACCGCCACCGGGAAAATAGTCGACTGCGCGACTGAGGTCTGCACGCATATCGTCGGATTGTGGTGGATGCCTGGTGGCAGGGACTTGCACTTTCTCCGACAGGAAGGCTGGGGCCTGAGCCAGCTTGCGCTCTATGTCTGGACGCCTGGGCATGGCATGCCGCATCGCGCTTTCCGGACCGAAGATCTGCTTGCCGATTGTCGCCCAACCGGACACGATCTTCTCTGCCTCCACGAATCGTCGGGCCAGCCGCGCCGGCTCGTCACGGTGAGCGAAAACGGGCGGATCCGACCGGTCCTCGATTTCAACCCGGAGTTCCGGGAGATCAAGCTGGGCCCGATCGAGCGGCTGACCTGGCGCAACGATCGCGGCATCGAGAGTTTTGGCGACCTCGTCCTCCCGCCGGACCATCGGCCAGGCCAGCGGCATCCGCTGATCATCGTGCAATATGACAGCCGCGGGTTTCTCCGCGGCGGCACCGGCGACGAATATCCCATTCAGCTGTTCGCCGCGCACGGCTTTGCGGTGCTCAGCTTCGAGCGCCCTCGCGAAGTCGGCCTGTTGTCGCCCAGCCGTGACGGAGACGAACTCGAGCGCAACAACATGAAAGACTGGGCGGACCTGCGAAGCGTGCTGTCCTCGCTCGAGCAGGGCGTCCATCTGTTGGTTGCACGCGGGGTCGTCGATCCCGCGCGTGTCGGTATTACAGGCCTGAGCGACGGCACGCGCACGACGCAATATGCCCTGCTCCACAGCTCGCTGTTCGCCGCGGCATCGGTCAGCAGCTCGTTCGAGGAGCCAGGGACGTTGATTCCGTTGGCCGGATCAGCCGCGGAGCGAAACTATGTCGGTTCGGGCTATCCCGCGCGTGGCGATGAGGATCAGCCCTTCTGGGCCTGCTATTCACTCGCCCGGAATGCGAGCCGGATCCGGGCGCCGATCCTTATGCTGCTGGCCGAGGACGAGTATCTCGGAAGCCTCGAAACCGCGGCGGCCTTGCGCCAGCATCACGTGCCTCACGCCCTCTACGTGTTTCCGGGCGAGCATCATATCAAATGGCAGCCGGTCCACCGTTACGCCGTCTACGAGCGGAACCTCGCATGGTTCGACTATTGGTTGCAGGGCGGCGATCACGCAACGCGCGAGGCGGCTGAATGGCTCGATCTTCCCGCGCTTTCTGCATCGCGCCCCGATCGCCCGCTGCTGAACGGCGCCGCGCCGGTCGACCAATGCCGGGCCCAGGCTTCCGCGTCAGCGAGCGCGAGCAGCCGGAGATAGTCATTGTCCCGCGGCGGCCCGAGATAGGACAGCGAGCGCTCCACCGCGCGGCGATCGATCAGCCCCTTCGCAGCGAGGAGGCCGTCCATCAATTGCTCCCTGACGATGCTCCGATAGGCGTCGAGCAGTTCGATACAGAAAGCATCCGGCCCACCCTTGACGGTGCGCTCGAGCACCGACCGAGGCAGCACACCCGCAAAAGCGCGCCGGGCAGTGGCACGATTGATGCCGCCCGCAATCCATTCCCAGCTTGGGATCGCCAGGCATTGCTCGATAACAGGTTGCGCCAACAAGGGGCAGATAAGGTCGAGATCATCCGGGTGCCGGTGGCCCTCCGCAAAACGCTGCACACGCATCACCCACTGCACATGGGTCGCGCGGCCAGGGGGGACGCCCCGCCTTGGAGCAAGCCAGGGATGCCCGGCATGCACCGAGCCTGTTCCCGCGGTCGGCAGCAGGAATCGTGCGTCTTCCCGATTCGCCGATGATGTCGGTCCCGCCGTGGCTTTCCGGAGCGCCGCGAAGAGCATGGTGGGAAGGCTGGTCCCGGTCATGCGACAGGCATCGCGTACGGTCTGCCATAGGGCCGGACGCGGTCCTTCAACCAGCAGACGGTCGACGATAGGCGTCGCATTCTGCATGAAGCAGAAGACGGCGTCGCCGCCATTGCCGCGAAAAATGGCGCCCATTCCCTGGCCGTCGGCGACACGGCGCGCGAGATAATCATAGCTCTGCAGGAACGGTTCGCCGATCGGCCGCGCCAGAAGGGGAGCGCTTGGCCGGCACGGGTCGACGTGCGCGACCGCGAATTGTGCCTCATGGAACGGCAGCTTGAGCGCGGTGCATAGGGCCCGCGCATGGTGGCGTTCGTCCCCCTCGGGATGCCGGGTCGCCACCGTTACACATTCCGGCTCACACCCGGCGCGGGCGAGCGCCGCTGCAATGATCGACGAGTCAAGGCCACCGGAGACGCCCACCAGCATGCGTCCGTAAGAACGGCCCAAAGCGCCGATGCAGCCTTCGATGGTCATGCGGAGATGATCGAAGCTCGCGGTCCGATCGCCGACTGGCCTGTTCGCGATATGATCCCATGGCGACCAGCGCGCTTCCGCCCGGACTTGGCCCCCATCCTGTACCAGAGCAAAACCTGGCAGCAGTTCGCGCAGGCCACAGATCGCGGTCTCGTCGGATCGTTGATTGGGGAAGCGGAACTGGAAGCCGATATTCTCCCAAGCGACTTCGACGTGAAGGAGATCAGCGACGCACAGGGTCGCCGCGTCGGATGCAATGGCGTGGAGGCGGTTCGTCGAGACATGATACACGGGAAGACCGCCGGACGGGTCGCGCAGAACGACCGCCTTGCGGTCGGCGCCCTGCTCGATGGCGACATAGCTTCCCCAGTAGCGATCGACGAGCAGCGGGAGTGAGCTCGCGTCAGGGCTCGTGGTCGGCGGATCAAGAGTGGTGATCGGCGCGAAGTCCGATCGACCAAAGAGCCGGCCCAGGACAACGCCGCGACCTGATCCGAGCGCAACTGCCGGGCACGCCGCATTGGCCATGACCGCGACGCGATCCGTCGCGAACACAACGCAAAGCGATCCCGTTCGCAGCGCCCGCGCAATCCCGTCGGAGAGCGTCTCCGCGTCATCCGACAGGAGGATCAGATACTGCGCCGGCATCAGACGACCAGGATCGGTGAGAAGATCCGGACATGATCGAGGCTGTCATTGAGCACTTTGGTACCGCACTGAACCCAGGCGTGGGCGGAAAATGGGCTTGCGGTCACGCCGATGACAAGGTTTCCATCAGCTCCAGCCGCGTGCAACATCCTCACCAATGCTATCGAACGGATCAGGCAATTGTCTGCCCTGGATATCGCGAACTCGGCGAACGTAAGGGCCGCGCGAAGCCGGTTGATCTGGGAGGCGACGTCGATGGCGTCGACGCGAGACGTGTTCTTCCGCCTCCGGTCGAGATCGCGAATCACCTTCTGAAAGCCATGTTTTTTGAGATCCGACGCAACTCGGATCTGATGCCAAAACGCCCGCAAAACCGTGGAGAAGCGGACGAAGCGATCCGCTTCATCCGACCAGATTTCGGTGGGAGCGACAAAGGGCATCGGGTCGCGCGCCGGCCCTTCATGCCCTGGCGGACAGAGGATTCCAGCAGCGACAAGCTTGCTCACGGCAAAGTCCGTGCGTTCGATCAAAGCATCGTCGGTGAGGCAGGCACGAAAAGAGTCATTCCAGCTTGGCGGAATACTGAAATAGCGGCCTGCAACCGCGTCCAGGAAGACGATGTGGGCGCCAGTGTCGCAATAATGAAGATTCGTCCTGAGATAATGAGCCATGGCACCCGGTCTCTGGTATCGGGGCGCGCAGCGGCCTGCGCGCCCCGATCGGCTTCAATCCTCGAGGATGCCTGCGCCGCCCTTCGGCGACTGATCCTGATCGCGTGACAGGCCGGCGATGCCCTTGGTTTCGACCGTGACGGATCCGAGGTCGATGAGGTCATTCTCGGTTTCGATTTCGCGTTGCATGATACACTCCTTGTCGTGCTGCGGACTGCAGCGGCGGAATGTTACCGGCCAGCGAGCGTATTCGAGACGTTATAAGTGCCCGATATGGGAGCTTATTTGCGTGGCCGAAGGCAGGTCCGAAATGATCCTCACGTCGCTACAGATTGGGCAATCTAATCAAATTCTTGGGCGGTCATCATCCTGCCGCTCAATTTTATGAGAGCCGGAACGCGGCGCAATCTCCGCCGATGATACGCCCAGATGGCATCTCGGATGGTCGATTCTCGACCGGACGTGGTCGCGATCCAGACCGCACGGAGTTCGTCCACGCGGTCCTTGATCGACGACTCGCGCAGTCGAGTCGCGTAGAGCTTGTCAGCCACGGCGGCGATCGCCGTCGCATGTTGGCGGTTGCGCGAACCGGCCGCCAGGTGGTCGAACAATTCCGTCGTTGCGTCGGTGATCGCGCGGGTATCTGCCGGGTCGAGAGCGTCCAAGGTAGAAGACATGTCGATGCTGATGCTGGGGCTTGAGCGATGTTTGATCGCGAGACGCAAGACCTGGCCATGCCAGACATACAGATCCCGGAGATCTTGTTCCGTGAGGACGGGAAGCTGGAAGCCCCCGCCATGATGTGCCTCGATGAAACCCTCCCCTACCAGTCGGTGAATGGCATCCCGTACGGGCGCGATGCTTGTGCCAAATTCCTCGGCAATTGCCTGCGCGACAAGCGTCGAACCGGGAGCATAGTAGCCGCCGACGATTGCGCGGCGCAGGCCCGTGTAGACCCGCTCCGATGTGAGCGCTTCGGGCGCCATGACCCGCGGGCCCTCAAGCTTCGGCTTCGGGAGGCGACGATCTCGGCACTGGCGGCCGCAACCGACTGGAGATCGTATCGACATAATAGTCGCCGATGCAGCGAATGCAGTGCTCCTCAAGCGCCGCCATGTCATCGAGAAGCAATTGCCGTGGAAATGCCATCTTGTGATCCATGAACATCAGCGGGATCAGGAAATAGGAGGCTGGAAGCCCCACACCGGAAGCGCAGCGCAGATGATCCTCAATCGAGGATTTCGGATTGCCCGACTCGATCTCGCGCAGCCAGCGCACACCGATGCCGACATCGGAGGCGAGCTGCTCTTGCGTCTTCCGTTCTTTCCGTCTCCGCTCTTCGATGCACTTTCCCGAGATCACCTTGATCTGCGCAAGGACAGTCGCATCTCCAATGCTGGATGTGCTTTGAAGCGACACGTGCAGGTTCTCCCTGACTGTTGCTCAAAGCTCCCTTTGCACAGTTCGACAGGGCGGAAACTTGTGTTAAATATGCCCGCGGTCAAATCCAATCGTTTCCAATTTGGAAGACGGCGAGGGTCGGAACACTGGAAGTGTGGTTGCCTAACTAGCTTGGATAGCGTTAACTTTTCTTTGCTCGCCTTGGTCCCTCGCCGGCGACGCGGCGATAAGCTTCCGCGAGGTCCTTATCTTCCGCGGTTCGGAATGAAGCAAGGCCAACGATGTAAAGCTTGCCGACTGGCGGGCACTGCGCAAATCGATCGGATTCGATCAAGCGTTCACACACCAGCTGCATGATCTCGGCAAGTTCCGCTGAAGATCCAACGAAGCAGGTCTTGTCGCCTGAGCATTGCAGGCAGGACTGAGTCTCGAGTTCTGCCGCTATGTCATCGGCGTCCATGCGTTCGAGAAGCGCGACGGCGACGGAAAATGTCGCTCCATATGGAATGAAGTCGCGCAGGAGCTGCGCCAAGCGGTAGTGGCACGCAAGGAACAGGTCTACCCCCTGTTCCGACAGTCGCAATTTATAGGTCCTTGAGGCCGCCTTTCCCATTTCCCCTTCCCTGCGACTCGTGCCTGTCTCCTTATGGCTTGACGAGATTTGAGCCCAAATGGGCGCTTGATGAACGATTAGAGACCAAAATTGCGGCACGGTTGTGCCGATTGAGGTCTGCGATTGCCGCCTTCGGCACGGCAGTGCCCTGCCTATTGCGGCACCCCGATTACTTACTCATGACGCGGCCATCCCGATTTGGGGTGACGGCGAGCACCGTTCGACAACTCAACGCTCCCAGCCCGATCCCAATCAAGTTCCCCGGTCATCGCGAGGCGCGATTCCCGGACAGAGGAGGCGTGTCTGATGACCAAACGAATAGTCTTGAACAGCATGGGCAGCGTCTCGCTTTTGCTCACCACTATGCCAGCTTCGGCCTGTCCCCGGCAAGTGGCCGCGCCCGTCAGCGCACCGGCCCCCCGGGTCCGTGTCATCGCGACGGCCGACGGCTTTGCCCTCGCGACGAAGACGGAAGGTCCCGCAGCGGCTGCGCCGCGCGTGGCCGTACCGATCGGCGTCCAGATGCAGATCGATCGTGACGCCTTCGAGTGCAGCACGCGTCGCATCGCGGGTGTCCGTCCGTGAGCGGCGCGACGTCCAAGGCGGTTCGACGCCTGTCGCTGATCGCTTGCGCGATGACATTCGGTCCGAGCGCGACGGCGCAGTCGGCGTCAATGGCGAAGCAGAGCGATACGGCGCCGCTCAGTGCCGCTGCGGAAGCAGCGCAGCAGAAGCTGCAGCAGACCTTCGCCAACCTCAAATTTGAGGACTTCGGCCCTGCGCCGATCAATGGCCCGATCTATCAGGCGACCGCGGGCGGGCGGATCATCTATTACGCGCCGGACAGCGAGCAGATCCTCTTCGCCGCCGTTTACGACAAGAACGGCGTCAACATCACCGCGCTGGCTCAGGATGCGAGCGCACGGAAGAAGCTCGGCGCGCTGGATCCCGCGAAGGCGCTGGTGATCGGACCTGCGGGCGCGCCGACGGTGATCGAGTTCACCGATCCCGAATGCCCCTATTGCCGCGCGCTCGAGAAATTCTGGATCGCCAAGGCAGCAGAGGGGAAACCGGTCCGGCGGCTCATCTACTTCGTGAGCGGCATCCACCCGCAGGCGGCGGCGAAGTCCGAGCATATCCTTTGCTCGCCCGACAAAGAGGCCGAGTTCAAGTCGATCTACGGCGGCGCGCAGCCAGCCGTGCTGCGCAAGTGTGCCACGGGCCACGCCAAGGTCGAGGCCGATGCGATCGCCGTCCAAAAGATCGGCATCACCGGCACGCCGACGCTGATCGTCGATGGAAAGCTCGTCTCGGGCTTCCAGCAGGGCGAGCTCGAGCAATTCCTCGCGGACCATTCGGCGAAGATCGATGCGAAGCACTGACGATCGTCGCGCGCGAACGCGCGCGCGCCTCCTTTTTGGCGGCCGTTCGGGGGGCCGGTCCGGGCGTAGCGCCTCGGCTCCACCGACACGGGCCGGAATGCCGACGGCCGTGGCTCCCCTGGAGCCGTCCACCACGCCGCTCGGCCGCCAACGTGTCCTCACGGTGTCGGCAGGCATCTACCCGGGCGGCTCCGCAAGCGCACGGAGTGGCAAAATGATCAGGAAAATCGGCAAGCATGTGTTCGGGGTCGCGAATATCGGCGTCCCTTTGGTTTTGTTCGCCACGATGAGCGGGGGCGCCCACGCGTTCACCGCACCCGCGACGGGCGACCTTGGCTACGACATCTACAACATCGTCGTGAACAAGGGCGTCAAGGGCCCGATGGGGTTCGTCGCCGGCGTCGCGGCCTTCCTGTTCGGCGTGTCGCGGCTGTTCTCGAACGTCATGATCGGGATCCCGACGATCGTCGCTGCGGTCTGCCTCATCAAGGCGGACGCCATCCTCCAGACCTTTGGAATGGTGGTCTGAACGGATCGGTCGCGCGGGTCTCGCATCCGCGCGTCCCACGAGCCGGGCCACACGGCCTGGACATGACAACCCGAGCTCTCGGGCTGTCTTGAAGCAGGAGGAGAAGAGCGTTGGACGAACGTCTGCCCCAGTATCTTCATCAGCCCGTACAGATCCTCTGGTTCGGCGCGGATGAATTCATTCTGGCCATGTCGACGATCTTTGTCGCCGTCATCGTTGGCGGCGTGATCGGGTGGACGCTGATCGGCGCTCTTCTCCTTTTCATCCCCTGGAAGCGGACCAAGCCGCGCGGGTTCATCCCGCATCTCGCCTGGCGCTGGGGCCTGCTTCGTTTCCGCCATTATCCGGGTCCGACCCAGACCCGCTTCTTCGAGTAGAACGGCCATGGCGCTTTTCCGCAGATCACGCCCGAAGGACTGGGATCCACTCGCCGACAAGCCGGCGAGCTGGGGCATCCACCGCTATCTGCAGGGCTCGGCCAATCTCTTCGAGGAGAACCGGCTGCTCAAATTCGCGATCGCAGGACTGTTCGGCATCACCGCAGTGCTCGGCATGCTGATCTACACGTCGAACCAGAATCAGCGGACGGTGATCGTTCCGTTCGGCACGGGCGGCGATCTCTATGTGACGGGCAATACGCCCTCGGCGCCGTATCTGCGCACGATGACGCGCAACATCGTCAGCCTTTCTGGCACCTATTCAGCCTACTCGGCCGATCCGCAGTTCCAGGAGCTGCTGAGCATCGTCCACCCTTCCGCCTATAACAGCATCCGCGACAGCCTGACCGCCATTCTCGATGAGCTCTCGGACAATCCGACGCTGTCGATCGCGACCTATATCCGGCCAGACCAGCCCGTTTTGACCACCAGCACCGACATATTGGTGCCGGTCGAGAAGGTTCGCGTGATCGGCGGCGTGATCCGCAAATTCCGGGGCAATCTTCGGATTGGCTACGCGATCGACAACGGCCGTTTCTGGCTGACGTCCCTGCATGAGGAGAATTTCGATGCCGAAACTAGGTAATCGCACTCGCGCGAGCCTGCTGGTGGCGGGCCTCATCGTCGCGGCACCGCCGGCACTCGCCCAGGCGATCACCGCGCTGCCCGATCAGACCGCGTCGATCCGGTTGTCCAATCGCGACGTCAACCACATCATCTGCCAGGGCGGCGAGATCGAGGATGTCAAATTCTCGGCCGAGAAGGCGATTGCGGTCGAGCGTGGCGGATCGGACGCGTGGATCAAATTCCTGGTGAAGGAGGTCGACGGCGAAGGGGCACCGACGCGAACCTATGTGACCACACCTTCCGAATTCTTCGTGTCGTGCAACGGGGCGATCTATCCGCTCTACACCGAGCCGTCAGACATCCCCGCGCAGACCGTGATTCTGGCGTCGGGCACCGCGCAGCGTGCCCGGGCCAATCAGGATCTGCTTGGCCCGCTGGTTGAGGAAGAGCGCGCCGTCTCGATCACGCTGTCGATGCTGCAGGACCGCGTGCCGGCAAGCTTTGCCGAGGTGGCGCCTGGCGCCGGCGACATCGTCCTGCCGACCTTGCCCGCGGCCCGGCTCCATGAACGCCGGCGGTTTACCGTCGAGGGCGCTGGCCTCTCGGCATCCGAATATCTGGTCCAGGCGTCAGCCGACCAAGTCCTCGCCGAGCCCCAGTTCCTGGTGTCGATGCTCGGCTCGAACATCTTCGCGGTCACGCTCGATCGGATCGCGCTGAAGGCGGGCGACAGCGCCCGGCTCATCATCATTCGCCGGGGAGATGTCCAATGAGCGAGACACCAGAGGAGACCGCACCGGATCCCGCTGGGCCCGGCGACCAGAGTCCTTATCAGGCGCATCTCGCCGCCCAGGCGGCGCGGAATGGCGGTGACGAAGCGCGGGGTGCGGCGCTGCTCGACTGGCGCGCGCGCTGGGATTCGCTCAGTTCGACGGGCAAACTGCGCGTGAAGCAATTCGGCGTGGCCACGGCGATCGGCGTGCTCGGCTATGGCCTCTATTCGGCGAGCACGGCCGACAAGCCGGTCGTGGCGGCACCGGAGGCCTCCAAGCTCGACATGGGTGCTGGCCTGCGCGGCGACAGCCTCGAGGTGAAGCTGCGCGGCGATCTGAAAAAGGTCCTGGACGGTCAATCCATGCTCGGCGACCGGGTTACGGCGATCGAGGAGGGCAAGACACCGATCGGACCGCAGGGCACGGCGCCCGCCGCAGCAGGAGCGGACGGCGCGCCGTTGCCTCCGGCCCTTCCCGGCGCTGGCGCGCCGGAGTTTCCGCCATCCCCATCCGGCGCGTCGGCCGCGGGCGACGCTGGGCTGCCGGCACCGCCTTCCGCGCCCGTGGCGCAGTCAGCGCCGCCGGCACCCCCTGTCGAAAAGATGGTCGGCGCGATCGGGGGCGCAAGCACACCGATCGTTCCGAAGGACGCCGCCGCGGCGTCGGACGATTCGAAAAAAAAGATTCGGACGATCTATTTGCCGCCTGGTTTCATGAAGGCGCGGCTGCTGACGGGCGTGGACGCCTTGGCGAGCCACGACGCGACGTCGAACCCGGAGCCGATCATCGCGCGGGTCCAGGCGCCGGCCGTGCTCCCCAATGACGTCAAGGCAAACCTGTCGGGTTGCTTCGTCATCGGCAACGCGACCGGCAGCCTCGCCAAGGAACGGGTCGAGATCCAGCTCGTGACGCTCTCTTGTGTCGATTTCGACGAACATTCGGTCGTCGATCAGAGCGTCAAGGGCTTCTTCGTCGATACCGACGGCAAGAAGGGCCTCTCGGGCAAGGTCGTCACCCGCGCCGGCGCGGCTTTGGCCCGGACCTTTATCGCGGGCACCATCAGCGGCATCGCCCAGACGGTCGAGAACACCTTTGGTGATACGTCGACCTCGGCCCTCGGCACGGTGAGGACACTTAATGCCGGCGACGCCGCCAAGTCCGGCATCGCCGGTGGTCTTTCCAAGTCGTCCGACAAGCTGACCGACTTCTATCTCGATCTCGCGCGCCAGGCTGGCCCCATCGTCGAGGTCGGCGCGGCGAAGGACGTGGTTGTCGTCATCCAGGAGGGCGTGACCCTCGAAATCAAACCTTCGGCGGGGAGCAAATTCTGATGCCCAGGACCCTTTCACGCAAAGTCGCGATCCGCGGTCGTCGACTGCTTCTCATCCCGGTGATCGCGGCCCTTGGTGGTTGCGCCACGCTCGGCTCGGTGATGTCGCCATACTCCGAGAAATACAGCTGCAAGAACAGCGATCATGGGCAGTGTGTCCATCCCGAGAAGGCCTATGAGGACGCGGTCGCCGGACGGCCGTCCCGGTCGGACCCGGCCGTCACCAACGACAAGAAGCTGCTGCGCGGCCAGCCAGCCGCACCGGCCATGCCCGGCATGGTGGCGGCGTCACGCGGCAAGGGCGCCGCGCCAGCAGGCGCCTATCTCGGCTACAAGGACAGCGTCTATCGCGAGCTGCAGGGCCTGATCGACCAGCCGGTCACGCCGATGCTCAAACCGCCCCGCACCGTTCGCACGCTGATCCTGCCCTATGCCGACCGTCAGCGGCCCGACCGGCTCTACATGCCGCGCTACGTCTTCTCGATCGTCGAGACGCCCGCCTGGGTCGTCGGCGACTATCTGGTCGACCCGGTTCAGCCATCGACCCAGGCGCCCATCCTGGGTCAGGTCCAGGAGCGCCCGATTGACGGGGAGATATCCGCGACCGCGCTGGCGTCGCCGGTGAGGGACCCGCGCACGCTGGTACCCGCGCCCATGAAGGCGCGCCCGCTGGCGCCGACGCCTAAGGCTCCGACCACGCTCGCGCCCGCGCCAAAGGATCAGCGCAAGTGAAGGCGCCCGGCACCCGTACGGGCGGCGACTTGAGCTTTGCCCAGCTTCGGCAAAGCGTAGGGCGCGATCGCTTCTCCAATTATTTGCCGCTCGTTGCATGGGACGAGGATGAGGAGGCATTCCTCTGCATCGACGATGGCTGGGGCTATGCCTGGGAGCTCGTGCCGAGCGCCTATATGTTCGCGCACGTTCATCAGGCGCTGCTCGGGCTCCTCAATATCCATTTCCCCGACGGCACGGTGCTTCAGCTTCACAGCTTTGCCGATCCGCTGATCGAGACGGCGCTCGATGCGTTTCTCGATCTCAAGACCCGCGACGATCCGCTGATCCAGGCGTCGGCCAGGCGCACCGCGGACTACCTGCTGGCGGGGACGCATGGCCTGCGTGCGATGCACGGCATTCCGATCCGGGACTTTCGCACGATCTTGTCGGTGAAGACGCGGCGACCGCTGGGAAGCGATCTGCGTCGCCAGATCGAGGAGCAGCTCGCCAAGCTCGGTATCGTCCGGCTGCCGCCCGAGGAGATCGTGTCCTTCTATCGCCGGATCTTCAACGGTGTGTTCGCCGCCGCCCCCGGCGTCTTCTCTTCGAGCCCGGATGCGACCGGCGCCGCGCCGCCGATCCGCAAGCAGATCATCGACGCCGGTCCCGACCTGCTGTTCGAGGGACCGGAACTGTTCCTCGGCAATCAGGTCGCGCGTTGCCTGACACCCAAATCGCCGGCGCGGCGGATTACGGCCGAACGAGCCAATCGGCTGACGGGCGGCATGCGCGGCTCCGCCGAGGACAGCGACCAGATCGGAGGGCCGTTCCTCTACACGCTCAACGTCCTGTTCGATCATTCGCAGTTCGAGATCCATAAGCGCGCTCAGGTCCTGTCCGCGCAAAAGGCCGCCGGCAGTTTCGCGGTCGAGGTGTCAAAGCAGATCGAGGAGATCGGCTGGATCCTTGACGAAGCCGGGAACTCGAAATTCGTGCGGGTGATCCCGACCGTCTGGGTGTTCGGCCGCACCAGCGCCCATGCCCGCGAGATGGCGGCGCGCGCCAAGCGGCTTTGGGAAGGCGAGCCTCTGCCCTTCATGATGCAGGAGGAGAGTTATCTCAATCCGATCCTGCTGACGATGAGCCTGCCGTTCGGGCTTTACCCGGACGGGCGGACGCTGCGCATGCTCGAGCGTGATTTCCGGATGCCGGTGAAGGCGGCGGTCCTGATGGCGCCGATCCAGACCGACTTCCGTGGCGGCGGGCGCCCTGCCCTCCTCTATACCGGCCGGAAGGGCCAGTTGGTGACGCTCGACCTGTTCGATCCGCGCATCAACAACTATAATTTCATCGTCTCGGCCGAGAGTGGCGCCGGCAAGAGCTTCCTGCTCAACAATCTCTGCCAGCAATATTTCGCGCAGAACGCGCTCATCCGGATCATCGATATCGGCGGGAGTTACCGCAAGCTCTGCACACTCTGCTCGGGCCGTTATATCGATATCGGCGAGGAGCGACTGGTCCTCAATCCGTTCGACATGGGCTTCGCGCTCGACGGCGAGGACAAGCAGTCGGCGATCTCGATGGCAGTCGCGATCGTCGCCGAGATGGCGAATGCGGCGACCCGCAAGGGCGTCACCACATCGGAATGGAATCTCCTGAAGTCTGCGGTGCAATGGACGATCGACGAGGGCCATGCCGAGGAAGGCATAGACGCGGTCCGTGCCTGGCTCGGCGCCTACCCAGAGTTCGCCGCTTCCGATCTCGATCGGGTCGATCATCTGGTGCCGGTCTCCAGGGAATTGGCCTTCAACCTGCGCGATTTCGCAAGCGAGGGCGCTTACGGCCATTTCTTCAACGGCCCCTCGACCTTCGACATTACCGCGGACGAGTTCGTCGTGCTCGAGCTCGAACGGCTGAAGAGCATGCCCGACCTTTTCAACGTCATCGTCATGGTGGTGGTGAACGCGGTCACGCAGGAGCTCTATCTCTCGGCGCGCGACCGGCCGCGTTTCGTGCTGTGCGACGAAGCCGCCCAGTTCATGACCAAGACCGAGGGGCAGGACCTGTCGCGTCTGGCAGAGGCGTTCGGCCAGGGCTACCGGCGCGCGCGCAAATATCAGGGCTCGTTCGGCATCGTGCTGCAGTCGATGAACGACCTGATGCTGTTTGGTGGCACCGGCCAGGTCATCCTCGAGAACGCAGCGACGCGGTTTCTGCTGCAGGGCTCGACCTATGACAAGGCGGTCGAGAACAAGATCCTCGATTATTCGGGGTTCGTCCTCGACCTGTTGAAGTCGGTTCGGAACTCGAAGCCCAATTATAGCGAGGTCTTCATCGACTCGCCGCTGGGTCTCGGCATCGCCAGACTCGTTGTCGACCCCTTCTCGTACTGGATCAACACCAGCGCGCCGCAGGAGGTTGCCGCGTTCGAGGCGCTGCTGCGCGCTGGCCGCTCTCCGCTCGACGCCGTGTGTGAGCTCGCCGGCGTCGATCCGGCCGAGATCCTCGGACGGCGACCCGAACTGCCCATCCATGAGGAGATCGCGTGATGCTGAAGCGCAAGCCTCCGCACAACCAGATGGTCTTTGATCTGACCTCGTTCGACAGCAGCAAGGACGCTCAGCTCGAACGGATGATCGAAGCGCGCGTCGCGATCCGCGCCGAGGCGGCGGCGATCCGCTGGCGTTTCCGGCTGATGGTCATCGAGGCGACCATGATGACGAGTCTGGTGCTCGTGGCGGGGTTCGCCCTCAACCAGCCTCACGCGATGGTGATGCGCAGCGCGCTCATCGTCGGCGCGGCCTGCTTCGCGAGCGGTATCATGCTGGTCGGTCTGTCCGGCGCGACCGGTCTGGCGATCTCCGCCCTTCGTCGTTGGAGGGCGCGATGATCCGCGTGACCCTCGCCGACGGCACCGCGGAGCTGATCGAGCGCGAGATCGAGCCGCGCCGTCCGGGCGAGACGCTGTACGATTTCATGCTTCGCTCGGCGCATGAGACAAGCCTCGAAGCGAGAGCCCTGCGCGTCCTGCTTGACGCCCATGTGGCGAGCCTTGGCGCGGAGCGTGCGTCCGTCGAGCGGCGCCGGCGTGCGATGCTGGGCGGGCAGAGTCTGATCGCAGGCCTGGTCGCGAGCGTCCTGATCAGGCCCGACACGGTCGGCGACGCGTGCATTGTCGCGATGCCGGTGGCGATCCTGACCCTGGGTGCCAGCCTGCTGCTGTCATTCTTCATGCCGGCCCTCGATCGGGGTTTCATCCGGATGGCGCGGCGGTGGCGGCGATGAGGGGCATCTTATCCTCGACGCCGTCGCTCGGCTCGATCCGCCTCCTGCTGGGCAGCAAGCTGCTGTTGCTGATCCAGGCCTGGATCGTGCTGCGCAGCGGCCGGCTTCTGGACGGCATGCTGTGGTTCGTCGTCGGCGCGATCGTCGTCATCGCGATCCTGTGTCTTATCGGCGCCGTCATCGGCGAGCCGGACGACAGCGCCGATGACCATAACCGGGCGTGGCGGCGCAGAGCGGAGGGTCGTCATCATGAATGAGGCTAGTTGCGGCGCGACGAGCGCCACCGCCCCGGCGCGCGTTCGTGTCGTGCTGTTCCAGGGCGCCACGACAATCGCTCTGCTCGCCTGCGCGTTCGTAACCGCTTCGGCGCACGCGCAGACCTCGGTGATCGGCCGCACGTGGCAGATCGCGGAGCCCGATGCGCTCGAGGAGATCGAGGCGCGCACACAGAAGCTGCCGCCCAATATGGCGAGCCGTTTCGGCCCGCGCGAGAGCTGGTCGGCGATGAAGGCCGCGCCGCTGGCCGTTGCGCAGGTGAACCGCGTGCGGAGCGTCGTTCCTTTCTACACGCTCGATTTCGATGTGAAGCTCCCGGACGGAAAACTGCTCTATCCGAAGGGCCTCACGTTCAACCCCCTGACCTATGTGTCGCTACCGCAGCGCCTGGTGGTGGTCCGCCCCGAGGATCTTGGCTGGGCGCTGCGCACCGCCAGCCCGTCCGACTGGATCCTGTTGGCGGCAGGGCCCCGTGCCAGCGCCGATCCGATCGCGCTCGGTCAAAAGGTCGGTCGCTCGCTCTTCATCCTGGAGGAGCGCGTGAAGGATCGGCTCGGTCTCGAGGTCGCGCCCGTCATTGTTTCCCAGGTCGGGCAGAAACTGGAGCTGACCGAGGTCAAGCTCAATCGCACCGGGAGCGCGCCGCGATGACCCGTCTCGCTTTGCTGCGCAGCATAGCGGCAGCCTTTCTGCTCCTCGTGCTGTCCCCGGCTTCGCCGGCCCATGCCTCGTCCTGCCCGACCGGCACCGTGTTCAATCCGATCACCAAGGTGCGCTGGACCTGCATCTTCCCGATCACGATCGGCGGCGTGAAGATCGGCACGGGCGACAAGCTCGGCAAGGCGCTCGATGCGCAATCCTCCTCGAGCCCGATCTGCGCGTGCCGCAAGGGCGCCACCTTCTGGTTCGGGGTCAAGGTTTCCTTCTGGTCGCCCAATCGCATGGTCGACGTCGTGACCGAACCGGGGTGCATGATGGCGCTCGGCGTCGACCTGATGCCGACCCACGGCAAATTGCAGGGCAGCCAGTCGTCGATCGCGGACGGCACCAACACGCGCAAGATGTTCGCGCAGATGCACTATTACATCTCGCCGGTCTGGAAGATGCTCGACATGTTCACGGACCTGCCGTGCTTTCAGGATGACGGGTTCGATGTGGCGCTCATCACCGAGGTGCTGCCGACCTGGCAGTCGGGCACTTTGGGCGCGATCATTCAGCCCGAGGGCATCTTGTTCGGTAATCCCGCCGCCGGCCTCGCCTGCATGGCCGACAGTGCGGCCGCGGCTGCCGGCAAGGTCCTCGACCCGCTCTTCTGGTGCATGGGAAGTTGGGGCGCGACCTATCCGATTGCCGGCGACATTCATTTCGATGACTCGGTCGAGGCCTGGGCAGGGCTCGCCGCGCGCGGCACCTTCATGATGGGCCGTCTGGGCGCGCTGACTATCTCGTCGCCCAGCGGCTGTTCCTTCATCCCCCAGCCGATCTGGACCAAGTCGCGCTACAAGCTCCAGCTGATGGAGCCGGTCAAGGGCGGCCAGTGCGTCAATATCGGCCGGCCCGGCTCCTTGTGGTCGAGCGCGAAGCACGCGCCCGGCAAGGACAACGCCCAGTTCATGCTCTTCGAAAAGACGATCTGCTGCGCCGGAGTGTCGGTGCCATGAGCGGGTCGTTTGACGGACACCTCGTCAGTCCCGGACGTGCATCCGGGTCTGCCCGCCAGGACCCGTTGGGTCTCCCGGGACAAAGCGAGGTGGGAGCGGCGCTGCACAGCCCCCGCGGCGCCGCTCCAACCCCGGTCAGCGCGGCCGGCTCCTTGCCCGTTCGGCAGATGGCGTTCCCCCGTGCCTCTGTCCTGGCGGCGGCCGCGCTGACCATTTTTGAAGGCCAGGGCGTGTTCCGCCTGACGTCGACACCGGCGCTGGGTGCCACCACGCTGTTTCGTCTGCGTCGGGGGTCGCGGTTTTACACGGGAGAGGGTCTTCAGTCGTGAGACGTGCGCTTGTCATCCTCCTTTGCGCGGCCGCTCTGAGCCCTGCCCTGGTTCACGCGCAAAGCATGGAGGATCGCGCCCGGGCGGCCGCGCAGGCGTCGCGTGCGAAGACGAGCGACAGCGATATGTTGCTCAATACCACGATCACGCCTGCGATGAGCGGGCAACCGATCGCGACGGTCGACAACAGCAAGACGTTCACTCCGACGATTGCCTGCCAGAAAACGCAGAGCCTGCTCGAAGTGTTGGTCCAGCCCTCGGCCAGCGGCGACATCGGGACGGTCAAGATCAGCCAGGACAAGGATTTCGACGGTACCTTCGACACCGTGAGCAACCTGCCCGTGCCGGTTTCCGGTATCTGCGCGAATGGCATCATCTCCTGTGCGCCCGGCACCTGGAACCAGTGCAAGTATTTTCGCTGGGATGTCGACGCATCCAAGTCCTTGAAGCTGACCCAGGTCGATATGCCTGAGCTTTCCGGCTGCTACTGCGTCAACAATAGCTGCGGCGCGAATCTTGTCTGGAACAACCTCAATTCGGTGCTGGGCGATCTCGGCGGCGGCATGGTCGGCGCGCTCACCACCGCCGATCCGCGCATCGGCGTAGCGCGGGCACAGATCGGCGGTCCGGTGATCGACTATGTTGGCGCCCAGTCGACCGCCTGCGCGAGTGACGGCACCGTCGCGCAGACGGCGTACAAGAACAACCCGGCCGCCATTCAGGGCGACGCCACGGCGATCGCCGCCGGCAACGGCATCTTCCAGATGGTCGCAGCTTCGCCTGCGGGTTCGGGGAAGGCCCAGCAGACCAGGGCCTGCACGATCGAGCGCCAGGTCAATATCATCGATCCGCAGCTCGATGACATCATCGCGCGCACCGCGGGCGGTTATGCGACCAGCCGGACCGGCAGCAATATAGCCGATTTCCTGATGGGCTCCCCACCGGACAACAGCCTGAGCGGCGGGTCCTGCAGCCTGTTCGACTTCCGCATGACGCTGCACGTATCCGACCCCGCGCGCATTCGGCAAGCATCCCTGGTCGAATGGTTTGCGGATGACTGGGGCCAGGTGCGGATCGACGGCAATCTCGTCGATTCAGGACCCTCGCCCTGGACGACCACCGGCCTTCCGCCCGGAAAGTGCGAGCTGAAGAAGACCTATTATGCATTCCCCAATCTCGACCTGAAGCCTTATCTGACCAAGGGAGACCACGAGATCTGGTTGCGGGCGGCGGTCAGCAGCGGTGGTGAGGCGTTCGCAGATGTCCATGTCGAGGTGGATGACAGCTGCGGTTCTACAGAGCAGCTCGTCGACCTGTGTTCAGGGTACGCGGCGGACAGCAAATGCCATCTCGACAGCGAGGATGTCGACGGCGTCGAAACCTTCCGGGGCGGCGTCGCGACCGGCCTGAGGCCCCTGCCCCAGACACGCCTGTTCGGCGCCGACCGGTGCACATTGCAGCTCACCCGCGACTTCTTCCTGCGCAAGCGCAACTACGTGTGCGAGACAGATAATGCGAGGCTGCCCGATCCGGACCTGAGCCGGGGCGCCTATATCATCGACCATTCGACCGAGACGTTGCTCGCTGACAAGCAAACCCAGGCGAATGGGAGCGTCACCACCTCGACCCGGCCCTTCAGCCTTCCGGATCGGGGCAGCGTGCCCGCCTGCGAGACGATCTGCAAAACCCAGGCGCCCAAGATCAACACCGCAGCCGCGCCGTCGGGCGTGATGGGAAGCCAGCAGAATGATCCGACCGGGATCGACACCTTCTATCATGTCTGCTCGGCCGACAATGTCTGCCCGACCGGACCCGGCGAGCAGATCGTCTCTGCCTGTGGTTGTCTCGACGATTTTCCCGAGGCCGTCGTGATGATGCAGACGGTCCGGCTCGGCGGCGCGGACATGACCTGCACGAGTGCCACGCCATGAAGAGTTCGTTCCTCAGCCGAGCGCTGCTGCTCGTCTCAGCTTTGTCGCTCGTGAGCGCCCAGTCGGCGGCCTATGCGCAGGCGAGCGCCGCCGCGATGCCGCAAGCGCGCGCGCCGATCGCCATTCCTGGCGAGCCGACCGATCCGGTCGAACCGACCGACCCCACGGGCCCAGCCGGACCGACCGGCCCCGCGCCCACCAGCGCCAGTGAAATGTGCGCGGTCGATCTCAACGGCAATGGCGATGCCGCCGATGAAGGCGAAACCGCGAGCTGCACGGCGACGGCGAGCGGAGGTTGGCAATGCCCGATCCGCGCTGTTGCCTGCACGGTGACGGGTCCGGCCACCTATGCTTGCCCGCTTGGGACCCAATTTGCGTGCGAGGTGCCGGCGGGCGGCGGCGCGCCGACCTGCTCGCCCGACGCCTGCATCGACACGGGCGCCAATCCAGTCGTGAGCGATCCGGTCGTGGACGATCCGGGCGTGCCGAATGACGGCCAGGTCGACGCCGACGGGAATTGCCTCGACCATATCGAGATTTTTGCCGGCCGTGCGTTGCGGTGCCGTCCACCGGGCCTGCTCGACACCTTTCAGAATTGCTGCGCCGACAAGGGCAAGATCGTCAAGGACGGGATGGGTTCGTCGCTGACCTCGCTCAGCACCAAGATCGCGGTCGCCAAGGGCGTGCTGACCGGCATGAAAGCCGCCTACACAGCGTTCAAAGCGGGCGCGACCGCCAGTCAGGCGGCCACCGCCGGGCTCAAGGGGATCATCGGCATCGACCCGACCTCGCTCGCGATCAGCCTCGCGATCAACCTCATCATCGAGTTCCTGTTCCAGGGCTGCGATCAGCAGGACATGGAGACCGGCATGCTGCGCGGTTCTGGCATGTGCCATGAGATCGGCAGCTATTGCACGTCGAAGATCCTCGGCATCTGCATTCAGAAGGCCAAGGGGCATTGCTGCTTCAATGCCAAGCTTGGCCGGATCATCCAGGAGCAGGGTCGGCCGCAGCTCAAATCGTTCAACGCGATCGGCTGGGGCACGGCCAAGAAGCCGATGTGCCGCGGCTTCACGCCTGAGGAATTCCAGGCGCTCGATTTCTCGAAGATGGACCTCTCCGAATATTATTCGGACATCGAGGCCCGCGCTCAATCCGACATCCAGATAGATATGAAGGACCGCGTCGATGCGTATATGCAGACGATCGGCAAGAATTAGCCTCGTCCTGACCCTGGCGTTGGGCACGATCCCAGCCGTCGAGGCGCAGACCGTGGCCGGATCGCCGCCGAGTTCCCCGCCGGCCGACGCGCGCGCGAAGGCAGCCAGCGAAGGCAATGCCGCCGTGGAGCGGCTCAAGCAAGCCGTCAGCGCGCAAAAAGGTCGCGCAACGCCGGGGCCCGGCCCGTCGGTTCAACCTTCGGCCGAGCTTCGTCGGCGGGCTTTCGATGCTGTGCGGCGGCATGCTGCTTCACCCCAGATGGATGCACGCGCTCGCGCGGCGTTCGCGACAGGACAGGCTGGGCTCGAAGCCGAGCGCGAGGCCATGGCTGCGAAGCTCGGCCAGGCGCTGGGCCTCAGCGCGCCTGACATGGCCGCCGTCGCGGGCGCTGCCGCGCCGAATGCAGTCAAAGGCTGGGTGCCGGTCCTGTTCGCCTCCTCGTCGATGCCGATCCCGACGCTCAGGGCCTATGCCGCACAGCTTGAGCGCGTGGGCGGCGTGCTGGCGTTTCGGGGTATGCCGGGCGGGCTGACGCGTGTCGGACCCATGGCGAAGCTGTCCGCTGAGATCCTGCGGATAGATCCAGGCTGCTCGGGCCCGGCATGCGTAATGCGGAGTGTCCAGTTGATCGTCGACCCGATCGTCTTCCGCTTGGGCGGCGTCACCCGGGTGCCGGCGCTGGCGATGATCCCGGGCGATCCCACCCAGCCCTATTGCGAGCGTGACGCGGCCAGTCCGCCGATCGCTCGGATCGTGTTCGGAGACGCGAGCCTCTCCGGTTTGCTCGAGGAATATGCCCGCCTTGGCGGCAAGGAGGAGGTGCGCGATGCTCAGACTCGCTTGGGCGCTCGCTAAATGGCTTTGGTCCGAGTTGCGGTTCTTGCCGATACGGGCGGCGGTCGCGCTCGGCAGTGGCGGCCTCGGCCAGCCGCCAAGGCCTGAGCAGTTGCTGAAGGTCTATCTGATCGTGTTGCCGATCGGGCTCGCGACGTGGTGGGCGATCCCGCAATTCACGCTGGTGATGAGCCCATCGATCCATGCCTGGGCAGTGCGGGCTGATCCTGGGCCGATTCACAAGGGAGACCTTGTCTCGTTCATGCTCACGAACGCGGTCGCGGGACCCAAGCCGGTGTCGGTCACGAAATATGTGTTGTGCATGCCCGGCGAACGCCTCGACATGATCGAGAAGCCGTCGTTCGGAGGCCACACATGGGACGGCTGGTACTTCTGCGATGGCAAGCTGCTCGGAGTCAGCAAGCCCTATGGTCGTAGGGGACAGAAGCTCGATCACTATCAGCCAAAGGGCGTGATCATCCCGGCGGGCTATGCCTATGTCGGGTCGAGCCATCCGGATGGATTTGACAGTCGCTATTATGGTCCGGTCGCCATCGGCCAATTGACCCGGATGGAGAAGCTGCTGTGACGGCCCGCAAGTGGTTGCTGCGCGCGGCCCTCTTCGCCGCGATCGTTGTTCCTTTATCGGCGCACGCCCAGGATCAGCGGCCGGCCATGACCGGCAAGGATGGATATTGGTGGTATCAGGCGCCCGCGAAGCCTCCAGAGGAGAAACCCGATCCCGACGCGCTGGTGAAGCCGGTGATCCCGCCGATGGCTGAACTCGCCACCTGGATGCCGCCCAAGATCCACAAGCTGATCGAGCAGCAGCGCGATTATGCGGCGACGGTGCTTACGGTCGACGCCGTCGCCGATTTCTGGAAGTTGGAGGATTTCGCGCGGCGCAAGGCGCGGGCGTTCGCCGGCGTGACCCAGATCGCCATGCTACAGCATCCGGAACTCAACTCGAAATCGGCCAATCCGATGGTCGGCGATGCGCGCGATCAGCTGACCGCGTTCAAGGATGACGCGCGCCGCCAATATCTTCGCGCGCATGCGTCCGAATTCGCGCTCGTCATGTTTTCCCGCGACAGCTGCGGTTATTGCCGGGTGCAGTGGCCGATCGTCCAGCGCTTCCAGGAGGAAATGGGCTGGCAGGTCACGCTTATGGATCTCGACCGCCGGCCCGAGGTTGCCCAGCGCTTCGATGTCGAGGTGACGCCGACAACGATGATCATCCGGCGGAACAGCCAGCAGCGGATGGTGATCGCGAATGGCGTTGAGGCGTATCCCAACCTCGCTCAAATGGCATACCAGGCCGTGCGATTGCTCACTGGCGATATTCGGCCCGAGCAGTTCATGACCGGCGCCCGCGAGGAAGACGGGTTCTTCGACGCGCTCGCGAACGGGCCGGTATCGGCGACCGATCCACGCGTGCTCGGTGGTGATCTCGTCAACGCCGGCGGGAGTCCGCGGCCGTGACGCGGCGCGTGCTCGCCATAGCCGCCATGGTGTCCGCTGTCGTGGGTGTCGCGGTGGAAGCGATGGCTCAATCGGCATCGGCAGGGCAAGATGCAGCGCGGCGCGCGGCAATCCATCCTGTTGCCGACACTGCCAGCCTGCAGGCGTGGCTCGCGCGCGTTCCGCTGACCCGCCAGTTCCCGCCGGACTTTGCCGATACGTTACGTGGCCAGGCGCCGGCGTTCGTCATCGAAATGAGCACGAGCCCGGGTTGCGTGCCGTGCGGTGACATGTGGACCAAGCTGTCGGCGTTCGGCCGGCAATATGGCTGGCGCGTCGCTGCGATCGGCAGCCAGGAAGCGATGGTCCGATCGGGCCGGCTCGGGCTGCCCTGGGTCGGCCATCCGGTCGTTTGGGTACGGCCGATCGCGGACGCGAACAGGATCGTGCCGGTTGCGATCGGCACCGATCATGGGCCCAACCTGGCGCGCAACATCTATCTCGCGGTCAAGATGCTGACCGGCGTGCGACCCGATGTCGGCCTCAGGGCGATGTCCAAATATACCGGGATCGTCGGCGTGGGCGCGCCGCGGAATCCTGCCAACCGAGGGAGCTGAGCATGGCGGGCCAGCATCTCTTTCATCTCACTCGAACCCGAGGAAGCCCGCCATGTCGCTTGCCGTTCCCAGACTCTATCGTCGTCTAGCTCGCCGTCTCTCGTTCGGCCTGTGCGGCATCGTTGCCGCTTGCGGCACGGCCGTGCCTACGCATGCGCAGAGCTGGGCGGAGAGCTGGTTCGATAACGCGACCTATACCTCTCCGGGCAGTTTCGAGGATCAGACCCGCGGCTATGTGACCGCGGGCGGCATGTCAGGCCGGGTGGATGTCCATAACGACTATCTGATGTCGCTCAGCCTCCCCAAGATCAAGGCCGGCTGCGGCGGCATCGACATGTTCCTGGGCGGTATGTCGTTCCTCGATCCCGACTATCTCGTCCAGAAGCTGGAGAGCATTCTTCAGGCGGCCCCTGCCGTCGCGTTCCAGTATCTGCTCGAGACGCTCGACGAGAAGATGGGCAACATCATTTCGAAGATGGAAGCGGCGACCAACTTCCTGAATTCGATCCAGGTCAATGATTGCCGATTGGCCAATCGCGCGGTTCAGATCGCCAAGGGCGACGACAATATGAGCGGCATCATCGAGGAGATGACCGGCTACAAATCCGTCAAGGAAGGCTTCGCGAAAAGCTACCAGCAGAGCCGCGAGAAGATCCAGGCGAACCAGAACAACCCGACCGAGGATCTGAAGGACGCGCTGCAGAACTGCCCGGCCGAGGTCACCGACATCTTCCGCACGGGATCGCTGCTTTCGCACGCGGCTTCGCGGGTCGGCGCCGGCGACTGGGCGGATGTGATGCGGGCGCGGGTCGGCGACGTCTATATGCGCTGGGACCCGACCGACAAGGTGCCGCTCTTCTCGGCGATCCCCGCCTGCCCGAAGCAGGATACCGAGTCGGCGGACGATTTCCTGAGCGGCCGCGTGCAGAAGCGCGCGCTCAATGTTCCGCCCACCGCCGGTGATTGCAGCCAGGATGGGACGAAGGGCGCGCTCGAACTCGCCCGCGCCCGGATGGAGTCGATTGCCGACAAGATCAGGACGCGCGGTGGCTGTCGGCCGACGAACGCCAGTTCGTGGCAAATGTCAGCACGCTGCCTGTTTACCGGATGCTCGAATGGGGCGTCCGCCAGGGCGTCCAGGGCTCGGTGATCAGCGATACCGATGAGCTGGTCGCGTTCACCCTCGCCTATCAGATGCTGAACGACCTGACCCGCTCGATCGACTTCGCGCTCAGCAATGCTGAACGCGGGACGACGGCGGCTGGCGCTGCCAATGCGACCAGTACCAATATCTGCCAGACCAAGATCCTGACCAAGGGCATTGAGCAATTGCGGGACCTTCGCGAGGAGGTGCTTCGCCAGCGCGCGCAGATGCGTCAGTCCTATCTCGCGGCGCTGAGCCAAGCGAACCTCTCGACATCCTATGCGGGGCTTCTGCGGCAGCGCGACCGCGATGCCCGCGACGCCGCCGGTGCCGCTGCGAACCGCAACCGATAGGTGCTCCCATGATGCGTCGGATCCTTCGCGCCGCTGTGACGGTCGCCGCTTTGCTCGTCGCCTCGCCGGCCTTTGCCGTCGACACAAGCTTCTACACCTATGATGGTTTTGCCGAGACGGTGGATGCATTCCGTCTCGTCGCGATGATCTTTGCCGACCCGCGTTACGAGACGCTGGTCGTGGTGATCGCGACGGTCGGGATTGCGGTGGGTGCGACGCTGACCGCCATTCGCGGCCAGGGCATGGGGCTTGTCGCTTTCGGTTTTCAGATGCTGGTCGGAATCGGCCTGTTCGTCGGCATGATCGCGACCACCGGCACCGTCCATGTCTATGACAAGGTCCGCAACGCCTATCAGCCGATCGGCGGCGTCCCCAATCTGCTCGTCCTGGTCGCCGGCACCACCAACCTCATGGAGCGCGCGCTGGTCGAGACGATCGACGACAACACGCTCGATCCGGATTCCAAGATCGAGTTCGGCGCGGGCGGGCACATGTTCGATCTGTTCTTCAATGCCGTCGCGCCGCGTGGACCGATGACCGACACCTTCCTTGATGCAACGATCAGGGACTATGTCCGGCAATGCTATCCGGTTGCGCGCGTGTCGCCGGCTTACGGCATCGACGACGACAAGCTGTTCCGCACGACAACCGATCTGCCCGCCGCGTTCGCAGCGATGGCGGGACCTGCGACCTTCAGCACGGTCTACACGGCAACCGACAAGGGCGGCACGACGAAGAGCTGTGAGGAGTCCTGGCAGTATATTTCTGACAGGCTCTCCGACCCAGCCTTGTTCGACGATTACACCAGGCAGGTCTGCCTGCGGACGGGCTTCGACGCGACCGACGCCAATCAGCTGACGCGTTGCCGCGCCCAGCTCGGCGAGGTGGGCGGCATGATGATGGGCTCGCCCCTGTCGCTCCAGGCTTTCATGACCGATGTCCTGCTCGGCAACACGGTCGGTGACGTCCTGTTCGAAGACAGCCCGGCAACGGCCGCAAGGATCATGGCGAACCGGGCCGTATTGTCGAGCGGCCTCGCCACCATGTCGGTCGCGAACGAATGGATGCCCACCATCCGCGCGGTCGTGTTCGGGATCATGCTGTTCATGATTCCGATCGCGCTCCTGTTCATCCTGACGCCGATCAACCTGCGCGTCATGAGCTTCGCCCTCGGCCTGTTCGTGTTCGTTGCCTTGTGGGGCGTGATCGATGCCGGCATTTACCAGCTGACCTTGGGCCGCGCGATGGGCGCGCTTGCCGAGATGCGCTCGAACGCCAACGGCGCCAACGCCTGGCTTCTTGCCCCCTCTTCCGCGCAAAAGGCTCTCGCTATCTTCGGCAGCTTTCGCACGGCCGCGGCAGGTCTCGCCGGCGCCTTCGTCTTCACCGTGTTCCGGTTCTCGGGGAATGTCTTCACGGCTTTCACCAGCGGCGCGCTCGGCGTCCAGGGCCAGGGTACCGCCGCCGCGTCGCCCATGGGCACGGCGGAAGGTCGCGCCTCGGCCCTTGAGGCACAGGCGTCCGCGCTGGGCACATCGGCTCGTCGTGGCGCTTCGGCGAGCTTTGGTGATTTCGGCGAGCGGTCGACATTTGGCGCCAATCGCAGCTTCGGCGCGGCGAGCACAATGCTGGGTGAACGCAACAGCGGGGTGCCGGGGGTGCCGGCATTCGGCATGGGCGGGATCGACGCGGCGCGTGAGCTTGGCGGGCTGGCGCCGGCGCTCGTCAATGGGGATCTGTCGAACCCCGCGACGCAACGGGCAGTCAGGGCCAACGCTACGACGGCGGCATTTCAACAGTTCGCCGAGAAAGACGCGCTGCGGGCTCTGGGAACGACCTATTTCGGCTCCGGTCAGGCTGGTGAGCGCGCCTTCGCTGCGTTCTCGCAAAATCTGGTGCAATGGCGCGCCTTCGGGGATCAGCGCGCGTACGATATGATGCTGCAGGGCGCGACACGGGCTTTCGAGCGCGGAGGCTACTCGCCGAAGGACGCTGCGCTGAAGGCGTCCGGCGTCATCGCTCAGGCCTCGGCGGACCCGACCTTCGCAAAGTTGACCGCCAATGCCTTCGACCAGGAAGCGATGCTCCGCAATGACATCACTTCCGCGCAGGTCCAGGTCGGGGCGATGGAAGGGCGGCGGGATTTCGCCGGCGACAGGGTCGCAGGCATAGAGCGCGGTAATGTGGCGACCGAGCAGGCCAGTCGGACCGGCACAAACCAGGGACAGCGCGATGCCGCCGGCATGCTCGGGCTTTCGGTCCAGGAAACCAGCCGCCGCATCGGCTTTATCAACGCGCTCTCCGGCGAAGCGCGCTCCTCCGCCATCACCCAACTCTCCCGCGCCACCGGCCGCAATGAGGCGCAGGTGGAGCACGCGCTCGAAACCTATAATGCATCGACCCAGCTTGGAACGGCAGACGGCGCCACAAGAGAGGCCGCACGTGAGGGCACGAGCGTTTATGGCCGGACGCGCGAAGCCGCCGGTTATGACTTTGCCGAGCGCGCCGGCAAGCTCGATGCCCAGCGCGAGGTCGGGCTGGACGGCACGCGGGGAGCCGCGCGCATCGGTGAGGAGCGTCGGCAGTCGGATAATTTCGGCTTTGCGGAGGGCGCCGAGGCGGCGGGCGTGTCGACACGAGAGGCTGCTCGGCTCGACAGCTTCATCCGCACCCTGTCCCAGACCGCCGGCAATCAGGTCGATATGGCCGACGGCGGCGCCGGTGGGATCGCGGATCGTGCGCGTAACGAGCGTACGTCTCGGATCGTCGACAATGAGCGCCTGACGCGAATGCAGGGTCTGCTGCGCGCCAATGGTATCACGATGACGAAGAAGCAGCTTGCAATGAACCAGAATGGCGACCTCGCCATGAACGTGACGCCACAAGTCGCCGGACAGTTGCACCGCGCGGGGCTGATCAACGATAGCCAATATGGCGCGATCGCTGGTGGTGGCTCGGCGCGGTTCAGCTTCGCCGACAACGATCTCCTGGTGTCCAGCAGTACCGGGTTTACCCGGTCTGCACGCAATGACACGAGCACGCGCTTCGAGGCGGGCAAGCAGGCTGGCCCAGATACGATCGAGCATTTCCTCGGCGGCGGCAGGGAAGGTCATGCGGCGATGGAAAACTGGCTCAGGGGCGGTTTTGAGATGGATCGTCAAGGGAATTGGCGGCTGAAACCACAGGTCGCCGATACTCTTCAGCGCGACGTTCAGGCGATTATGACTCAGACAGGGTGGTCAAGAAGCATCGCGCGGTCGGCCGAGGATAACACTTCGATGGGTACCGATATCAATGCTTCAATATCCGCCGACGCTCGCCGTGGCGGGGCAAGCAGCGGCAAAGGCAAGGGCGGCGGCTCCGTGAGCGGTGGAATCGGGGGTTCCGTTGGCTTTGTCAGTTCGGATCGAGGATCGACTACCGAAACCGCTGGCGCAACTATAGACATTGTGAATTACGACGTCCGCGAGGCAATTGCCGCGGCAGAGCGAGCGGCTTCTCGGTCCAAGGCTCCGGAAAGCGCGTTTGCGACAACCCTTTCAGATCAGATCCTTGGGAACCGCGGACTCAGAAATCGTTATCTGGAGCAAGCGGATTCTGGACGTGGTACGGCGGATATCACGGGGCCACTGACGTCAATCGAGCAGTCCTCAGTGCTTAGCAGCGGGCGGTTCTCAGACGATTTGGCGAATGGGCCTTTTGACGGAAACCCTGCGTTCAAAGAACGGCGAGATAAATAGTGGACTATAGCTTTTGATGGCGGCGCGAATGCCTGGGCGAGCGAGGATCGAGCGGGTCAGCCATCGGGTCGAGGTATCCACCGACGGAGCGCTTCGGAAACATCCGCTCGCGCGATGGTTCGACCCACTCCCAGCCATGATATTCCATCCACGCCGGTGCAAACCGCACCCCGAGAGCCATAACAGCGGTGAACGGATAGAGGGCGATATTGAGATAGCCGGCGAGCGCGGTCGAATAAGCGTCGTCGAGAGTTGGGCTCCAATAGGAGGCGAGTTTGCCCGACCAATAGATCGCGATGCAGGCCCACCAGAGCTTGGCGTACCAAGGTCGCCACAGCCACGCGGATGCGTGCGGACGAACCCGCACAGGTTCTATGCCCTGTTCTGGCTCTTCGCTTGGGGTGATCGCAGGGTCCATTACCGGGTCCTTTCCACATTGGATCATAGCATCCAGGCCGAACAAGTGGAATCGAGTTGTGAAGCTGCTCGTGGCGAATTCGCGTCCCATGGTTGTTCTCCTGGCAGGCGGTCCCCTATTTCCCTCCGCTCCCCTTCCCTCCGCGACTCTCCTCGATGCCACCTTGCCTGATCATTGGCGATAGTATCGCGCTTGGGATCGCCGCGGCATTGAATGCGCTGCTGCCAACCGGCTGCGATATCCGTGCCCGGATCGGCGCCTCAGCCGCAGCAATCAGCCTGATGGTCCCGCCGACTACCTATCGAGCCATCATAATTTCGGCAGGCTCGAACGACCGTGAAAATCGGGAACTCGACCGGGACCCGAAACGCCTCCGAGGCAGGCTACCAGTCGCGACGATCTCCTGGATATACCCGCGAAACCCGGCCGGAGCATGGAGCGTGTATCGTGTGGCGCGCCGACACGGTGATCGATCAGTGGATCTGACCGAGATCGGTTCACGAGATGGTGTTCACCCACGAGATTATGTCGCAGCGGCGCTGCTGGTCCTGGGCGTCCAGTTCGGTTCATCCCACCGATCGGCCATAGCCCTTCGTGGACCCCGGAGCCGATACTGCTCCTTGAGCGGGCGCGGACGCGGCCGAACCTGCCTACCGTCTAAGCAGATCGGCAAACGCGATCTGACCGTCAAATAGTGCGCGGACGATCATGTAAGCGCGTTGAGCGTTGCCATAAGCCTTCCTAACTGCAGCGCGACATTCAGGATGAGAGTCGCGCGACAATCAAGATGAGAATCGGTAGTGGGGTGTGGC